>CAYVHH010000582.1:0-9972 GCA_964450175.1 uncultured bacterium | reverse complement strand
ACCCTGACCTTCGACGACGGCCTGCGCAATCAGCTCACGGTCGCACACGAAGTGCTCTCGAGCATGCGGGCGCCGGCGACATTCTACGTGTGCCCGGCGCTCGACGGCACGCCATTCTCGACATGTAACGCCTCGCGACCGACACCGATCCCGGTCCCCAGCCGAAGTACAAAGCGCCGTACTACACGCGACTCGTTCCGCTGGATCTCGATTGGATCGGCCGACAGATCAGACGGTCGGGAATCTCGCGGTCCGTCGAGCTCCTGTCGTTTCTGAGACTGCTGACCGGGCGGGAAAGCTGGGACCACTTCACCTGGACCGATCCCCGGCCCTTGATGAAGAGCAGCGTCTTGTTTCTCCAGGAAAAGCGCGCCGTCCTGGAGGGCCGCCGCCAGGCCTGGGCAGACTCGCAGGCCGCGCTGCGGCAGCACGCCGCCAACGTGCCACGGCTCGGCGCACACGGGGCGTCGGCCAGACTGCTGTTCGTCTGCACCGGCAATATCTGTCGAAGCCCGCTGGCCGCCACGCTGTGGGAGAGGCAGTATCCGACGACGAACGTCGCCTCCGCCGGGTTCATCTCTCGGGAGGGCCGGCGGGCGCCGGACAACGTGCAGACCGTCGCCGCCGCGAGGGGGATCAGCCTCGCCGACCATCGCTCGCAAGCCCTCGACGGGGCGATGCTTCGACATAGCGACCTGGTCGTCCTGTTCGAGCCGCGACATTTCGTCGCGCTGCGAGCCGCGTTCCCGCAACATCTCGACAAGGTCGTGATGCTCGGCGCGCTCCTGAACCCGCGAAAGGCGTTCATCGACGATCCGTATCAGCGCTCGGTCGCCGAGACCGAGCAGATCGCGGCCCAGGTGGAATCGGCCCTCGCCGAGCTCGCGAAGCTTCTCGGCCTCCCGCCCCGACGCGAGGCCGAGGAACCGTTGCGTTCGCCCGGCCGCTCGGTCTAACCCTTCTTCGGCCGCCGCACACCGACGCCACGCTTCCGGCGCTCGAGGGCGCCGAAGACCGCTATCATTCCGCCACCAGACCCCGAGACGGCAACGGAGAATGTGATGGGCGAACAGATCGAAGCCCTGGCGAACTTCGCCGCAACGACGTCGTGGGACGCCATACCCGGCGCGGTTCGAGAACACGCCAAGCTCGTGCTGCTGGACACGCTCGGCGTGATTCTCGCCGGCTCCGTGCAACCCGAGGTTGCCGGCGCGCGGGCGAGACTGACCGCGACCGGCGGTCGGGGCGCCACGGTCTATGCGCCGGAATGGCCGACGACGGATCCGCGGACGGCGGCCCTGCTCAACGGCCTGGCGGGCCGCTCGATCGAGCTCTGCGAGGGGCATCGATACGTCTCCTGTCAGGGCGCCGTGCAGGTCTTGCCGACCGCGCTCTCCAGCGCCGAATGGCTCGACCGATCGGGGCGCGAGACGCTCGCCGCGTTGATCGTCGGCTACGAGGTCGCCGCGCGGCTGGGGGCAGGCCTGACGGCGCGTCCGCTCGCGCATCAGAACGGCCAGGCACCGCTACTCGGCGCGGTGGCGGCCGGGGCACGGCTGCGCCGATTGAGCGGCGAGCAGACGAGCCTCGCCCTCCGGATCGGCGCGATCCTTCTCCTCACGCCCGGGTACACGAACGCCGTCGCGGGCGCGACCGCGCTCAACCTCGCCGGCGGGATGAGCGGCTTCGCCGGAGCCTTGGCACCGGAGCTGGCGATGGCCGGTGTCGCCGCGCAGCCGAACGCGATCGAAGAATCCTTCGGCCAGCTGGTCGGCGACGGATTCCGGGCTGAGGCCGTGACGGAAGAGCTGGGCCAACGCTGGGAGATCGCCCGCAACTATTTCAGACTGCGCGCCTGCTGCAACCCGATCTATGCGGCGCTGGACGCGCTCGAGGACATCCTCGATGATCTTCGGCCCGAACCCGCGAGCATCGAGCGCATCGACGTGGCCACGTATCGCTTCGCCGCGAACATGCGCGAGCCGAACCCGATCAACTATTTCGCGGCCAAGTACTCGCTGCCTCACGCGGCCGCGGCAATGGTCCTGCGCGGCAACGCGGGATATCACGCGTTCACGGAAGAGGTCGTCCGCGAGCCGGCGATCGCGGCCTTTCGCCGGCGGGTCACGGTGCGCGAGGATCCCGATCTCAGCGCCGCCGTGCCGCGGCTCAAACCCGCGCGAGTGACGGTGACCTTCACCGACGGCCGGCAGGTCACGCGGCTTCGCGAGAGCGCGCGCGGCGACTACCAGGATCCATATGGTGACGACGAGATCCGGGCGAAGTTCCGCGAGCTGGCCGGCGTGGTGCTGAGCCCCGCGGGCGTGGCCCAAGTCGAGCAGCTCGTCGATCGGCTCGACCAGCTGCCGCGGCTCGCGACGCTCGTCGAGACGCTGCGCGCAGACCGCGGGCTCTAGAGGCGCCCGAAGGCCGGCGGCGGCACGCGGCGCTTCGAAGCCGCTTCGTACGCCGAGGCGATCGTCAGCAGGACGTCCTCCCGGCCGGGCTCGGCCCGGAACACCAGCGAGAAGGGCAAGCCCGGCTCGGGAATCGCGGTCGGCGTGTCCGAGGGCACGGGCACATAGCGCAGGCCGTCCGGGCTGAGCGTGAAGACCGGATCGTAAACGGTCGTCACGTAGCCCGCCGGCACCAGCACCTCCGTCAATCCCGCGTTCGGTCCGTAGAACGTCTCCAGGCGCAGATTGCCCGGCAGGCCCGGCTGGTAGGCCCCGCCGATCCGTCCCGGCGGAAATGGCGTGTGCAGACGGACCAGGGCGTCCAGACGGTTCTCGATCAGGACCATCATGTCCACCCGGCGCAACAGCTCGCGGAGCATGATTCGCTCGTCGACACCTTGCCGCCGGCCGAGGGGATTGCGCGGGTCCGTCACCTCTTCCCAGTTCTTGAACGCGGCGCGACCGTCGTCGCCCCAGAACTTGGATCGCGCGTTGAGCGCGGCAAAGTCGACGAGCGTCTCGGTGAAGCCCTGCGCCTGCCAGTCCGCGGCCCGGCGGCTCAGGTACTGCGGGACGTGGAATCTGAACGCCATCGCGAGCTCTTGCTCCTGGATCGTCGCGATGTCGAAATTGGCCGGCGGCGCGACCCGTCCTTCCGCGAGCGCGACGCAATAGTCGATCGGCTGCAGCGTGCCCGTGCCGAAGATCTTCCCGGGCGCGAACTCGGTCGGCGCGATCGCCGCCGCGAATTCCTTGAACAGGGGGCGCCCGTCCCGTCCGAGCCTGAACAGCAGGTCGGGCATGATGACGGGGACCAGCCGAGCGAGCGCGCGCCGAAAATCCGTCGCCATCGCCTCGAGGTCGGGATCGCGCGTCCACAGGGGATCCGACGACTCCACGAGCATCGCCCCCAGGCGGCCGCCGAGGATCGTCTTGATCTCCCGCGCGGCGGCGCTGACGATCGGCTCCTCGGTCTTCGACCCGGGCGCGTACACCATCGATTCTCGAACGACGCCGATACGCACGCCCCCGAGCGCGCCCGCCGTTCCGGCGGCGCTTGCATGGCTCGCGTACGACGTGCTCAACACCGACGAGCGCGGGACCGTCGTGTAGGGATCCCGTGGGTCGTAGTAGCCGTGGACGGGATCTTTCAGCGCATCGAGCACCTTCGCGCAATCGGCCAGCGTCCGGCAGAGGATTCCGCTGCGATCGCAGTAGATGTCGGCGCCGATCGCGCCGCCGTTGAACCCGAGCATCGACTTGTGCGGGAGAATCAGCGCCACCGCGTTGTGATTGGCCGGGCCCCGACACGATGCGCGGGTCTCCTCGCCGAGGCTGGCCATCACCAGATTGGCGCTGACCGACACGCCGGACCCGGAGCTCGAGCCGAGCGAGGCCGCGCGTGTCGTGTCGTACGGATTCGCCGGGTTGCCGCCCCACGTGCTGCGCTGGTAACCCAGGGTCGACGGCAACACTCTCTCCGGCGCGTGGCGCCCGCCCGGATTGCCGGCGCGCCCGTTGTACTCGGTGTTGACCGCCTTGGCGAAGATGATCGCGCCTTTGTTGCGGAGCTGCTCGACCAGCACGTGATCGCGCGCCGGAAAGTCGATGTCGTAGCGCGCGTCTCCGCCCGCGGTGGTGCGCATATCCTTGGTGTCGAACGGATCCTTGAACGAGAACACGACGCCGTACATCGGCATCGCCCCGAGGTCGGGGTGGCGTCCATACGTCGCGTCAAGCTCGGCGGCACGCTCGAGCGCATCGGGAAGTCGGCGGAACATCTCGCACACGGCCGGCGCGCCCGGCGGCAGCGGTCCGGCCGACGGATGGCGGTCGAAATCGCCACGGCACGTCACGGATCGTTCGCCGCGAATGTTGAGGGTCGCGAGCGCATTCACCTGCCCCGCATTCGGCTGGCCGATGATCATGCCGTATTGCTGCGGCACGGACGGGTCTGACGCCGTCGCCTCCATGCGCCCGAATTCGAGGGCCGGGCCCTTGTACTTGTGCAGATCGGGCAGCACCGTCGAGGCTTTGACGGTTTCCGTGGGAAAACGCAGCGGCGCCAATGCTCGCACGGCGCCCTTCACCGCGGGGACCGGGCCGCCGTCCTCGGTCACGAGCAGGCTGGCAACTCCATTGTAGGCGCGCACCCGGTCGATGTACTGCTGGACGACCGCGACACACGTGGTCCGCCCAGATCTGATCGCCGCGTGGAGCTCGTCGATCGTCGTCTCATCGACACGAAACGGCTTGTCCCGGGTGTCGGGCGCTGGTGTCACGACGTCGCCTCCCGTGCTCCGCGTTCCTGCGAGCGTTCGCTCCAGGGCGGGCTCACCGCGAAGAATAGTGTAGCCGCGCGTCCGAAGCCAGCGAGTCCAATGGCCGCCTCGCGCTCCGCGCGCTACGCGTGATCGAGGGAGCATCGACGTGAGGGTGCTGATCGCCGTGAGCGAGCAGAGGGCGGCGGCGGACCACTGGTCCACACGATCCGCGGGATTGGCGACATGCTCGGCCGGGCTCGGTAGCCGCTCGCGGCCCGGCGCGTTTTCAGCCAGGCCTCCTCCGAGGCTTAAGGTGGGTCGCCCGGCGGGCCCGCGCAAAGCTGAGGGATCGATCAACGCCGCGTCCGATCGCTCGAGGCGCTCGACGGGATGGTGCGACGAGGCGCTCAGGCCATTCGCAGGTCGTGTCGCTGGTGGGAGGGTCCGTAGTACGCCGACACGCGTGCCTCGTCGGGGCCGGTGATCGGCTCCGAAGGCTCGTAGGGCGGCGCATTCAGGACCCGCTCGACCGGAAGGTCGATGTGAACCATGAGCTCGATCCAGCTCACCCAGGCGATCCACTCCGACGGGACGAGGACGCGTATTCCCGGCCGCCAGTGCCGCGTGTTGACGGCGACGCAGCGAAGCACCCAGGAGCGGTCGTCGATCAGAAGGCCGTCGACGTGGCCGACCTCGCCGTCGATGGCCCTGACACCGTAGCCGCGGAGCACGCGCGCGCTCCTCAGCTGCGGATCGCCTGGGCGTCGGCGCACGTCTCGCGACGGCCCGATGCTCCGCGCGAACGCGGCGCGCGGCCCGCCGGTGCCGGGGGCCCACAGGAATCCGCCGAGCGCCCAGTAGTACGGCAACGTGTAGCACTCCCGGAACAGCGCGATCCTCCGTCGGCCGACCGGCAGGTCGCTATCGACGCCGGGACTGCGTCTGATCTGCTCACGGCTGAGTGCGACGGCGATTTCGCGATGCGTCCAGTCCGCGGTGCGCACGGAGGCCACCGAGAGCAGGACGCGCCGGCCCGGCAGCCAGTGTCGAGTGTCGACGACGAGATAGCGGCCGGTCCAGTGCCGATCGTCGAAGTGGACGTCGTGCACGCGCCCGATATCTCCGTCGATCGCGTGGATCGTGAATCCGAGCAGCTCGTCTACTCGCTTCAACATCGCTTGTCACCTGTCATCGTAGCGAGACCGGATGAGGACGCCGTGAGAGCCGGGTGAGAATCACGGGATCGCCGCCGCCCGACTTCTCAGCCAATCTTCATGCTCCTCTCACACTCGCCTGCCACGCTCTTCGAAGGAGGGACCGACATGAAGACGGTCGTCGCAGCGCTCGTGACATCCCTGGCGATGGTTGGCCTCGGCATGCAGCTCCGAGCTCGGCTCAGGATTTGGCGGTCGACATGACCGCCAAGCCCAGGAACACGGTGACCGCCGCGCGGCGCATGACCGCCGAGGTGCTGGCCGTGAATCGCGTCAACGACCAGCTTCGAGCTCAGCAGATCGTGAAGGCGCGGGACGCGGCGCACAGGTAGTCGGCGCGAAAGCAATAGCAGGAGGTTCGTGATGGAAAAGAGAATCGGAACGGGTCTCGTGGCCGGCCTGATCGCCGGTGTCGTGTTCACCCTTGTCGCCCTATTCCTCAAGACGACCTTGGCGGACGGCGAGCAGACGTCCATGCTGATGGTCGCCGCCGAGGCGTTCCGTTCCCATGGCTGGATGGCCGGCGGGATCGCCAGCCTCGTCTACACCATCGTCATCGGTGGCATCTTCGGCTGGCTGGTCAGCGCCCAGACGCCGAACGAGCCGCGGTTGATGGTGTGGGGCGGGCTGTACGGCCTGGCCTGGTGGATCCTGAGCGGGCTGATTGTGGTACCGGCGTTGCTCGGGAAGGTGCCCTTGTCTTCCGCAGGGATCGACACGATGAAGCCCGTCGCACTGGCGTCCCTGATCGAGCACGTGCTGTACGGCGTGATTCTCGGATTCGTCTTCGCCCTGCTCACGACGTACGTCGACCGGCGCCATGCGACCCATGCCGCCCACCATGCCGCGTGATCCCGGCTCGGAGTCCGGGAGTCAGGACGAGGCCGATCGCAGATCCGCGGTCGGCCTCAGCAAGGAGGAGATCCGTCGGATCGTCATCGACAAGCTGCGCGTTGTCTATCGCGACTGGCACTTCGCAGAGGTGCCGTTCGCGGACTTCTTGTCGGAAGCGGGCGAGCGGCGCGAGGACCCGCGGGCGTTCGTCATCGCGCTCGTCGCGGCGCTCCTGGGTGGTATCTCCGACGCGATCGAACAGAACAACGAGGCTGTCGCCGCCGCGCTCGTCCGACACCGGCGCGCTCGCCCACGCGCGCGAAACCCGCCGCCCTGAGACCGGGCCGGCTCGCGGGTCGACTCGGCGGATGAAGCGTCGAGACTATCTCGCGGTCGCCGCTCTCCCTCTCTCTCCGTGTACCGGGACCACGTTAAGGAGGAATGGGAGGCGCACGAGAACCGCGCCGGTCGCGGTCAGGCGGTCGTTTCGAGCACTCGGCGAGCGGCCGTCAGCTCGGGCGCGCCCGGAGCCAGTCCCGCCTCCGCGGCCCTCAGGACGAGCTGGCGGCAGGCCTGGCGATGCAGGGCGGCGTCGCCGTTGCGCTCGTAGGCCCAGGCGAGCGCCGCGAGCGACTGCACGTGGTTGGGATTGGCGAGCAGGCGCTGATGCGCCAGCTCGATCACGCGCTCGACGTGATCGAGACGGCGGTGCAGCTCCATGAACGCGTCGCGAAAAATGTCTTTCTGCTCTCGGCTGCCGCCGCCCATGGTGTGCAGGGCATCGATCGCCGGCGCCATGAGCCGGACCGCGGCTTCGAGATCACCTTTGACGATGGCCATCTCGCCTTCGAGAAGCGCGACGCCCAGGGTCGACCAGTGGCCGCTGGGGCGTCCCGCCGGCATCCGGCGGAGCCGCTCGAGCTGCCGCCCGGCCCTCGTCCAGTCTCCGGCGCGCGCGAAGGCCACGCCCAGCCAGTGGTGCATCCACGTGGTCTGCCAGTCCGCGTACTCGGCGAGGACCCGCTCGCCCTGCTTGGCGAGGTCCCGCCAGATCGCGGAGTCCACCGGCGTACCGCGCAGCAGCTCGAGGCGCCAGAGAAGCTCGATACGCTCGTAGAGCGGCAGCGGCGGAGCGGTGGACGCCCAGTAGTCGCGGGTCATCCGATCGTGCCCCAGGAGCGCCTGCGCCTCGGCCAGGTGCCAGAGGACGTGCGGATAGCGCTCGAGCGACGCCGCGCGCTCGAACGTCTCGAGCGCGTTGGGATAGTCGCCGCGGGCTTGATAGGCGTGGCCGACCGCATGGTACGTGTAGAGGCTGGTCGGGTCCTGGGCCAGTGAGCGCAGGCTCATCGCGAGCCCCTCGTCGTTGTACCCGGACTGCTCGAGGAAGAAGCCGAGCATCGTCTGGTACTGCGGCTCGTCGGGGCTCGCCTCGAGACTGCGACGCGCGATGTCGATGCCGCCGCGATAATTGCCCTGGGTGATGCAGTTCAAGCCGATGATGCGCACGGCGATTCGATCGGTCGGGTACCGAGCGGCGATCTGGCCCAGGACGTCATACGTGGCGGCGTGGTCGCCGCGCTCCATCGAATCGACCGCCCGCACGTGCAGGCGCTCGCGCTCGTGGCGGGCGTCATCGGCCACCGCCGTCGCCTGACGCGCCGCCGCGGTCGCCAGGTCCGCGCGACCCATGCGCCAGGCGATATAGGCCTTCGTGCAGTGGGCCAGCGCAAACCGTGGATCACTCTGCGCCGCCGCGTCCAGCGCTTCCGCGGCTCCCCCGCGCCAGCGCAGGAACAGGTCGAGCCCGCGCTCGTACGCGGCCAGCGCGTCGGACGACGTCGTGGACACGCCGAGTCCCTTGATGTCGGTGGCCGTCATGCTCTCCTCCGGGTCAGTCCGTTTCGATCGGCAACGATGGGTCCGTCGCCCACTCTCCCATGGAGCCGTCGTAGAGCGTGAGCGAGTCGTGGCCGAGCTGGTGCAGCAGGAACAGGTCGATGGTGGCCGAGATCCCGCCGCCGCAATAGCAGATGACGCGCTTGTCCTTGCTGACGCCCTGAGCCGCGAACTTGGCTTCGGCGTCCGGCAGGGTCGTGAAGTCCTTCTGCGCGGCGTTCACGAGATTCGCCGCCGGCACGTTGACGCTGCCCGGGACCCGGCCGGGCCGCCCGTACCGGCTGGGCTCCAGGCCCTTGTGGAACTGCGGACCGAGCGCGTTGACGATCACGGTGGAGCGGTCCTTGGTTGCCGCCAGCACCGCGCGCTTGTCGACGAAGAGGCCCGGGCGCGGCGCGGCCTTGAAAGTGGCCGGCGGATAGCCGCGAGCCGGTCCGGCCTCGGTCGGCCGGCCTTCGGCCTTCCATTTGTCGAAGCCGCCATCGAGGACGGCCGCGCGATCGAAGCCGAGCGACCGGAGCATCCACCAGAAGCGCGTCGCCCACATCATCGACCCGATGCTGTAGAGCACGACCCGGTTGTCTCCCGCGAGCCCGTGACGCCCGAATGCCGCCTCGAGCGGCGCGATCGCCGGCATCATGAAGCGAAGGCGGGTCGTCGGATCGGAGAACTCGCCCTGCAAGTCGAGGAAGTCGGCGCCGGGAATGTGCGCCTCCTCGAACGTCCGCCGCCCGGGCACCGCGACGTACGGATCGTCGCTGCCGGGCGGCGGCGGCTCGAGATAGGTCGTGCAGTCGTAAATACGTAGGCTCGGCTGCCCGAGGATCTTCGCGAGCTGCTCGGTGCTCATGAGGGCCTGCGGATCGCGCATCTCTTCCTCCAGTGTCTAGTCGCGAGGGCGCCAGGTGACGATCCCGACGGGCACCGGCTTCCACGATAGCGCCCAGCGCCCGTCTCGGCTCGTGATCGCGTCGCGGGCCAGCGCGGCGAGGCGCTGCCCCTTCGCGGTATCGGGTGTGATGAAGAGCTGCTGGTAGAGCCACCGAAGCGGGCCCTCGGGCTCGGCGTGCGTCAGCGGATCGCGCGCGCACAGGCGCAGCTCGAAGAGACGCCGGCGCGCCAGTAGCAGCACGAGAAACTCGCTGAGGCCCGGCAGCGCAATGCGCGCCTCCCCGTGGACGGGAGGCCAGAAGGGCTCGGCCAGATACGGAGGCGACGGCGACACGAGCACCGCCACGCAGAGCCGACGCGCCGAGGCCTCGACCCCGTCGAGAAACGGGCCGATCTCCTCGATGTCGTAGCCGA
>CAYVHH010000581.1:0-19840 GCA_964450175.1 uncultured bacterium | reverse complement strand
ATGGCCGTGTTCGTCAATGGCCTCACGAATATCGTCGGCTTCGGCAGCTTGATGATCGCGGATCACCGCGGCATCTTCGGTCTCGGTCTGCTCCTCACGCTGGGCACGGCCACGAGCCTGATCGCCGCGGTCGTCGTCCTGCCGGTCCTGCTGCGAATGGTCATGGTGCGCACCGCGCCGCCCTTCGGGCCCGTGCCCCCGACCAACGGCCATCCACTCGTCGCCGCGACCCACGACCTCGACCGCTAGCTAAGCCCTGGAGACCTGAACGAGGTTGGAGTGAAACGCGGGCCCGCCGCCAAGGTCGGCGACGCGATCGCTCGTGAGCGCGTTGACCCCGAGCCCGCCCGGCGAGAAGCGATGCCACCAGATTCCCTCGATCACGACGACGCCGGGACGCGTGGCGTCCGTGATGCGCGCCGTGAAGCGCGCGGAGCCGCGCGGGCTCTCGACCCGGACGCTGTCGCCGTCGCGAATGCCGCGCGCGGACGCGTCGGAAGCGGCCAGCATCGCGGTCGCGGTGCCTTGACGCCGTCGGAGAAGCTCGGACTGGCTGAAGGACGAGTTCAGGAAGAACCGGTTGGGCGGGACGATGCACTGAAGCGGGAAGCGCGCCGTCAGCTCGCGATTGTCCGGGCCTTCGGCGAGCGGGATGTACGTGGGCAACGCGGGCAATCCCTCGCGCTCCAGCCACGCGGAATAGAACTCGACCTTGCCCGAAGGGGTCGGCGCGCCGTCTGCGAACGGCATGTAGGGCCGCGGGAGCTCGACCCTCGCCCACCCGTCGCGCACGAGCTGATCCCAGGTGATTCCGCGCACGCTGGGATCGCCCTTCGATAGAAACTCGCGCATGAGTCCCTCGTCGCCCTTCGCGTAGTGCGTCTCCGCCACGCCCATCGCGCGGGCCAGGAGCCCGATCGCCTCCCAGTTCGACTTGGCCTCGCCCTGCGGCGGCAGGACGGGTCGCGCGAGCTGGACCGTGAGCTGGCCGAAGGAGCGATAGAGGTCGAGGTGCTCCATCGAGGTCGTCGCCGGCAGCACGATGTCGGCGTAGTGCGCCGTGTCGGTCATCACCTGCTCGTGGACCACCGTGAACAGGTCCTCGCGCGCAAGCCCGCGCAGGACGCGCGTCTGGTCCGGGCAGACGGCGGCCGGGTTCGAGCTGTAGACGTAGAGCGAGCGGACCGGCGGCGTCATGGTCGGATCCGTCAACGCCCGACCGAGCTGGATCATGTTGATCATCCGCGGCGCCGGCGTGGGCATCAGATCCGGCCGCTCGAGCACCGAGTAGTCGAAGCCGAACGCACCCCCCGTCGACAGCAAGGCGCCACCGTGCGGATCGGCGTAGGCGCCGGTCAGCGCCGGAAGACACGCGAGCGTTCGGCACGTCATCGCACCGTTCTCGTGACGCGAGAGGCCGATGCCGATGCGGATGAACGTCCGCGGCGAGGCGCCGTAGCGGCGGGCGAAGCGCACGATCGTGTCGGCCTCGAGCCCGACGATCGGCGCGACGGTGTCGGGCGAGTACGCGCGCAGATGCTCGGCGAGGCGATCGAACCCGAGGGTCGCACGCGCGATGTAGGCGCGATCGACCCGGCGCTCGGCCACCAGCACGTGCATGACGGCCAGCGCGAGCGCGGCGTCGGTGCCGGGACGCACCATCAAGTGCTCGTCGGCCTGCTGCGCGGTCGGGGTCCGGTAGGGGTCGATCGCCACGACATGGGCGCCGCGCGCCCGCGCCTGCTTCACCAGCGTCATGACGTTGATCGTCGAGTACGACGCGTTCACGCCCCAGAGCACGACCAGATCGGCGCCGACCATCTGCTCGGAGTCGTTGCCGGTGACGGCGCCCACGGTCGCGCGCCAGCCGGCGTACGCCGTCGTGACGCAGATGGAGCGGTCGAGCCGGCTGGCGCCGAGCGCATGAAAGAACGGGTGGCCCGCGTAGTACTGGACCTGGCCCATCGAGCCCGCGTAAGAGAACGGCAGGATCGCCTCGGCGCCGTCGGTCGCGATGATCGCGCGCCAGCGCGCGGCGATCGTCGCCACCGCCTCGTCCCACGAGATCGGGACGAGCTCGCCCGCGCCCTTGGGCCCGACCCGGCGCAGCGGCGTCCGCACGCGCAGCGGCGAGTGGACGCGCTCGGCGTACTCGCGCACCTTGCCGCAGATGACGCCCCGGGTGAACGGATGCTCGGGGTTGCCGGTGACCGACGTGAGCCGACCGTCCTCGACGGTCACGACGAGGCTGCAGCACGAGGGACAGTCGTGAGGACAAACCGACAGCATGGCGTGCGACCAAAGGTATCATGACCGCGGATGCGCGGATCGCTCGAGCGGCTCAACCCGTTCAAGACACCAGAAGCGAAGCGGCTCGCGGTCCTGTTCGGCGTCGTCTACTTCGCCCAGGGCATGTGGTACCTGCCCGGCCAGACCATCACGATCGTCCTCAAGGACCGCGGGCTCAGCCCGGGCCAGGTGGCTGACTTCGGCCTGATCACGGTCGTGCCGTGGTTCATCAAACCGCTGTATGGGCTCCTGTCGGACTTCCTCCCGCTCTTCGGGCGGCGGCGCCAGAGCTACTTCCTGCTCACGTCCGCCCTCGCCGGGGTTACCGGCCTCTTGCTGGCGTGGGGGAACTGGATCGCGACCGGACAGATCTGGACGTTCGACATCTTCGGGCTCACGTTCACCGTGATCGAGGGCGTCGCGCTCTTCGCGGTGATGGCGCTCGGCCTCGCCTTCACCGACGTGCTCACCGACGCGATGATGGTCGAGAGCGGCCGGCCGCTGGGCCTTACCGGCTCGTTTCAGTCCGTCCAGTGGGCGTGCATCACCCTGGCGTCCGTGCTCGTGGGTGAGATCGGCGGCCACATGGCGGAGACGCGCAGCCTGCGCGCGGCGTTTCTCCTGGCGGCGTGCTTCCCGCTGATGTCCCTGAGCATGGGCGTGTCGTTCGTGCGCGAGACACCCGCGCCCGTGAACCGCGCCGCGTTCATCGAGACGTGGCGCGCGATTCGAGCCGCGCTGCGGGGCCGCGATGTCTGGGTGGTGGCGGGCTTCATCTTCTTCTTCTGGTTCAGCCCGTCCTTCGGGCCGGCCTTCCTCTACTACCAGACCGATACGCTCAAGTTCAGCCAGCAGTTCATCGGCCGGCTGGCCGCCCTGGGCTCGGCCTCGGGTGTCGTGGGTGCCTTGCTCTACGCGCCGCTGTCCCGGCGCGTGCCGCTCAAGCACATCATGCATCTCTCGATCGCGCTCGGCGTGGTCACGACCCTCGGCTATCTCCTCTATCGCGACACGATCTCGGCGCTGATCATCACGATCGTGTTCGGCGCGCTCAGCATGGTCATCAACCTCGCGTTCCTCGACCTCGCCGCCCGGGCGTGCCCGCCGCGAGTCGAGGCGACGTTCTTCGCCGCGCTCATGTCGGTGTACAACCTGGGCGTTCAGCTCTCCGAGAACGTGGGGGCTCGCCTCTATGAAGTGTTCGGCTACGAGCGGCTGGTGTGGATCGCGGCCGCGGCGACGGCGCTGACCTGGCTGCTGATGCCGCTGGTCAAGTTCGATCGGATCGACGCGCGAGCCCTGGAAGGAACGCCGGTCGACGCGGAGGCGCCGGCCTCCTAGCCCCCGCTCTCCGGCTCGTCAGCCACGCCGCGCGCCGCCGCCACATAGCCGCGCCGGAGCCAGCGCACCGCCCGCCCCATGTCCTCGATCCCTTCGACGTCCAGCTCGATCCATCCTTTGCGCGAGAAGCGACGATGCGGTCGAACGCGCGTGTCGGACAGCGCGCGGCGCTGGTCGTCGGCGGTAAGCCGGATCCAGAGATCCCGCTCTTTCTCACGCACCGGGAAGCACCCGAAGAGCGTGTCGCCGACGAAGTAGCCCCACCGCCCGAACATCGGCGTGATCCGAACACCCGGCCAGCGCGCGAGGGTCTCGTGCAGTCGCTGCGCCGGCCCCGTGCCCCCACGCTCGAGGGCGCGGCGGGTCTTGCGCCCCTTGCCCATGCCGCGGAATCGTCTGACCATTCCGGAAAGCCGCGGGCATTCTGCCATTGACAGCCGCGCGGTCGCCATGCGAAAAGTTTCGATTGTGTCGATGCGAGTGAAATTTGCCCCGGTGGAAGGGGCGGCGACTCTCTTCACGCCCGCCTTCTGCGACTACCTGACCGCGCTCCATGACCGGCTCGACGCGCGCGCGCACGATCTGCGCGTGCGACGGCTCGCGGTCCTCGAGCGCGCGCTGCGGCAGCACGTCGCGCCAAGCCATCCGCCGGCGAGCGAAGCCAACACCGGCACCTGGCGCGTGCCGCCGGTGCCCGACGACCTCAAGCTCCCGGGCATCGAGATCTCGGGGCCGTGCTCGATCACGTCGATGTTCATCAACGCACTCAATCCCGGGCCCGAGGGCGAGCGCGCCGCTGGCGACCTCGACGACGACGAGGACTCGGGCGGCCACCGGCTGATCGACACGGTTCGCTCGGCGCACAATCGCCTGGCCGCCGTGAACCGCGAGCTGACCTTCGTCGACCGCGAGCGGAACCGGAACTACAAAATCGCCGACGGTGAGCTGCCGTTCTTCATGCACCGCGAGCGCGGTCTGCATCTCGACGAGCCGGACGTCACCATCGACGGCAAGCCGGTGAACGCGGCGCTCCTGGGCACCGCCCTCACGCTCTTCTACGCCGGGCGCGCCCAGGCCGATCGCGGCCAGGGCATCTACTTCTATCTCCCGAAGCTCGAAGCGGCCGCCGAGGCCCGCTGGTATCGCGATCTGTTCGACCTGAGCCAGCGACAGCTTCCGTTCCTGGCGCGCGCGACCATTCGCGCCGTCGTCCTGGTCGAGTCACTGCCGTGCGTGTACGAGATGGAGGAGATGCTCTACGAGCTCGGCCCGTACGCGGCCGGGCTCAACGCCGCCCGCTGGGACCTCAAGGCGTCGATCTTCGAGTTCGTCATGACGGATCCCGCCCAGGTGTGGCCGGATCGCTTCGGCGTCGACATCAAGACCACGCCGTTCCTGGCGAACATTTTCCGCCGGCTGGTGGCGATCAGCCTCAAGCGCGGCGCCGTCCCGATCGGCGGCATGGCGACCGCGCTGCCGAGCCAGGACCCCGAGGTCAATCGCGCCGCCGCCGAGGCGATCCGCGGTGACAAGCAGTGGGAGGCCGAGCAGGGCTTCATCCGCGGCTGGGTCGCCCACATCTTCCACATGAAGACCGCCGGCGATCCGTTCAAGAAGCTGATCGGCTCGGGCTGGAAGCCGACCGAGCAGATGGCGAACCCCGACAATTACCCGGTCGCGATCAAGACGCCCGACGGCCCGATCACCGTGGAGGGCACGCGGCGCAACGCGCGGATGCTCATCGAGTACGTCGAGGGCTGGCTCGGCGGCCGCGGCGCCAAGGGCATCGACAGCCTCGAGGGCAAGCCCGGCATTCACCCGGCCTTGATGGAAGACCTCGCCACCGGCCGGATGTCGGTCGCGCAGATCGCCCAGCGGATCATCCACCGCGCGCGCGAGACCGGCACCGGCACCGCGCACGACTTCGCGCTGGTGAAGCGGCTCCTCAACGACGAGCTCGCCGACATTCTCGCCCGGCGCCAGGGCGCCGAGACGCACGAGCGCTATCGCAAGGCCCTCAAGATCGCGATGCGCTGGATCAAGAACTACACGGAGCTGAACTTCAAGAGCCTGGGCGCGTACACGCGCGCCGAGCTCGACGCGATCGGCGCCGCGCCCGATTCGTTCTGAGGATTGAACTCCCCGCCAGCTGTCGCTCCCCGAGGGTGTCCATGAGCAGGATCGGGCTCGCGATAGTTCTCGCCGTCAGCCTCGTACTTGCGCCGCACGCCAAGGCGCAGCAGCCGGGAAGAGTCGCGCGGCTTGGAGTGCTCCTCTTCGATACCCCCGCCACCGATCCCAACCTGGCCGCCCTCATCGCGGGTCTGCGCGATCTCGGCTATGTCGAGGGCCGGAACCTCGCGCTCGAATATCGTTACGCCGGGGGCCGCCCGGAGCGAGTCCGCGAGCTTGCGCGCGAGGCCGTATCGCTCAAGCCCGATGTGATCGTAGTTCTGGGCGGGGACATGGTGACATTCGTGGCGGATGCGACGAGCACAATCCCGGTCGTGATGCTCACCAGTCAAGACCCCGTCGAGGCGGGGATAGTCACCAGTTTCGCCCGGCCCGGCGGCAACCTGACTGGCGTCGCGTTCGTTTCCTCCGAGACTGCCGGCAAGAGGCTGCAGCTTCTGAAAGAAGCGATCCCTTCGCTGACGCGCGTCGCGGTGCTCTGGAACCCCGACCATCACGACGGAGAGTATCGCGACATCGAGACGGCCGCGCGTCGCCTCGGCCTCCGCATTCAATCGCTCGAAGCCAGACGCCCCGAGGACTTCGACGGAGCCTTTCAATCGGCGACACGCGCACGTGCCGAGGCGCTGATGGTGGTTTCCTCGCGATTCATGAATCTCAACCGTTCCCGCATCCTGGAGTTTGCCCACAAGCAGCAGATCCCCCTCGTGACGGGCTGGGGACCGTGGGTACGCGTCGGTGCCTTCTTGAGCTACGGGCCTGATCTTGACGCGCTCGTGAAACGCGCCGCGAATCATGTTGACAGAATCTTGAGGGGAGCCCGGCCGGCGGATATCCCCGTCGAACAGCCGACGAAATTCGAGCTTGTCGTGAACCTCAAGACCGCCAAAGCGCTCGGGCTCACGATCCCACCGTCAGTGCTGGGACGGGCCGATCAGGTGATCGAGTAGGTTCGGCGCCCCGGCCTGGGCCGGGGCGCCTCGAATTTACTTCGCGGCCTCGACGGTCCGCTGATCCCCTGAGCCGAACGCTTCAGCGCGGTGGCGTCTTGTCGATCCCCAGGGCCTCGCGGATCGCTTCCTCCGTCACCTTGATCTGCACGCCCGCCCGCTCCTCCTGCAGGAGCATCGCCACGCGCGAGTCGCGCTCGGCCCAGCCGCGATTGAGCGCCTCGGTCATCTCCTCGAGTGTGATGTTGGCCAGCCTCATCGGCACCTTGTGCTCGCGGCCCAGCGCGGTCGCCAGAGTGACGTCCTTGTGCGCCAGCCGCAGTGCGAACGACGGCGGATCGAACTTCCCCGGCAGGAACTGATCAGCCAGGCCGTCGAACGTCCGGCGCCGGCCGCCCGCCCCCTGCCGCACGGCCTTCCACAGGGCGATCGGCTCGACACCCGCCTTGACGCCCATCGTGAACACCTCGGCCAGCGCGGTCTGCACGATGTACCCGGCGCAGTTGTGGACGAGCTTCGCCACCGAGCCTGCGCCGATGGGGCCGACGTAGTAGGCCTGATCGCCGATCGCGTCGAGCACCGGCTTGTTGCGCTTGAAGACGTCCTCGTCGCCGCCGACCCAGAGTGCGAGCCGGCCCGACTCGGCGCCGCGCGGGCCGCCGCTGACCGGGGCGTCGAGCATGTGGATGCCGCGCTGCTTGAAGATCTCGTGGATCTTGCGCACGAGCGCCGGGGAGTTCGTCGAGAGATCGAAATAGACCTTGCCGGCCGCGAGCCCCGCGCCCAGCCCCTGCTCGCCGAGGGCGACCGCCTCGACTTCGACCGGACCGGGAAGCGAGGTGAACACGATGTCGGTCGCCTCGGCCACCGCGCGTGGCGTGTCGGCCCAGATCGCGCCGGCTTTCAGGTGCGGCGCCGCCGCCTCGCGGCGCACGTCGTTGACCACGAGCTGGTAGCCGCCCTTCATGAGGTTGGACGCCATGTGGCGCCCCATCGTGCCGAGCCCGATGAACCCGACTTTCATGGCTTCCTCGCGTCGAAGATCTTGCGGGCGATCGTGCCGGCGGTCATGGCGGCGGGCCAGCCGGCGTAGAACGCGAGATGCGTGATGATCTCGCCGATTTCCTCACGCGTGACGCCGTTGTTCAACGCCCGCTCCACGTGCCCCGGCAGCTGATCGGTCCGGTACGTGGCGATGAGCGCCGCCACGGTGATGAAGCTTCGATCACGCTTGGAGAGCCCCGGGCGCTCCCAGACGTCACCGAAGAGCACTTTCTCGCTCAGGTCGATGAGCTTCGGCGCAACCCCGCGGACCACTTCACGGGCGGTAGGGACGGAGGCTTGAGTGCTCACGGTCTGCTCCTTTCGAGGCGACGGAGTGGTGCTGCGAGGCGAACTTTACGCGCTTCCGACGTTTGACGCCAGCCGCAGGCGCTGCTAGCATCCCGCCACCACCCCGCTGCACAATCCAGTCGCCCAGGAGGCTCTGCCTGCGCACGTTCCTGAGCCGGCTTGCCGCGATCATCGTGCTGCTATCGCCGCTCGCCGCCCCGGCGCAGGACGCGTCGCTCGACACTGTCGCGAAGGCGATGGGTGCCGCCGGCGTCAAGTCGATCCAGTATTCGGGTCTCGGTGTGAACTTCCAGGTCGGCCAGAACTACAGCCCGGATCGGCCGTGGCCGCGATTCGTCGTGAAGAGCTACACGCGCGCGGCCGGCTACGACACGCCGGCACTCCGCGACGACCTCGTGCGCCTGCAGGGCGAAGACCCGCCGCGCGGGGGCGGCGGGCAGCCTGTCCGCGGTGAGCAGCGCCAGATCTTCGTCATGAGCGGCGACTTCGCCTGGAACGTGGTCGGCGACGTCGTCAACCCGACGCCGATCGCGCTGACCGATCGGCAGCTCCAGCTGTGGACGACGCCTCACGGCGTGGTGAAGGCGGCGATGGCCAACAAGGCCACGGTGCAGGGCCGCGTGATCTCGTTCGCGGTGCCCGGCAAGTTCCGCGTGAAGGCCACGGTCGACGGTCAGAACCTGGTCGAGAGGATCGACGCGGTCGCTCCCCATGCCGTGCTCGGGGACATCCCGGTCGAGATCCGCTACTCGGACTACAAGGACTTCGGCGGCGTGAAGTTCCCGACGAAGATCAAGCAGACGATCGGTGGGTATCCGGCGCTCGAGCTGACGGTGAGCGACGTCCAGCCCAACGCGCCCCTCGACACGTCCGTCCCCGACCCGATCCGCCAGACACCGACCCCGTACGCGCGAGTGACGACCCAGATGGTGGCCGACGGCGTCTGGTTCCTGAGCGGCGGCAGCCACAACAGCGCGCTGATCGAGATGAAGGATCACGCGATTCTCGTCGAGAGCCCGCTCAACGACGAGCGCGCCGCCGCCGTGCTGGCCGAGGTCAGGAGCCTCGTGCCGAGCAAGCCGATCAAGTACGTGGTCGCGACGCATCACCACTTCGATCACTCCGGCGGGCTCCGCGCGATCGCGGCCGAGGGCGTGACCGTGATCACCCACGACGTCAACAAGGCGTTCCTCGAAAAGGCGCTGGCCGCGCCGGCCACCGTGAGCCCCGACCGGCTGGCGAAGTCCGGCAAGAAGGGCGTGGTCGAAGGCCTGCGCGACAAGCGCGTGTTGACCGACGGCACGCGCACCGTCGAGCTCCTGCATATCGCCGGTAACACGCACCACTCCGGGCTGATCATGGCGTATCTGCCGAAGGAGAAGGTGCTGGTGGAAGCCGACGCCTACACGCCGCTGGCCCCGAACGCGCCGCCGCCGGCGGCCGCGAACCCGTTCTCGGTGAACCTCGCCGAGAACCTCAGGCGCCTGAACCTCGCGGTCGATCAGGTACTGCCGCTCCACGGCCGGATCGTCCCGATCGCCGAGCTGCACAAGGCCATCGGACACGACCACTGATCGCGGTTCGCTGGTTCGTGCTCGCGACGCGGGCGGCGCCAGCTTGACATGGCCGCCGCCGCTCGGTAGCGTGCGCTCAGTTTCAGACGACGGCTGACCTGGAAGGGGACCCCACGATGATTCCTGCCGCCTTTGAGTATCATGCTCCCAGCACGATCGCCGAGGCGACGGCGCTCCTGTCGAAGCTCGGCGAGGACGCCAAGATCCTGTCCGGAGGCCAGAGCCTCATCCCGTTGATGAAGCTCCGCCTCGCCAGCCCGGCCCACCTCGTCGACATCAACGCGATCCCGGGCCTGTCGGGCATCCGCGAGGGCGACGGGCTCCTGAGAATCGGCGCGCTGACGCGCGAGTCCGAGCTGGAGGAATCGGAAGTCGTCCGCACCCGCTACCCTCTCCTGCACGACACGTCGAAAGTGATCGCGGATCCGCTCGTGCGAAATCTCGCGACCGTCGGCGGCAACCTGGCGCACGGCGACCCGGCGAACGATCACCCGGCCACGATGCTGGCGCTCGGCGCCGAGATCGTTGCCGTCGGACCGAAGGGCGAGCGACGCATGCCGATCGCCTCGTTCTTCACGGGGCCGTTCGAGACCGGCCTGAAGCCCGACGAGATCCTCGTGGAGATCCGGATCCCCGTCCCGGCCGCCCGAAGCGGCGGCGCCTACCTGAAGCTCGAGCGGAAGGTCGGCGATTTCGCCACCGCGGCGGTCGCTGTGCAGGTGACGCTCGGCGCGAACGGCGCCTGTGAACAGGTGGGCATCGGCCTGACCAACGTCGGCCTCACGCCGATCAAGGCCACGAAGGCCGAGGCTTCGCTGAAAGGCAAGGCGCCGGACGAAGCGGGGATCAAGCGGGCCGCCGAGCTCGCCGCCGAGGCGGCGGAACCCTCCGCCGACCTGCGCGGTTCCGTCGAGTACAAGAAGGATCTCGTGCGGGTACTGACCGCCCGGGCGCTCCGCAAAGCCGTCGAACGCGCCGGGAGCAGGAGGTAGGACGATGCTGGTGAAGCTCTCGGTCAACGGCGAGAAGCACGAGGCGAACGTCGAGCCACGTCTGCTGCTGGTGCACATGATCCGGGAGGTGCTGCGGCTGACCGGCACCCACATCGGCTGCGATACGACCCACTGCGGCGCCTGCACCATCCTGATGGACGGCCGGCCGGTGAAGTCGTGCACGATTTTCGCCGTCCAGGCCCAGGGCAAGCAGTTGATGACCGTCGAAGGCCTCGAGCAGGACGGCAAGCTGCACCCGCTACAGGAAGGCTTCATGGCCGAGCACGGGCTGCAGTGCGGTTACTGCACGCCGGGCATGCTCATGACCAGCTTCGCCTTCTTGAAGAAGCATCCCAAGCCGAGCGAGGACGACATCCGCTGGGCGATCTCCGGCAACCTGTGTCGCTGCACCGGCTACGTGAACATCGTCAAGGCCGTGCAGCACGCCGCGGCCGCGATGTCGCAGTAGTGCGAGCCGCAGGCCGTCGCGGGGCTGGGGCCCCGCCGGCCGAGGCGAGCTGTCTAGTAGTGCGAGCCGCAGGCCGTCGCGGGGCTGTGGCCCCGCCGGCCGAGGCGAGCTTTGAATGGGGAGGCGCGTAATGGATCTCAAGACCACGCCCGAAGTCGGCGGCATGGGGCACTCGATCAGGCGCAAGGAAGATCCGCGCTTCATCCGCGGCCGGGGCACCTACGTCGACGACGTGGTGCTCCCGGGCATGCTCTATCTGGACATCGTGAGGAGCCCCCACGCTCACGCGAAGATCGTGAAGATCGACACCGCCAAGGCGATGGCCGTGCCGGGCGTGCTCGCCGTGATCACCGGGCAAGATCTCGCGAAGTACAACCTGCACTGGATGCCGACGCTCATGTCGGACACGCAGATGGTGCTTCCGGTCGAGAAGGTCATGTACCAGGCTCAGGAAGTCGCGGCCGTCCTGGCCACGAGCCGGTATGCCGCCGCCGACGGCGCCGCGGCGGTCGAGGTCCAGTACGATCCCCTGCCCGTCGTGATCGACCCCAGGAAGGCCCTCGAGCCCGGCGCGCCGGTGCTCCGCACCGACAAGAAGGACAAGAAGGACAATCACATCTGGCACTGGGAGTGGGGCGATAAAGGTGCCACCGACCGCGCCTTTAGCGAGGCCGCGGTGACGGTCAAGGAAGACATCTACCTGCCGCGCATCCACGTCGCGTCGATCGAGACGTGCGGGTGCGTCGCTCACTTCGACAAGGTGATGGACAAGCTCACGGTCTGGATGACCACCCAGGCCCCGCACGCCATCCGCACGGTCTTCGCCCTGGTGGCCGGGCACGTCGGTTTGGCCGAGCACAAGATCCGGATCATCTCGCCCGACATCGGCGGCGGCTTCGGCGGCAAGGTACCGGTCTATCCGGGGTATGTCATCGCCGTCGCGGCGTCGGTTCTCACCGGCAAGCCCGTGAAGTGGATCGAGGACCGCATGGAGAACCTCCAGGCGGACTCGTTCGCGCGCGACTATCACATCACCGCCGAGCTCGCCGCGAAGAAGGACGGCACGCTCACCGCGCTGCGGATCAAGACCTTGGCCGACCACGGCTACACCGATGCCGCGGCGAATCCGTCGAAGTTCCCGGCGGGGCTCTTTCACGTGTGCACCGGCTCCTACGATCTCAAGGCCGCCCACGTCGAGGTCGACGGCGCCTACACCAACAAGCCGCCCGGCGGCATCGCCTATCGCTGCTCGTTCCGCGTGACCGAGGCCGTGCACACGATCGAGCGCATGGTGGATCTGATGGCCCACCAGCTCAACATCGATCCGGCCGAGTTCCGGATGAAGAACTTCGTGAAGCCCGAGCAGTTCCCCTACAAGTCGGCGCTCGGCTGGGAGTACGACAGCGGCAATTACGGCGGCGCACTCAAGAAGGCGATGGACACGATCGGCTATGCCGACCTGCGCCGCGAGCAGGCCGAGAAGCGCAAGCGCGGCCAGCTGATGGGCATCGGGATCTCAAGCTTCACCGAGATCGTCGGCGCGGGCCCGTCGAAGCACTTCGACATCCTCGGTTTGAAGATGTTCGACAGCTGCGAGATCCGTATCCACCCCACGGGCAAGGCCATCGCGCGCTTCGGCACGAAGTCGCAGGGCCAGGGCCACGAGACGACGTACGCCCAGATCCTGGCGGAAGAGCTCGGCATCCCCGCGAAGGACATTCAGGTCGAAGAGGGCGACACCGACACCGCGCCCTACGGCCTCGGCACCTACGCGAGCCGCTCGACGCCCGTCGCCGGCGCCGCCGCGGCGGTCGCGGCCCGCAAGGTACGCGACAAGGCGCGCAAGATCGCCGCGTATCTCCTCGAGGTCGCCGAGGACGATCTCGTTTGGGAGCCGGGTAAGTTCTCGGTCAAGGGCGCGCCGAACAAGTCGAAGACGATTCAGGACATCGCCTTCGCCGCCTATACCAACCATCCTCAAGGCATGGAAGCCGGCCTCGAGGCGGTCAGCTACTACGATCCGCCGAACCTCACCTACCCGTTCGGCAGCTACATCTGCGTGGTCGACGTCGACTCGGGCACCGGCGAGGTGAAGGTCCGCCGGTTCGTCGCGATCGACGATTGCGGCAACATCATCAACCCGATGATCGTGCAGGGGCAGGTCCACGGCGGCCTCACGATGGGGCTGGCACCGGCCCTCTTCGAAGAGATCTCGTACGACGAGACCGGCAACATCCAGGGCGGAAGCTTCATCGACTATCTCTTGCCGACTGCGATGGAGACGCCGAAGTGGGAGACGGGGCACACCGTGACGCCCTCGCCGCATCATCCGCTGGGCGCCAAGGGAGTGGGCGAATCGGCAACGGTCGGCGCGCCGGCCGCCATCGCGAATGCGGTGGTCGATGCGCTGTGGCATCTCGGTGTGCGTCACATCGACATCCCCATCACACCGGCGAAGGTGTGGAAGCTCCTGCGCGAGAAGGGCGTGACTGAATGAAGCACGCGCGCCGACGTGGCTGACGAGCTGATCGCGCTGGCCGCCGAGCTCCTGCGTAGCGGCGAGGCGTTCGCGCTGGCCACGGTCGTGCGCTGCGAGGCGCCGACGTCGGCTAAGCCCGGCGCGAAGGCACTGATTCGTGAGGACGGCCGGGTTCAAGGCTGGGTGGGCGGCGCCTGCGCCGAGCCGGTCGTCGCCCGCGAGGCGCTCGAGGCCATCCGCGATGGCCGTCCGCGGCTCATCGGCCTCTACGGCGAGGGTGGGCGCATTCCAGGGCGGACCGAAGGCATGCTCGAGTATGGAATGACGTGCCACAGCGGCGGCACGTTGGAGATCTACGTGGAGCCCTACCTCCCCAAGCCCCAGCTCGTGCTCATCGGCCACGGGCCCGTCGTCGAGACGTTGGCCACCCTCGGCCGCGCCGCGGATTTCCTGGTCGTCACGCTCGCCGCCGACACCTCGCAGGCCGGACTCGAGCCGCAGCACTTCAGTGGGCGCTCGTCGGTGGTGGTGGCCACACACGCCGACGCCGACGAGGACGTGCTGGATCGAGTGCTCAGGACCGACGCGGGCTACGTCAGCCTGGTCGCGAGCCGCCGAAGGGCCGGCGTGATCCTCGACAGCCTGGAGCGGCGCGGTCTGCCGCCCGAGCGGCGGAGCCGGCTGAAGGCGCCGGCGGGGCTCGATATCGGCGCGGTAACGCCCGAGGAAATCGCGGTGAGCATTCTGGCCGAGATCATCCAGCATCGCCGGAGCGACAAGACCCGTGGTGCGGAGGCTGAGGCGCACTCGGCGCCGCCGGTCAGGATCGAGTCGAAGGACCCGATCTGTGGCATGACGGTTGACAGTGTCACCGCGAAGTTCCGCTCGGAGTTTTCAGGCCGGACCGTGTATTTCTGCTGTCGCCATTGCAAAGAGATGTTCGACCAGGATCCGGACCGGTACCGCGCCGCGTTATAGCGCTCTGGATCGCACGTCTGAGCGTAGAGCCGTCGAAGGGCGCCGCGCGCCATTCGAAGTCAGGCACCGAGCAAGGCCAGTCCAACGGTGCTCGAAATGAGTAGCTCGCTCCTGCTGCTGGGCGTACTCTTCGGTTCACTCGGTCTTGGCTTCTTCATCTACGGCAGAAAGCAATCCGCTCCCGCGCCCCTGGTCTGCGGCCTGCTTCTCATGGTCGTTCCGTACTTCATTTCCAACGCACTCCTGCTCTTCGCCGTTGGTGCGGTGCTCGTCGTCCTTCCGTACTTCGTCCGGGTCTGAACGGTGCTTCACGACGAGGAGGCGAAGAACATGAGCAATGCCGAAACCGACAAAGTCTTCAGCGGCTCCATTGCGAAGCTCTACGAAGCGTATCTGGTGCCGCTGATCTTCGCGCCCTACGCTATCGATCTGGCGAATCGGATCGCGTCACGATCTCTGTCCAGCGTGCTCGAGATCGCAGCGGGCACGGGTGTCGTGACGCGCGCCCTGGCGTCCGTGCTGCCCGAGCGCGTCCCCATCGTCGCCACGGACTTGAATCAGGCAATGCTCGACCAGGCTTCCGAAGTCGGGACCAGGCGCCCGGTGGAGTGGCGTCAGGCTGACGCCATGCGACTACCTTTCGCGGACGCGACGTTCGACGCGGTCGTATGCCAGTTCGGAGTGATGTTCTTCCCCGACAAGTCCCGAGCGTTTTCGGAGGCGCGTCGAGTGCTGCGACCGGGTGGCGCGTTCGTTTTCAGTGTGTGGGATCGCATCGAGGAAAACGAATTCGCGGACACGGTCACGACCGCTCTGCAACCCCTCTTCCCCGAGGATCCGCCTCGCTTCCTGGCCCGCACACCCCACGGCTACCACGACCGCGCCACCATCGACCAGGACCTTGCACACGGCGGCTTCACGCAATCAGCCCACATCGCGACCGTTACGGCGCGCAGTCGGGCCGAATCCTCGCGTGTGCCGGCGATCGCGTACTGTCAGGGAACACCCTTGAGGAACGAGATCGAGGCGCGCGACGCTTCGCGGCTCGGCGCCGCGACCGACGCCGCGGCGGAGGCGATCGCCAAGCGTTTCGGACGGGGGGCGGTGGACGGCAAGATCCAGGCGCACGTGATCACCACCACCGTGAGCTGAGAGTCGCGACCTGTGCGTGCTGCCCGTTCACGAACTCGTCTGACCAGACCGGAGTATTGAGATGCTCGTGATTTCAGCGACTGAAGCGTGGCGCACAGCACACCCCGGTGCGACGATCGGCCTGCTGGAGCTCTCGGGACTGGACAACACGGGCTCCTCTTCCCGGCTGAACGAGCGCAAACGCGAAATCGAAGCCGGCTTGCGGGAGCGCTATCACGGGTTCACCCGCCAGGACTTCCTGGCGCTTCCGGCCATGGCCGACTACGAGCGGTACTACAAACGGTTCAACAAGACCTATCACGTGCAGCTTCAGCTCGAGTCGATCGTCCTCAAGGGGAAGCACCTTCCGGACGTGTCGCCGGCGGTCGATGCGAACTTCATGGCGGAAGTCGAGACCATGATCCTCACGGCTGGACACGACGCTCAGAAGTTACACGCGCCGATCGTCATCGACGTATCGCGCGAGGGCGAGCAGATGACCCAGATGAATGGCACGGCCAGGGCGATTCGGTCAGGCGACATGATCATGCGGGACGCGGAGGGCATCTGCTGCTCGGTCATCTACGGGCAAGACGCCCGATCACCGGTGTCCCCGCAGACGTCCCACGTGCTGTACGTCGCCTATGCGCCGGCCGGGGTCGCCCTGGAAACCGTCGAGCGTCAGCTCCGCGGGATCGAAGAGCACCTTCGCCTGCTGTCGGCGGATGTCGCCGTGGAGCAGCGCCGTCTGCTCACCAGCTGAAGAACCCACGACATGGCGAGAGTCGGGCTCGTCGGCGGCCTGGGACCGGAATCCACGATCGACTACTACCGCCGAATCTTGGACACGTGGCAACGGGACGATCCGTCCACGACGCCCTCGATCGTCATCGACAGTCTCGACGTTCAGCGGGCACTGCGCCTCGTGGAGCGCGACCGGCCCGCGCTCGTCGAGTACATGCTGGCATCGGTGCGCAGGCTCGCGGGCGCCGGCGTCGACTTCGCCGCCATGACCGCCAATACGCCGCACGTCGTGTTCGACGACATCGCGTCCCGGTCGCCGGTCCCGCTGATGAGCATCGTCGAGGTATGCGCGCAGGAGGCGCGGCGGCGCGGGCTACGTCGATTGGCGCTTCTCGGGACGCGCTTCACCATGGATGCGCCCTTCTACCCTGCCGTATGCGCGCGTCACGGAATCGTCGCAGTCGCTCCGAGTGAGGCGGACCGCGCGTGGGTTCACGCGCGGTATGTGGGCGAGCTCCTCAAGGGCGAGTTCCGGGACGACACCCGGTCGGCGTTCGTGTCGCTCGTCAGCCGTCTACGGGATCAGGAGCGTATCGACGGAGTCATTCTGGGCGGGACCGAGCTGCCGCTGCTCCTGCCCTCTCCGGTCATCGCGGACGTCCCGGCGCTCGATACGACGGCGCTGCACGTCGCCGCGATCGTCGACCGCCTGCGAACGCTCGACGCCGCGCCGTCCTAGCCCCGCGCGCTTACCCGCCGTAAAAGACCTTGTCGCCCAGCTCCTTCATCCACAGGGTCGCATCGTCGGCTCGACCGTCGATCGCCTTGGCCAGGCCCACCTCGACCACCTTACCGACGAAGATCGAGTGGTCGCCCATCTCCACCGTCGTCTCGAGCGAGCACTCGATGAACGCCGGCGTGCTGGCCAGGATCGGTGAACCGGTCGTTCCCGGACGGAATGGCTCGCCCGAGATCGTGTCGCCCTTCTTCTCGGCGGGCTTGAAGAACGTGAAGGCCAGGGCCTGCTGCCCCTTGCCGAGCACGTTCAGCGCGAACGCCTTGGTGTCCTTGATGAGCGCGTGGCCTGCCGAGTCGGTCTTGACTCCCACCACCACGAGCGGCGGCTCGAACGAGGCCTGGGTGACCCAGTTCACGGTCCCCGCCGAGATGCGGCCGTCCTTGTGCGCGGCGGTGAGGACGTAGAGGCCGTACGGGATCATCCGGAGCGCGGTCTTCTTGACGTTCGGGTCCATGGCTTCCTCCTGGCCGGGAGGATACGGCGGATGCCGCTTCCGGTCCAGCGGTCGGCCGGCTTTGCAGAGCTTTCGCTTTCGCGTAACATCGGCTGTCGATGACCAATCCGCCGAGGAGGAGCCCATGCCGCTGACGGAGCTCAATCACTACTTCATCCGGGCGAACGAACTCGAGAAGACCAAGGACTTCTATTGCGACGTGCTCGGCTTCCAGGTGATGCCGCGGCCGAGCTTCCCCTTCCCCGGCTACTGGCTGGGCGTGAACGGCAAGATCCAGGTGCACATGGGGCCGGACGGCATCGATAACGCCGACATGTACTACCTGGGCACGCCGAAGAACGCCGTCACCGATCATGCAGGCGTCGTCGATCACATCGCGTTCCTGGCAACCGAGCCCGGCAACTTCATCCGCCGCTTCAAGGAGCGGGGGATGGACTTCCAGCCGCGCTCGCTCCCCGAGTTCGACCTCTATCAGATCTTCATCAAGGACCCGAACGGGCTCACGATCGAGCTCAACTTCTTCGGGATGAAAGACGTCACGGACTGGGGCGGCGAGGACTATTCGAAGATGCCTCAGGTCGCCAGCATGCGCGCATGACCGGACCCGGGCGCGCGTCCGCGAGCTTTGCCGACGTCGGCTACGACGAGGCGATGCGCCGGGCGCGCGCTCTGGTGCCGGCGCTGCGCGAGCGCGCCGGGCGTGCGGAGCTCGGACGCCAGATGGCGGCCGAGACGCTCGAGGACCTTCACCGCGCCGGCCTCTTTCGCTTTCATCAGCCCCGCCGCTGGGGCGGCATGGAGCTCGACTTCGTCGCCCTGTTCGACGTCCCGGCCGAGATCGGTCGCGGCTGCGCCTCGACCGGCTGGAACGTCGCGAACCTCGGCGTTCACCACTGGATGCTCGCGCTCTACGACGAGCGCGCCCAGGAAGAAGTGTGGGGAAAGAACCCCGACGCGCTGATCGCTTCGGGCATCGCCTACCCGCAGGGCAGCGGGCGCCGGGTCGACGGCGGTCTGGTCATCAGTGGCTTCTGGAACTTCTCGAGCGGGGTCGACGCCTCCGACTGGAACATGCTGGCGGTGATGGTCCGGGACGGCGAGCGCGTGGTCGATCACCGCATGTGCCTGGTGCCGAAGAGCGACTACGAGATCGTCGACGACTGGAACACGCTCGGGATGCGCAGCACGGGATCCAAGTCGGTGCGCGCCAAGGACGTGTTCGTGCCCGAGCACCGCGCGCTGTCGATGTACCTGGCCCGGGGCGGCGGCCAGTTTCCCGGGGCGCGCGCCAATGCGAATCCCCTTTACCAGGTGCCACTCGCGGCGCTCGGCTCGCACTGCCTGGCCGGGGCCGGTGTCGGCAACGCCCAGGCGGCGCTCGAGCTCACGATCGACGCGATCCGCGAGCGGAGCACCAACTACACCGCCATGCGGATGCGGGACTTCCAGGCGGTGCAGCTCCGGATCGCCCGCGCCGGCGCGATGGCCGACACGGCACGTCTGGTCATCCGCGCCGATTGTCTGGAAGCCGATCGGATCGCCCGCGAGGGCCGCGTGCCGACCATCGAGGAGAAGCTACGCTACAAGCGCAACGTGGCCTACGCGATGGAGCTGTGCACCGCGGCGGTCGACTCGCTGCACGCGCTGGCCGGCGCCAACGGAATCTACGATCGCTATCCGATCCAGCGGCTCTTCCGCGACCAGCATGCGCTCAGCGCGCACATCGGGTTCAGCTGGGACGCTCAGGGCGGGCCGTGGGCGCTGGTCGCGATGGGCGGGGAGTTCAGCTCGCCGACTATGTAAGTCGGAGGGGGCGAGGCGCCCCCTCCGACACCTCCCCGGTTCGCGCGGCGCCCGTCCACTCCCTTACTCCTCGCGCCGCGGCCACGGAGCGTCTACTCGGGCTGGTCTGATCGGAGTGGGCGGGACGCCTCCTCCGACACCTCCCCGGTTCGCGCGGCGCCTCTCCACTCCCTTACGACTCGCGCCGCGGCCACGGGATCGTCTACTCGCGTTGGTCTGACCCCAGGGGCGAGGCGCCCCCTCCGACACCTCCCCGGTCCGCGCGGCGCCCCTCCACTCCCTTACGACTCG
>CAYVHH010000580.1:0-7241 GCA_964450175.1 uncultured bacterium | reverse complement strand
GATCGACCTCGCCGACGCCGACCGCGCCAAGTGCACCTATCCTCGCAACATCCCGGTTCCGTGAAGGCCGGCGCCTCGAGGGGCGGCGGAGCTAGATCTGTGAGTAGCCGCTGCCGGGTGTGTCGACGCCCCGGCCGCGCGCGTTCGTGATCCAGCCGAACTCCTTGAGGATCTGCTGGCTGTAGGTCACGCGCCCGGAAACTCGGTCGAGCGGCTCGGTCGCGAGCAGGAGCGCCGCCTTCGCCATGAGCTCCGGGCCCTCGCCGCGCGGGTCGTCGATGCTCTTGACGAGACGGTGGTAGACGGTACCCGGCGTCGGCACGATCTGCGAGGGTGAGACGCACGTGACGGACACGCCGTACTGATAGACCTCGGCGGCGAGGCCCTGCGAGAAGCGCTCGAGCGCCGCCTTCTCCGCGCCGTAACAGGTGCCGCCGCGCGCGCCAATCGCCGGATCGGGGTACGGACCGCGTCCGGGCCCGATCGCGGCGCCGGACGAGATGTTGACGATGGCGCCGGCACCACGCGGAATCATCTCGGCGAGCGCCAGCTGGCTCAGCACGAACGGGGCGTGGAAGTTCACCGCCCACGAGCGCAGCCAGCGATTCAGCGGGAAGTCCTTGACGGGCAGGTAGTAGGTCAGCGCCGCGTTGTTCACGAGCACGTCGATGGGCCCGTAGCTCTCGCGCGCGGCGCCGATCAGCTTCTCGCACTCGGCGGGCTCGGCGATGTTGGCGGTGAACGCGCGCGCCTCACCGCCCGCGGCGCGGATCGACGCGACAGTGGTCTCGAGGGAGCCCGCCAGCTGGTGATCGCCCTCGCGCAGGGTGCGCGCGGCGCAGATCACCCGACCACCTTCGGCCGCGAAGAGGCGCGCGATCTCGGCGCCGATGCCGCGCGAGGCTCCCGTCACGACCACGACCTTCCCGTCCAGCTTTCCCATGGCTTTTCGCGGGTCTGTCGATGACCCCGCCAATCAATAACGCTGCGGAAGGCCCGGCGCAAGCAGCTTTCTCACGCGAGTGAGAGGGGATCTTCTGTGTCCCCGGCAGGGAAAGGCCTGATTGTGACGGCTCAATTGCACCGCGATCGTGGCTTCCAGACTTACGGATTCGTGGAGGCGGCCATGACTGTCGTGTGCGCGTGGTGTCAACGTCAGGGACGTATGACGGTGCTCGGGGAGAAGGAGCCCCTCGACCATCCCGTCATCTCGCACGGCATCTGCGAGGAGCACGCGCGCGCGTTCATGGCCGAGGTCCGGGCCGAGATGGCTTCCGTTTCGCTCGACCGTCGCCCAGCGCTCGACCGTCGCACGTAGCCAGACGCTCTCTCGCCCACCGAAGGCTCGCGCGAGCCCGTCCTGGGATTTCCGCGTGAATGGTCAGGTAAACACCTGATGGGAGGGTCAGCATATGACCCCTAAAGTTGTTCCGTTACAGCACGCGCCGACGGTCTCGACCCCTGTCGAGCAGGTCGCGCATGGCCAGGAGGACCCGATGAATGGAAGTCAGGATGTGGCGACCGTGACGCAGGCACGCCTCGAGACCACCGCCTCGCGACTGCGCGAGCTGGTGGCGCACTTGAGGCATCAGCGCGCCCAGCTCCGCGAGGAATGGGCGCGGCTCATCACCGAGGCCAAGCTCTTGACCGCCATGACGCGGGAGGAGCTCTTCGCCGAAGCCACATCCGTCTACGACAACTACGTCGAGGCGCTCGAGACCGGAACGTACGAGGCCCTGCAGGCCTATGCGCGCAATCTCTCCGAGCGCATCATTCCACGAGGCGTCGAGACGCACGAGGTCGTCGGCATCGTGCTGCTCCTGCGCGACGTGCTCGCGCGCTCGCTGTTCGCCACCTATCACGAGGACTTCAACAAGCTGAACCGCATCCTCGACGCCTACGAGCCCGCCGCCAACCGCATCGCGGCCACGGTGGCCGTCGGCTTCGTGCAGGAGCGCGAGCGCATCATCCGCGAGCAGCAGGAAGCGATTCGCGAGCTGTCGACGCCCGTGCTCCAGGTCCGCGAGCGCCTGCTCATCCTGCCGATCATCGGCGTCATCGATCCGCATCGGGCGCGCCAGCTGACCGAGCAGCTACTCCGCGGCATCCGGACCAATCGGGCCAAGGTCGTCGTGCTCGACATCACCGGCGTGCCGTACATCGACTCGCCGGTCGCGAACCATCTGGTGCAGACCGTCGAGGCGGCGCGCCTGCTCGGCGCCACCGTCATCGTCACGGGCCTCTCCCCCGAGATCGCCCAGACCCTTGTTAATATCGGAGTAGACCTGGGGAAGATGAACACGGTCGGCGATCTCCAGGGTGGTATCGAGGAGGCCGAGCGGCTGCTCGGCTACAAGGTCGTCCTGATGCAAGAGCCCGTGGCGCACTCCGCCTGAGGAGACAAGGGCGTGCAGGTTCCGATTCTCAAGCAGGGCGCCTATCTGATCGCGACGGTGCAGTCGGCGCTGACCGACGAGGACCTCAAGCAGCTCCGCGACACCCTGGTCCTCCAGGTCAGCAAGGTCCGCGCCCGGGGAGTCATCGTGGACGTCACCGCGCTGGACGTGATCGATTCGTTCGCGACTCGCACCTTGCGGGACGTGGCCTACATGATCCGCCTGCGGGGCGCCGAGACCGTGATCGTCGGCATCCAGCCGGAGGTCGCCTTCTCGATGGTCAAGCTCGGGCTCACGCTGGAGGGCGTCGCAACCTCGCTGGATCTGGAGGAAGGTCTCGCGTATCTCGACCGCAAAGGCAACGACCGCGCTCAGGAGGTCCGAGCTCATCGCTGATGAGGTGCGTGTCTCCATAGATTGCGACTCCGACGTCGTCGCCGCCCGGCAGAAAGGGCGTGAGCTGGCGTCGCAGTGTGGATTTCCGTCCACCGACACGGCGGTCGTCGCGACCGCGATCTCGGAGCTGGCGCGGAACATCGTCCGCTATGCGGTGCGCGGCGAGATCATATTGCGGCTGGTGCAGAACAACGGCAAGCGGGGGATCGAGGTGGTCGCCGCCGACGACGGCCCGGGCATCGTCGACATCGGGCTGGCCATGCAGGACGGCTATTCCACCTCGGGTGGACTCGGGCTCGGGCTGCCGGGCACCCGGCGGCTGATGGACGACTTCGAGATCACCTCGGACTTCGGGAAAGGCACGACGGTCACGGTGCGCCGATGGAGACGCTGATCAACCCGTCGCTCGACTGGGCGGTCGCCGAGCTGGCCCAGCCGGGCCAGAGCGAGTCGGGCGACCGCCACCTGATCCTGTCCACCCCGGACGGCGGGCTCGTCGCGGTCGTGGACGGCCTGGGACACGGGGCCGAAGCCGCGAGCGCCGCGAAGGTGGCGGTGCGGGCGCTCGAGCGAGGCGGCGATCGGCCGCTCGTGCAGCTCGTCCGGCACTGCCACCGGAGTCTGATCGGCACGCGCGGCGCGGTGATCAGCGCCGCGTCGTTCAGCTTCCCCGACGGCACGATGACGTGGCTCGGTGTCGGCAACGTGGAGGGGCGGCTCCTGCGGGCACCCCTGTCGGGCGGTCCGCCGCCTGACGCGCTCCTGGTGCGGGGAGGCGTCGTCGGCGTCCAGCTGCCGACGCTCGTGCCCCGGATCGTCCCGATCCGGCGGGGCGACATGCTCGTCGTCGCGACCGACGGTATCCGCAGCGAGTTTCTCGACGCGCCGCTGCCGTATCAGGAGCCGCAGACACTCGCCGATCACGTGCTCGCGCGATGGGGGACGCGGACCGACGACGCGCTCGTGCTCGTCGTTCGCTATCTCGGGGCCGCGTGAATCCGGAGCTCCGAGACCTCGCCAAGCAGTACGCGCGCGCGCTCCAGGAATACGTCGCGGGGCGCGGCGAGGCCGCGCTCCAGGAGGCCTGCGACATGGGTCGCAAGGCGCTCAGCGACGGTGTCGGCGTCCACGACATGGCGGCCATCCAGCATCGGGCCCTGCTGAAGGCGCTGATGCGAGTGCGAACGCGCGAGGAAAGCTCGAGCACGCTCCGGGCGGCCAGCCGGTTCATCGTCGAGAGCCTGCTGCCGTTCGAGATGTCCCATCGCCGGAGCCAGGAGGTCAACGCCGCCCTGCGCGAGTCCGAGGAGCGGTATCGCAGCGTGGTCGACACCGCGCGCGACATCATCTTCACGCTCTCGTCCGACGGCCGGATCCTGTCGATGAATCCGGTGTTCGAGACGGTCACCGGCTGGTCACGCACCGAGTGGATCGGCAAGGACTTCTTGCCGCTGGTGCATCCGGACGATCGCCCGCGCGCGGCCGAGATCTACCAGGCTGTGCTGAAGGGCCAGGTGCCGCCGCTCTTCGAGCTGGGCGTGCGCGCGAAGTCCGGCGTCACGATCCCCGGCGAGTTCGTGGCCACCCCGCTGGCGCGCGGCTCGCGGATCGTCGGCGTGCTGGGCGTCGCGCGCGACATCACCGATCGCAAGCGGGCCGAGCGGGCGCTGCGCCACCTGAACGAGGCGCTGGAGCAAGAGGTCAAGCGGATCGCCCACGCGCTGCACGATGAGGCCGGCCAGCTGCTGGCGTCGGTGCACATCGGCCTGGCCGACATCGCCCGCGATCTGCCGGCCCCGGCCGCGCGGCGTCTGGAAGACGTGCGCGGGCTCCTGGACAAGATCGAGGAGCAGCTGCGCCACCTGTCGCACGAGCTGCGTCCGACGATCCTGGACGACCTCGGGCTCGGGCCGGCGCTCGAGTTCCTGGCCGACGGCGTCTCGAAGCGCACCGGCCTGCAGATCACGGTGGAGGGCTCGCCGGGCAAGCGACTGCCGGCGCCGACCGAGACCGCGCTCTATCGCATCGTCCAGGAAGCACTGACCAACGTCACCAAGCACGCGCAGGCGACACGGGTCTACATCAAGTTCATGCGGAACCGCCGCTTCCTGCGCGGCGTCATCCGCGACGACGGCGTGGGATTCGACGTGACGGCCGTCTTGACCCGACGGGGCGAGCGCGGTCTCGGGCTGACCGGGATCCGCGAGCGGCTGCACGCCGTCGGTGGAAGCCTCGACATCGTCGCCACGCCGCGTGGCGGAACGCAATTGATCCTCACCGTACCGGTGGAGGCGGACAATGCCGAATCGGATTCTTCTCGCTGACGACCACGCGATCGTCCGGCAGGGGCTCAAGGCCTTGCTGGAGCGCGAGGGCTACGCGATCGTCGCGGAGGCGGGCGACGGCCAGGAGGCGCTGCGCGAGGCGCGCGAGCGCTGCCCGGACGTCGCCGTCCTCGACTTCTCGATGCCGCTCCTGAACGGGCTCGACGCGGCGCGCGAGATCCTCAAGATCTGCCCGCGCGCGCGGGCCATCTTGCTCACGATGCACACCGACGATCACTACGTGCTCGAGGCCGTGCGCGCGGGGATCAAGGGCTACGTCGTCAAGACGCAGGCGTCGGCCGATCTGGTGCGCGCGATCAACGAGTTCCTGCGCGGCATGATGTACTTGAGCCCCGGCATCTCGCACGCCGTGGTCGACGCCTATCTGGCCAAGTCGGAGATGCCGCCCGACCCCCTGACCTCGCGCGAGCGCGAAGTGCTCCAGCTCGTCGCGGAGGGCAAATCGACCAAGGAGATCGCCCGTCTCCTCGGCATCAGCTTCAAGACCGCCGAGTCGCACCGCACGCGGATCATGAAGAAGACCGACATCCACGAGACCGCGGGGCTCGTCCGCTACGCGGTGCGCCGGGGCCTGATCCAGCCCTGATCGGACCGCGCCTCGCCGCCGGGGTCCTCCCTCGGCGACGGCGGCGGGCGCGACCACCCCGGGTCATTACCGACCCCCATTTGCGGCGCTTGCCGGATTTCCGCGCGCGCCCGCGTCTCTAGACTTCCCTCTATGGCCACGCGCGTCCTGCTGGCGGACGACCACACGATCGTGCGGCAGGGTCTGCGGATCTTGCTGCAGCGCGAAGGATTCGAGGTGGTGGGCGAGGCGGCCAACGGCGCCGAGGCGGTACGCCTGGCCACCGAGACCATGCCCGACGTCGTCGTGCTCGACTACGGCATGCCGCTCATGAACGGCCTCACCGCGGCCCGCGAGATCATGGCGGCGTGCCCGCGCGCCAAGCTGATCCTGCTGACGATGCACGCCGACGATCGGTACGTGCTCGAGGCTGTCCGCCTGGGCGTCAAGGGCTACGTCGTCAAGAGTCAGGCGCCGACGGATCTGGTGCGGGCGATCCACGAGGTGCTCAACGGCATGATGTACCTGAGCCCGCGCGTCTCGCGGACGGTCGTCCAGGCGTATCTCGCGAAGTCCGAGCTGCCTCCCGACCCGCTCACGCCGCGTGAGCGCGAAGTCCTGCAGCTGGTCGCGGCCGGCAAGACCACGAAGGAAGTCGCGGAGCTGCTCGGGATCAGCGTGAAGACCGCGGAGTCCCACCGGACGCACATCATGCACAAGCTCGACACGTCGAATACCGCCGGCGTCGTCCGCTACGCGATCCGCCAGGGTCTGATCCAGGTCTGAGCGCCCGCGCCGCGGCGCGCGCCGTCGTCACGCTCGCCGCTCATGCGCCGGATTCTCCGCGTGCTCGACGTCGAAGCCCCGACCGTGCTCTCCGGGATTTTCCGAATACGCATTCGGGGGTTCGGCGAATTGAGGCGCCGTCGCGCAGACCGTACCGTCGAAGTGTGCTTCACGAGGTCTCGCGCGAAGAACGCCGGCCGCTGAAGAGTCGCGAAATCGCACGGCGCTCGCCAGCTCAGGAAAGGGGACGAACCACCATGAGTTTGTACAAGCCCATCGTCGCCTCGGTCGTCGTGTCGCTGATGATCGCGGGGGTCGCCGCCGCGGAGGACGTGGCGAAGCGGCCGCCCGTGGCCGCCGCCACGGCAGTGCCCGCGAACGGAGCGCCCGGCGCTGGAGCTCCCGTCAGCGCCGACTACAAGATCGGCATCGACGACGTGCTCGACATCGCCGTCTGGAACAACACGACGGTGAGCCGGACCGTGCCGGTCCGACCCGACGGCAAGATCTCCCTGCCGCTCTTGAACGAGGTGCAGGCGGCAGGGCTGACGCCGTCCCAACTCCGGGCCTCGCTGATGTCCAAGCTCGTCGAGTACATGCCAACGCCCGAGGTGTCCGTCATCGTGCGCGAGGTGCACAGCAACGAGATCTCGGTGCTCGGTGAAGTCCGCAAGGCTGGCCGCTACGAGATCAGTCAGCACGCCACGGTGCTCGACGCGGTGGCGCTCGCCGGTGGAATCGACGACTTCGCCC
>CAYVHH010000579.1:0-11472 GCA_964450175.1 uncultured bacterium | reverse complement strand
GTGTTGCCCCAGCACTCGAAGTCGCGAGAGTAGCCGCCGAGCCGGGACCACTGAAAGAACGTCTCGATGTAACCGCGCTGGCAATTGCTGACGATGTAGAGCGGATAGCGGGCGGCGAGCCGCCGGATTCCCGGCTCGACGCCGCCGAAGAGCTCACCGCCGAGCTCGGCGATCGCCGCGTTGTCCTCGGTTTGCGTCTCGGCCGCGAGCGTCGCGATGTGCGCCTCGCTGAGTTCCGCGAAGACCGCGCGGATACACTCTTCGTGCGGCCGTCCGGTGACGCCCCGGACGTCGTGCTCGGTGATGGGGCGGAACGGGATGCGGTGGCGCGCCAGCACGCGGTTCCAGGCGACGGCACAGCTCGCGCTCGTGTCCCAGAGCGTGCCGTCCAGATCGAACACGACCGCGTCGATCACGGGCTTCCTTGCTTGACGGGCGTCATCGGTGCGGCATGGCGGCTGGGTCCTCGACGGCGCCGCCTTCGTGCGCGTGTCGGGTCACTCGCGCGAGGCGGGCGGACGGCAGCCGCGGATGCGTTGCCGCTCCTGCTCGGTCAGCGGGTAGTCCTGAATCGGGCGGCGCGTCGGCAATTCGGCGTCTCGCAGCGCGTCTTCGATGACGCCCCGGGTTCTCACGTCCGGCGCCGCGGCCAGCGTCTGGCGCAGGCCGCGCTTGCCCTCTTCTCCCAGATCGGCCAGGACGTTCGCCGCTGACAGCTGCGTGACGTGGTCCCGATCGGTCAGCAAGCGCGCGAGCACGGGAACGTCCCGCTCGGTCACGCAGCTCCTGAGCGCGATGAGCGTGTACATGTTCATGCCTCGCGTCATGTGCGCGAAGCCGGTGTTTCGATCGATCACGCGCTTCAGCTCGTCGTAGCGGGAGCGCTCCTCCGCTCGCGGCGCGAGCGGCAGTGCCGTCGTCAGGAGGAGCACCACGCACACGCCGACGCGCGCACGGCGCGCGGCTCGCCGCCGGGCATGCCCCACCCCGCGCCCCGACGTGGCCCGGCCGGCGCCGGTGTCCTAGTGGCCGCCCGCGCCGGGGCGGACCCAGCCGCCGTGCACCGGATGGTGGGAGCAGATGAACTCGAGGAAGGCCGGCCGGCCCTTGGCGTTCTCGTCGAGGGCGCGCTTGATCGCCGGCAGCACCTCGGCCGGCTTCGTCACGTCCTCGCTGTAGAAGCCGACGGACTTCGCCATGTTGGCCATGCACGCCGAGGCGTGATCCGACACCTTCCACGTGTACGGATCGTGGCCGCCGCCCCAGAAGCCGGGCCCGTAGCCGGAGTAGCCGCCGTTGTTGATGTGGAGCGCCGTGATGCCGATCTTGTAGCGCGCCACCGCTTCGAAGTTGCCCATCATGTAGCAGACGCCCGCGTCGCCGGTGACGAGGACGCTCTGCCGGTCCGGGAATGCGAGCTTGGCGCCGACGGCGCCCGCCAGGCTGAAGCCGAGCGTGGACACGTTGCCCCAGCCCAGGTGCCCGCGCGGGATCTGCGCCTCGTACACCGTGCTGGTCTGGTCGCGGGTGTTCCCCGAGTCCGCGGTGACGAACGAGTTCTTCGGGTCGAGCGCTTTCATCATGTCGCCGAGCACCCGATACGGATTGATCGGCGTCTCGTTCGACTCCATCCACGGCCGGAACTTCGCGAGGAACGCTTCCTTCCCCTTGCGGATCTCCTCGACGAGCCCGGGGTTCTTCTTCGGCCCACGCGCCGAGAGCTCGGCGATGAGCGCCTGCAGGGTGAGCTTCGCGTCACCGATCACGGCGTGCCGCGTCTCGTAGCTGCGGTTGATGTCGAGGAGGTCGACCGTGCACTGGATGATCGTCTTCTGTTCCGGGTTCGGGACGGCGTGGCTGAAGCGGTTGGGGAACAGGCTCGAGCCGATCGAGAAGAGCAAGTCGCACTTGTTGAGGAAGTGATCGGCCAGCGAGCCGCGCACGCCCACCGACAATGGGTGGTTCTCGGGGAAGGTGCCCTTGCCCTTGAGCGTGGTCAGCACGGGGATGTGCGCCAGCTCGGCGAATTTCAGGAGCTCGCTGGTCGCGTCGGCGTAGTAGACGCCCTCGCCGACGTAGAGCAGCGGATCCTTCGCGGCCAGCAGCGCCTTCACCGCGGACTTCACGTCGTCGGGATCGGGACCGGACTTCCAGCCCTTGACGGGCGAGTAGGGGTGCTCGTCGGTATCGTACTCGCCGAGATCCCGCGGGATGATCAGCAGCACGGGGCCGGGCCGGCCTGACCGAAGGTGCGTGAACGCCCGGCGGACGTAGTCAGGGATGAGCTCGGCGCGATCGACCTTGCCGACCCACTTGGTCACCGACTTGAGCGCCTCGGCCATGTCGTAGTGCGTGTGGCGGGCCGCGCCCTGCCCCACGCCTTCCGTGATGACGAGGACCGGCGACGAATCCTCCCACGCCTGCCCGATGGCGCCGTAGGCCATCTGGATCCCGGCGGCGTTCAGATTGGCCATGATGGTGCACACGCCGATCTGCTTTCCGCACGTCACCCGCGAGTAGGCATCGGCGACCGCGACGGCGAACCGCTCCTCGCCCATCATGAGGATGGGCACGCCCTCTTCGCCGAGCGCGTTGTTGACGTGATTGGTCGGGTAGCAGCTCACCCACGGAATGCCTTCGGCCTTGAGCGCGCGCGCGAAACCGTTCGCCGCCTTGACTTTCATGGATATCTCCTCGCGCTGTTCGCGCTGCAGGCCGTCGCGGGGCTGGGGCCCCGCCGGCCGAGGCGCGTTTCTAAATGGTCGTTCGCGCTGCAGGCCGTCGCGGGGCTGGGGCCCCGCCGGCCGAGGCGCGCTTCGAAATGCTCGATTCGGTGCCCTGTCGTACCGCGCGGACGCGTGCCCTGTCAAGGATCTCCCCCGGCGCCGACCGGCGATGGTACCGTGCACCCGAACAGGAGGCGTCATGGCGACCGTGAACATGATCGAGTACGCGGAGGCGAGCGCCGAGGTGCGCGCGGTGTACGACGACATCATGGCGACCCGGAAGGTCGACCGCGTCAACAACTTCTGGAAGGCGTTGGCGAGCCATCCGCCCACGCTCCGGCGCACGTGGGAGACGCTCAAGTCGGTGATGGCGCCGGGCGCGCTCGACCCGCTCACCAAGGAGATGATTTACCTCGCGGTGAGCGCGACGAACGGCTGCAACTACTGCATCGCGTCCCACACGGCTTCGGCGCGCGGTCGTGGCATGACCGAGGCCATGCTGGGAGAACTGATGGCCGTCGTCGGCATGGCCAACGAGACGAACAGCCTGGCCGACGGCTACCAGATCGAGGTCGACGAGATGTTCCGGTCGCCCGTTTAGGCCCCGGCGCCCGTGATAAGCTGCCGCCACCCGGAGCGACTTCCTTTCCAGCTTGGAGAGAGACAGCCATGAACGCTCGGCCGCTCCCGATCCTGGCTCTGATCTTGATCCTGGCCCTGCTTGTTGCTTACGTGCCGACGGCCGCGGAAGCGCAGGCGCCCACGTCGCAGATGACGTGGGCAGTCCACGTGTCCCTCGCGCCGATCTGGTTCGATCCGGCCGATCACACGGGGATCATCACCGTGATGATGGTGCTCTACGCGCTGCACGACGCGATGGTCAAGCCGAGCCCCGGCAACCCGCTGGGGCCGTCGCTGGCCGAGTCCTGGACGATGTCCAAGGACGGTCTCGTCTACGAGTTCGTGGTGCGCAAAGGCGTCGTGTTCCACAACGGCGACTCGTTGACGGCCGACGATGTGAAGTTCTCCTTCGAGCGGTACCGGGGCGCGGCCGCCAAGCTGCTCAAGGACAAGGTTGCCGCCGTCGAGGTCGTCGATCCGTATCGTGTTCGCTTCCGGCTGAAGGAGCCGTGGCCCGACTTCATGACGTTCTACGGGTCGCCGGCCAGCGGGGCCGGCTGGATCGTTCCCAAGAAATACGTCGAGAAGGTCGGCGACGACGGATTCAAGAAAGCCCCGGTGGGCGCTGGCCCCTACAAGCTCACGTCGTTCAATCCCGGCGTCGAGCTCGTCCTGGATGCGCACGAGCGTTACTGGCGCAAGACGCCAGCGGTGAAGCGGCTCGTGTGGAAGGTCGTCCCCGAGGACCTCACGCGACTGGCGATGCTCAAGCGAGGCGAGGTCGACATCGCATACTCGCTGCGCGGGCCGCTCGGCGAAGAGGTGAAGAAGACGCCGGGCCTCAAGCTGGTCGGGCTGGTCGGCAACGCCACGCAGTGGCTCAACTTCGGCGCCACGCAGTGGGATCCGAAGTCGCCGTGGCACGACAGGCGGGTCCGGCTGGCGGCCGCGCTCGCATTTGACAAGGACGGCATCAACCAGGCCGAGACGCTCGGCCTGTCGCGGACCACGGGGAGCATCATTCCGTCGGCCTACGAGTACGCGCTGGCGATCCCGGCCTACCCGTACGACCCGCCGCAGGCGAGAAGGCTCCTGGCCGAGGCCGGCTATCCGAACGGCTTCGACGCGGGGGAATATGCAGCCGATTCGTCGTACGGAAGTGTTGCCGAGGCGATCGGCAACCAGTTGGGCGCAGTGGGCATCCGCACGAAGCTGCGGCCGATGGAGCGCGCGGCGTTCCTCGGCAACTGGAAGGACAAGAAGATCACCTCGATCATGTACTCGGGCGCGGGCGGGCAGGGCAATGCCGCCACGCGGATCCAGAACTACTATGTCCGGGACGGTCTCTACTCCTTCGGCGGCTACCCCGACATGGACGACCTCTTCGTCCAGCAGGCCCGCGAGCTCGATCCCAAGCGTCGTGAAGCGCTGCTGCACCAGATCCAGAAGCTGGCCCATGAGCGGGTCATGGCGGCGCCGCTCTGGGAGCTGGGGTTCCTGAACGGCGTGGGCCCGCGGGTCGAAGAATCGGGGCTCGGACTCATCGCGCTCCATCCGTACTCGGCGCCGTACGAGGACCTCAAGCTCAAGAAGTGACCCGAGACCCCGGAGGCATGATGGGCACGGCGCTGGAGACGAGACCTCTGCATCCGCTCCTGGGCGTCGAGATCGTCGGTGTCGACGTCCACCATCTCGACGACGCCATGTTCACGCGCATCGTCGCCGCCTTCGAGGAGCATTCGGTGCTGCTCTTTCGCGGGCAGACGCTCGACGACGAAGGGCAGATCGCTTTCAGCCGCCGGTTTGGACCGCTCGAGACGACTATCCGCACCGTGGTCTCGCACGCCCGATATCGTCCGGAGATCTCCAATCTCGCGAACGTCGACGCCGACGGCCGGCTGATCCCGCACGGCGACCGGCGCAATCTCTTCAATGCGGGCAATCAGATGTGGCACACCGACAGCTCGTTCAAGCGCGTGCCGGCCCATGCCTCGCTGCTCTCCGGGCGCGAGGTGCCGCCGGAGGGCGGCGAGACCGAGTTCGCCAGCATGCGGGTCGCGTACGAGCGCTTGCCCGAGACGATGCGCCGGTCGCTCGAGGGCAAGGTGGCGATCCACAGCTTCGAGTACTCGCGCGGCCTGGTCGGCGAAGGGCTCTTGCCACCCGAGGACGCGGCCCAGGTTCCGCCGGTGCCGCAAGCGCTGGTTCGCGCCAATCCGGTGAACGGGCGCAAGGCGTTCTTCGTCGCCTCGCACGCCTGCGAGATCGTGGGCATGCCGACCGACGCGGCGCGCGCGCTGATCCGTGATCTGCTCGAGCGAGCGACGGCTCCGGATCGTGTCTACACGCATCGGTGGCGACCCGGCGATCTGGTGATGTGGGACAACCGATGTGTCTTGCATCGCGGCCGGCCCTGGAACGAGAACCGCTATCGCCGCGTGATGCATCGCACGACGGTGGCGGGCGAGGGGCCGACGGCCGGCGATGTCGCGGGGATCAAGGTGACGCCGGCCCGCGAGAGCGACGTCGCCTGGTGCCGCGCGCAGCTGGAAGCCATCTAGGGAGGATCTCCTATGTATCGGCGGGGCTGCCTGAGAGCGCTCGGCGCCGGACTCTGCGCGGTGCTGATTTCGGCGGCGCCGAGCGCCGCGCAGACGTCCGCCGGCACGGCGGACAAGTCGGCCAGCACGACGGACAAGATGACGGCCTATTCGGTGGAGAAGAAGAAGGAAGCCGTGGCCTACGGCAAGAAGATGATGAGCGACTTCGACAAGCAGATGAAGGATCTCGAGAAACAAGTCGCGCGTGACACGAGCGCGACCAAGGCCGACGCGCAGCGCCAGCTCAAGGATTTGAAAGCCCAGCGCGCGGAGGCGGGCAAGAAGCTCGACGAGCTCGGGCATGCCTCGGCTCAGTCCTGGGACGGCATGAAACACGCCTTTGCCAACGCCTACAAGGATCTACAGCAGTCCTACGACAGGGCCGTCGCCGGCTTCAAGAAGTGAGAGAGATGTCCGTGCCAGACACGTGGCGATACGGCGTGGTGTCGCTAGGTCTCGGGGTGGGCGCTGCTCGCCGGCTGCGAGCAGGAGGGCCGGCCGAGAAGGCCGGTCAGACGATCGACGAGGCGGTCGAGGACACCGGCAAGGAAATCCAGAAGTAGCCCGCCTACGGGCTCTCGATCGGCCGGCCGTGGCGGGCGATGAACTCGGGGAACGCCGCCTCGGCCTTGGCGCCTCTGACCACGTTGGTCGTGTAGTCCCGCTCGTTGGTCCACTGCTCTTCGAGGTCGCAGCCGAGGTCGCGGAGCAGGAGCGCCTTTACGCCCATGACCGACTCGCGCTTGTTCCGGGCGATCATCTTCGCGAGCCACAGGGTCTTGTCGCGCAGCTCCGCGCACGGGACGAGGTGATTGAGGAGCCCGATCCGGTGCGCCTCCTCCGCCTCGACCGTCCGGGCCGAGAACAGGAGCTCCTTGGCGATGGGCCAGCCGACCTGGTTCGGCAGGGTCCAGGTGCTGTTGATCCGGCCGTAGGCGGCCGCCAGGAAACGGAAGCTCGAGTGCTCGCATCCGACCCGCATGTCGAGGGACGAGGCCAGCACCGCGGCCCCGCCGTAGGCCAGGCCGTTCATCATCCCGATGGTGGGCTTGGGACAGGCGCCGATCTCGTAGCTGCCGCGCGCGCGCACCGCATTGCGCGCGTCGAGCTCGGCCTGGGTGTACCGGCGATCGTCCTCGCGCTGCTCGTGGATGTCGCCGCCGGCCGAGAACGCGCGCTTGCCGGCGCCGGTGATGACGATGCAGCCGACCTCGTCGTCGGCGCTCATTCGCGCGACTGCGTCGCGGAGCGCGGCACTCAGCTGCGCGTTCATCGCGTTGAGCTGCTCCGGGCGATTCAGCGTGACAATCGCCACCCCTTCGGTCTTCTCGACGAGGACGACGTGGTCTGCCATTGCGCTCCTCCCATCGTCGCCGGCCGGCGACGTGGTGAGTAGCATACACCGCGGCGGACGGTCGTCGCGCGCGAGTCAGCGCTGGGCCGCCGTGGTTTCCGTCGCCTTCTTCTGCAGGCGCTCGCGCAGCGAGCTGTAGGACTCGGCACGAATCACGCGGTCGAACTGGGTCCGATAGCTCGCGATGAAGCTGACCCCCTGGACCACCACGTCGTAGATGCGCCACTGACCGTCGAGCAGGTGCAGGCGGTAGTCGAGCGGGATCTCGGCGCCGTGTCGGGTCACCACCTTCGAGCGCACGGTCGCGGAGCCCGCGCCGTCGATCGACTCGCCGAGGAAGGTGATCTGCTGACTGCCGGCGGCCTCGACCTGTGTCAGGTAAGCGCGCTCCAGCAAATCCCGGAAGAGCGTCACGAACTCAGCCTGCTCGTCGGACTGCAGCGTCTGCCAGTGCCGGGAGAGGGCGCGCCGGGAGATCTCGTCGAAGTCGAACATCTCGCGAACGATCTCGCGAATCTCACCCAGTCGATCGGCCGTGAGGGCAGCACCGTCGGATCGGCCGTCTTGCATGATGGTCATGAAGTGCGCGACCGCCGCTTCGACGGCGTCACGCGGTCCACCCGGCTGCGCGGCCGGCACGGTCTCGGCCATGAGCAACCCGGCGATTGCGAGCGTGATTGCGATCCAGGTCGTCATCGTCGTCCCCCTGAATCACGCTATGTCGCTTGATCCGACGACGACATCCGGAGAAACCGCCAGGAGACCCACGGGAAACCATGGATCCGCGCGCTGGTGTAGCATGCGTTTCGACGAATGCGGATCCTGTTGGTCGAGGACGACCGGGAAGCGGCTCGATTGCTGGCCAGGGGTCTGCGCGAGGAGGGCTGGGTCGTGGACATCGCCCACTCCGGCGAGACCGGCGACGAGATGGCGAGCGTGAACACGTATGATGCGATCGTGCTCGACTGGCTGCTTCCGGATCGCGACGGGCTTGCGGTCTGCCGGAGCTTGCGGGAGGCAGGCCTGCACGTCCCGATCTTGCTGCTGACCGCGCGCGACGCCGTCGAGGATCGCGTGCTGGGCCTGAACGCGGGAGCCGACGACTATCTCACGAAGCCGTTCGCGTTCGCAGAGCTCCTCGCCCGGCTCCATGCGCTGCTCCGCCGGTCCGACCTGACCCGGCCGGTTCTTCTGGCCGTCGCGGATCTCACGCTCGACCCGCGGAGCCACGTGGTCACGCGCGGGGGCGTCCCCATCAGCCTGACCCCGAGGGAGTACGCGATTCTCGAGATCCTGATGCGACGCGCCGGCGAAGTCGTGAGCCGCGTCCTCTTGGGAGAGAGCGTGTGGGAGAGCGACCTCGACTCCTTGACCAATCTGGTCGAGGTTCACATCAGCCATCTTCGTAGAAAGGTGGACCGAGCCGGCGCGCTGCCGCTCATTCACACGGTCCGCGGCTACGGCTACCGCCTGGGCCCGCCGACTCCGTAATGGCGCTCAGCTTCAAAGCACGGCTCACGCTGTGGCACCTGCTCGCGGTGGTGGTCATTCTGGCCGGGACGGCGCTCGCCGCGAACTGGGCCCTCTCTCGAGCCGTGCTCGATCAAATGGTCGACGGGGCGGTCCTGGCACTCGCCGAGGCGGAGGCGGCGGCACTGGCGACGACCCTTCCGTCGGCCATTCGCGTCCACGAGACGCCGCCCGGCACGGCGGCGCCCTCGTTCGCGCGGCTCGACAAGTTCGTCCAGATCGTCGGCATGGACGGCCGGGTGGTCGCGCGGGGCATGACCCTGGGGACCGCCCGACTCCCCGCATCGCCGACGCTCCTGACGCGGGTCCGCGATGGGGAAACCGTCTTCGAGACGGTCAACGATTTCGGGGAAGCGCCGCTCCGCATGGTGTCGCTGCCGGTCGACGTGGCCGGGACACGCTACGCGGTCCAGGTGGCGATGTCGCTCGACGATGCCTATGCCGTGCTCGGTTCGGTGCGGCGGCTGTTCGTCGGCATGGCCGCCGGGATCCTGCTCGGCGTGGGGCTGACGGGCATGCTGCTGACCCGACGAGCCCTGCGTCCGATCGACCGCATCGTCGCGCGGGCCCGCGAGATCGGCGAGTCGAGCATGGGCGAACGTCTGCCAAGCTCCGGACAGCAGGACGAGATCGGCCGCCTGGTCGACACCCTCAACGACATGCTCGCGCGGATCGAGGGCAGCTTCGAGGTCCAGCGGCGCTTCACCGCCGACGCGGCCCACGAGCTCCAGTCGCCTCTTTCGCGCCTCCGGACGGAGCTCGAGGTCATCCTGCGGCGCCGCCGCGACACGGCCGAGTACGAAGAGACCCTACGCTCGTGTCTGGAAAAGGTCGAGCGGCTCGCGATCCTTACCAAGGAGCTCCTGACCCTCGCCCGTCTGGACGTGGAGCAGGGCCGGGCGGCGTCCGCTCACGCCGTACGGCTCGGCCCCGTGCTCGAAGGCGCGGTCAGACGGCTCGCGCCGGAGGCCGAAAAACGCGGGGTCACCGTCGCCCTCCACCCGTCGCCGGCGCTGTCGCTGCCGGTCCGCTGCGGAGAAGGACTCGCGGATCTCGTCTTCACGAACGTGCTCGACAACGCCGTGAAGTTCTCGCCCCGGGGAGGCCAGGTGGTGGTCGATGCCGCGGCCGAAGGCGCGGAGGTGGTCGTGGCGGTCTCCGACGCGGGGCCCGGGATCCCGGCCGACGAGATCTCTCGAGTGTTCGAGCGCTTCTACCGCGGGCGTAACGCGCGGGCCAACGAGCCGGCGGGCTTCGGCCTGGGGCTGGCGATCTCCGAAGCCGTGGTGAAGCAGCAGGGTGGCCGGATGTCGGTCGAGAGCGCGCCGGGCTGCGGCTCGATCTTTCGCGTGCGATTTCCGGTGCAGACCTAAGGCCAGCGGCTACGCTCTCCGCAGTCTCGCGGCCAGCCGGTAGACCGCCGGCAGCGCGACCAGGGTCAGGAGCAAGGTGGACATCAGGCCTCCGACCACGACCGTGGCCAGTGGACGCTGGATGTCGGATCCGATGCCGCGGGCCAGCGCCGCCGGAATCATGCCGAGCATCGCGACGAGGATCAGCATGAGGATCGGCCTGAACTGCGTGCGAGCGGCCTCGACGACGGCGTCCACCAGCGTCGTCTCCAGGTCGAGACGTCGGCGGTTCACGTCGGAGATGTACAGGACGCCGCTCATGACGGCGACGCCGAACAACGAGATGAAGCCGACCGCCGCCGACACGCTCAGGTTGATGTCGCGCGCGTAGAGGGCGACGAGTCCTCCCGCGAGTGAGAACGGCACGTTGAGCAGCACGAGACAGGCGTCGAATGCGGAGCCGAACGTGACGAACAGCAGCAGGAAAATGACCCCGATGGTGATGGGGATGATGATCTCCAGCCGCTGGCGCGCCCGGTCGAAGTTCTCGAACTGCCCGCCCCAGCTCACCCGATAGCCCGGGGGCAGCTTCACCCCTTCGGCGAACCGGGCCTGGGCCTCGCGGACGAAGCCGCCCTGATCGCGCCCCCGGATGTTCGTGCGGATCGTGATCTGACGCTCGTTCTCCCGCCGGGCGATGATCGTCGCGCCGTCGGCCACCGTGATGTCGGCAAGCTGCGCGAGCGGTACCCGCCCGCTCTCCCGGGTCGGGATCAGGATCCTGGCGATCGACGACGCGTCGGCACGCGCCTCCGGCGCGAAGCGCGCGACGACGTCGAAGCGCCGGTCGCCCTCGAAGACCGCGGTGATCGGGCTGCCGCCGAGGGCCAGGTCGATGACGTCCTGCACGTCGCTGACGTTGATCCCGTAGCGCGCCACCTGGTAGCGATTCACCGCGATGCGGAGCTGCGCCTGCTCGGCCTCCTGCTCGATCGAGGTGTCGGCCGCGCCGCGGATCGGCCGCAGCACCGCGAGCGCCTGCGTCGCCAGCGCTCTGAGCTGGCGCAGGTCAGGCCCGCTGACGATGACGGCGAGGTCGGCCGACGACCCGGTCGCGATCTCGGTCGACGTGTCGATGATCGGCTGAGTGAAGTTGAACGAGGCGCCCGGGATGCTCGACCGCAGGCGGTGGGAGAGCTCGTCCACCAGCGCGGCCTTCGTCTTGCCGCGCGGCCACGCCTCGTAGGGCTTCAGATCCAGCAGGAACTCGTTGCGGTTGGGGCCGAACG
>CAYVHH010000578.1:0-20055 GCA_964450175.1 uncultured bacterium | reverse complement strand
CAGAAGGCCACGCCGGTGCTGAAGGCCATCGGACCGAACATCTTCCACGTGGGGCCGGTCGGCGCCGGCAATACCGTGAAGGCGATCAACAACATGTGCGCGTCCGTCAACTCGTGCGCCATGATGGAGGGCCTCGCCCTGGGCGTGAAGGCGGGCCTCGATCCGAAGACGGTCTACGAGGTCGTCAAGGCCAGCAGCGGCGGCAGCAAGGCGCTCGAGCGCATCCCGACGGCGCTCATCCCGCGCAACTTCGAGCCGGGCTTCAAGGTCGCGCTCATGAACAAGGACCTCGACACGTTCAACACGATCGCGAAGGAGCTCCACGTACCCGTGAGCTTTTCGAACGTGGCGCAGCGCTATCAGCAGGCGGCGCTGGCAGCGGGTCTCGGTGAGCAGGACACAAGCGTCATCATGACAGTCATCGAGCGGCTCGCGGCCGTGAAAGTATCCGGTAAATAACCCGCTAGGCAGCAGGCGGCTGAAAAAGGTCCAACTGCTTCGTCGCATCTGGGCCTTTTTGAGCCGCCTGTTCTACGCCACCGTTCTACGCGAGCAGCCTCCCGACCTCTAGGGCTCCGGGGCCGTCGGCCGTCCCTATCTATTCGTAGAATGCGGGGGCGTAGCGGAGCGTAGCGCTCTGCGCTTTGTCGTGATTGATCCACAGCTGGGCTTTGCGCTCTTCCAGCAGGCTCTCGATGCGCTGGAGGGAGGCGAGGGTCTGATCGCGGTTGGAGTTCATCGACGGCACGCGCTTGTGGGTCCAGTTGTCCAGGAAGTGCACGGCATCGCCCGAAAGCAGGAGCCATCCCGTCTTCGGGAGCTGCATCAGGAGCGACTGGTGGCCGGGCGTGTGCCCCGGCGTCGAGACGATCTTCACCGTGCCGTCGCCGAAGACGTCGCGATCGCCCGCGAGCTTCTCGATCTTTTGCGTCGTCGAGAAGGCGGGCTTGGCAGGCCCGGCCATCGCCCAGTCGTATTCGGCGCCCTGGATCAGCACGGTCGACGTCGGAAACAACGCGACGTTCCCGACATGATCGCCATGGGTGTGCGAGATGGCGAGATAGGTGATGTCGGTCGGCTTGACACCGATCTGCTCGAGCTGAGACGCCAGGGTCTTGGCGCGGCGGTACGTGATGGCGCCGTTGGCGACGACCATGCCGTCCGGCATCGCCGCGACCGAGTCGGGGATCCCCGTGTCCCAGAGCAACAGGCCTTGGTCGTGCCGGATCAGGTAGCAGTTGTCCGAGAACTCGATGGCCTTGCCCTCGTTGACGCCCGGCGACCACCGTGACTGGTCCTTGCCGATGTTCTGCCCGCAGTCGAGCACGTACAGCTTCTCGACACCGGCGCTGACCGCGCCGATCCCGATGCCGATCACGGCTGCCACCACCACGACGAGTGCGATCAGCGCTTTGCCGGTCATGAGTGCTCCTCCCCGGGTTGAGACTCTACCGGGCGGACCGCCGTCGTACAATCCCGGGAATGGCGCGCGCGCTCCACCGCCTGCTGTGCGGAGCCCTCGTCGCCCTCACCTTGCTGGGCTCCGCGGTGTGCGCGCAACCGGTCGGCGTTCCGGCTGTCGTCGAGCGTTTACTCCAGGGGTTCTCGTCGCCGGATTGTGTGCGCCGGTGGCAAGCGGTCGAGGAATTCACCGATCGCACGATCGGAAGAGTCTTCAACTACGAGGAGTCCGTGACGGAGGTCACGGCCGGTTTGCGCGAGCTGGCCCCCTCGAAGGGCCCGGTCGTCGAGCAAAAGATCCAGACGGTCTCGGACTATGCCGACGAGGCCAGCCAGGCGTTCGCGCGCCTGGCCAAGGTGGCGAAATCCGTGGACCGGTCCGGAACGCCCGTCGAAGTTGCCCGCAAAGGCCTACCGCCCCTGACGAAGGTGCTCGACGACCCGAGCGAAGCATTCATGACGCGCCGGCTCGCCGCCGCCGTGATCGCCGAGTCTGCGAGGAAATCGAGCATCGCCCGGAGCGCAGGATGGGACCAGCCGCTTCCGCGGCTCCTCACGAGCAAGGATCCGACCGCTCGCCTCCTCGGGAGCATGATCGCCGCGACGGGCGGTCTTCTGGCCAACCAGGCGCCCACGAAGGGCCAGGTCGTCCCTGAGCTGCTTCGCGGGCTCGATGCCGACTCGTTCGCGGCCCGCTACGGCTCGACGCGCGCTCTGCTCGCCGTCAGCCAGCAGTCGGTCGATCGCTTCTGCGTCGATCCGAGCGACAGCGCGGGCGAGCGCGCCGCCGGGATCCGGGCCTGGCAGACGTGGTGGGAGCAGAGCAAGGCACGAAGCGCCGGCGAGACGATCGCGCAGTAACGAGTCAGCGCGGCGCGCCGACCGCGCGGACCTTGCGGGGCGCCGCGAGCCAGATGGCGAGCGCCGACAGCACGGAGCCGCCCATCGCGATCGAGAACGCCGGCGTGTAGCTGCCGGTGAGGTCGTAGAGCGCGCCCGCGACCCACGGCCCGGCGGCGCCACCGCTGATGGCCGCTAGCATGAGCGTGCCGAACACACCGCCGTAGTGACGCCCCTCGAAGATCTCGGCGGGAATCGCCCCGAGCACCGAGGTGAGGCCGTAGCCGAGGAACCCCTGCGCGATCACCATGAGGTAGAGCAGCGGCGCCGTCGGCGCGTGCCGGAGCGCCAGGAGCGCCACGAAGCAGAGCACGAACCCGAGGCTTCCGACCGTCCACACCCACTCGCGCCCGATCCGGTCGGAGAGATGCCCGAGCGCGATCTGGCCGGGCACGGCGACCAGGCTCACGAGCCCGAGCGCCCAGCCGGCGCGGGCCGGGCTGAATCCGACCTCGACGAGATATTTCGTCTGGTGAACCTGCACCGCGTACCAGGCGAATAGCCCGAAGAAATATCCGAAGGCGATCCACCAGAAGCGGCTCGTGCGAATGGCTCGCGCGAGTGTCCAGTCGACGGCCGCCCACGCCGCGTCCACGACGTTCGTGCGTCGCGCGGCCGCGGGCCCGCGCGGGGCGGCGTCACCGTCGGGCCGCAGACCGAGGTCCTCGGGTCCTCGCTTCAGCGCGAGGTTGAGCGGCACCAGCACACCCAGCACCAGCAGGCCGAGCGCCCAGCACGCGGCGCGCCAGCCGGCCCTGGCGATCAACGCTTGCAGCCACGGCAGCAGGATGATCGAGCCGATTCCGACTCCGGAGAAGGCCAGGCTCATCGCGAGCCCGCGCCGGCGCACGAACCAGTTCGGCAGATAGAGCGACTGACCGGTATACCCGAGACAGTTGCCGCCGCCGCCGACCAGCACGCCGAGCGTCGCGTAGAGATGCCAGGGCCGGCTCACGAACGGCGCGAGCAACATGCCGCACCCCATGACGAGCACGCCCATCTCGATCACGAAGCGCGGGCCGCGACGATCCATCAGGCGGCCGACGAGCGGGCTGAGGAAGGCCGAGACGAGAAAGCCGAACGAGAAGGCGCCGGCCGTCAGCCCACGCTCCCAGCCGAACTCGGCGAGGATCGGCGGGAACAGGAGCGAGAACGCCGTTCGCGCGTTGACGCCGATCGCCATCGTGACGAACGCGGCGGCCACGATGATCCAGCCGTAGAAGAAGGGCAGCGTGACGCGCGGAGCCGGGCGCTCGGTCAACGAATCAGGTTCAGCGGCGGCTCCCCGCGTGCGGTTCGTTCGATGTTCTCGGCGATGAGCTTCGCGCGGGCCTCCAGCATGCCCTCGGTCCAGCCGGAGACGTGAGGCGTCATGAGGACGTTCGGGAGCTCGTGGAACGGTCGCCGCGCCGGGAAGGTCGGGCCCGGCTCCTTCGGATATCGGTACCAGACGTCGAGAGCCGCGCCCGCGATGCGACCTTCCAGCAGCGCGCGATAGAGCGCGTCCTCGTCGAGGATCTCGGCGCGGGCCACGTTGACGAGCACGGCGCTCGGCTTCAAGAGCGAAAGCTCGCGCTCGCGAAGCAATCCGCGCGTCTGGTCGTTGAGCGAGAGGGTCACCGCCAGGTAGTCCGCGCGTCGGAGCACGTCGTCGAGAGCCTCCGGCCCTCCGAGGAGCGCGAGCCCATCGTCGCGGGAGCGTGCCACGTCGCGCCGGATCGCGCAGACCTGCATGTCGAACGCCCGGGCGCGGCGCGCCAGGGCTTGCCCGATCCGACCGTAGCCGAGAATGCCGAGCGTCTGTCCCGCCAGCTCCGGCCACGGCGGCGGCGGCGAGCCGCCCACGCCCCACTGGCTCTCCCAGGCCCCGCGCCGGAGCGACGCGTCGATCCGGCAGAAGCTCCGCGTCGTCGCGAGCATGGCGCCGATCACGTACTCGGCGATGCCGACTTCGTGGCCGTAGGCGTTGGCGAGCGCCGCCGTCGCGGGCACCGCCGAGCGGTCGATCCGATCGAGCCCGGCGCCGGGCACCTGGACCAGCTTGAGCTTCTTCGCGCTCGCGCCCATCTCGGGGTTGAACGCGAGCGTGACAAGCACGTCGACATCGAACAAGCGTGGCACGATGCCGGCCTCGTCGCTGACGATCACGTCGCAGGGCGCCGTCAGGCGCGCGCGCACCGAAGGCTCGAGCGTGGCCGCGAATGTTCCGGCGAAAGCGACCCGCAGCATGTCAGCGTCCTCCCGACGCATCCTCTACCGAACTGCGCGGAAGATCAATTACCCGCGGGGTAATGGAGCGCGACGGTCATTCGCGCGGCCTGCGGCGCGGTGCGTAACGTTTCTGCGCAAAGGAAAGGGGGCGGGACCTCGCGTCCCGCCCCCAGGTCCGACGATTGGTCTACTGGCAGTACACCGTAATATACTTCGTCCACACCCGGTCGTTCTGCTTCACCGTCACGTAGATCGACCCGGGACCCCACACGTAAGTACCGTTGAAGAACGCGTACTGTACCGTGCAGCCGGGCTGATTTCCGACAACGATCTGGTGAACGCCGGTCTCCGGGGCCTCGACATGCGCGAAGTGCGTGATGCCGGTCGCGGGGCTGTAGTACGACCACTTCTTGTTTTTCACGCCCAGCGTGTCGATCCAGGTGAGCTGCATACCGTCCATCAAGTTGCTGTTCGAATCGTAGAACCGCGTGTCGATCTCGATGTTGTTCGTCTGGCCGACCTTGAAGTTGTCCGTCTTGCTGTCGCTTGGCACGAAGCCATGGGCGTTGCCGGCGGCGCGACCGCAGTCGACCACGTTCAGCCCATCGTTCGCGCCGAGCGCGGCGCAGCCAGCCAGGAAATCGGCGACCTTGATGACCCACACTTTGTACTCACCGCCCGGATTGGGGGTGTCGAGATACGGGATGAGCTGGACCGTTGTCGCGTTGTGATCGACGTCCAGGCCGGTAACGTGCTCGCACCCACCCGCGGCAACAACGCCCGTGATGATGCCGGCGGAGACGGTGAATTGTCGGCACTTCGCCAGATCGGTCGACAGCAGCGTCTTGCCGCTGGGCTCGGTCACCTGGAAGACGTACGTCCCGTCGTCGAGGCCCGCCGCGCCCTGCGGAGCGCCAGGACCGGGGCCGCCGTCCAGATATACCGCGTCCTTGGACGGGTAGATGTTGAAGTTCACCTCGCTACCGTCAAACACGGTCGTGAAGATCGCGCCCGACGGCGCAGTCGCGCCGGCCGGCGCCGCCATCACGACGAGAGCAAGCACCAAGGTCCAAATCCGCTGCTTCGTCCTCATCATTCGCCCTTTCCGTCCCTTCGTCTCGCCACAAATACTCCGTCCCGAAACCGCCAAACGCGTCGCGATCCAAAACCTCCTTTCTTTCATGGAAATGGGAAGCCGCGGAACTTGCGCAACTGCCATGCCAACAAAATAAGCGTGGAGAAACGTTGAGAACTATCGCCCGGGCCTATGATCCACGTTGCATACTTTGACAACTACCGATCACCTGGCCTTGCCGTATTTTTGCGGGGCTCTCGAGCGCCTTCGTGGATTCGAGCGGCAGAGCTTGCGGCCGCGAAAAGTCGTTCCCGCGATCCACGGGCGTCGCGCGGATGGCCCGCCGCCGGGCTCTTGTGTATGATCCCCCAAATCAAGCTCGCGCGGGGGTGCGGCGATGGGAACCAACGGATCGACTGAGGCGCGAAAACTCCGCTCTCGCCTGAATCACCCGATCGTCGACGCCGACGGTCACTGGCTCGAGTACGGGCCGGTCATGCGCGAGGAGTTCCGTCGCATCGGCGGCGACGCCGCCGTCGAGGCGCTCGCCGCCGCCACCGATCGAGTGCCGAGCGCGCTCCGGATGTCCCTGCCCGAGCGCCGCCGCCGGCGCGTCGGCATGGAGGCGTTCTGGGGCTCGCCGTCCGAGAACGTGCTCGACCGCGCCACCGCGATGCTGCCGCGCCTCATGTACGAGCGGCTCGACGATCTCGGCCTCGACTTCTGCGTCGTCTATCCGACGACCGGGCTCGGCTTCCACCGCATGCAGGACACAAGGCTGCGGCGGGCGATCTGCCGCGCCTACAACGTATTCACCGCGGATCAGTTCCGCGGGCTCGAGGATCGCGTCATCCCCGCCGCGATCATCCCGATGTACACGCCCGAAGAAGCGATCGAGGAGCTCGAGTTCGCCTCGAAGCAGCTCGGCTACAAGGTGATGATGGTCGGCGGGCTCATGCGGCGCAAGGTGACGGCGCTCGCCGAGGAGAACCCGGACGCGTCAAAGGTCGTCGACTGGTACGACGTGATCGGAATCGACAGCGACCATGACTACGATCCGGTGTGGGCCAAGTGCCGCGAGCTCAAGATCGCGCCGAGCTTCCACAACGGCGCGCGCTCGATCCTCCTCAGAAATTCGCCGTCGAACTTCTGCTACAACCACATCGGCCACTTCGCTTCCGCCGGCCACGCGGTGGCGAAGGCGATCTTCCTCGGCGGCGTGACGCGGCGGTTCCCGGACATGAACTTCGCCTTCCTCGAGGGCGGCGTGGGCTGGGCGTGCATGCTCTACGCCGACCTGATCGGCCACTGGGAGAAGCGCAACCGCAAGGCGCTCGAGTCGACGAATCCGAGCAACCTCGATGCCGTCGCGCTGCTCGGCTACGCGCAGAAGTACGGGCGCGAGGCGCTGGTGGAAGCGGTACGGCGGCGCGAGGGGCTCGAGGGTGACTCGAACTCGACCCTGACCGGCGGCATCGAGGACCTCGACGACTACTTCCGGTGCAAGATCGGCGCGAAGAGCGACATCCGCGATCTGTTCGTGCCGCGCTTCTACTTCGGCTGCGAGGCCGACGATCCGGTCAACGCCTGGGCCTTCAACAAGAAGGCCAACCCGATGGGCGCGCGCCTCAACGCGATCTTCAGCTCGGACATCGGCCACTTCGACGTGCCCGACATGACCGAGGTCGTGCCCGAGGCCTACGAGCTGGTCGAGCACGAGCTGATCACCGAGGACGACTTCCGCGACTTCATGTTCGCGAACGCGGTGCGGCTCTGGGGCGACGTGAACCCGGACTTCTTCAAGGGCACGGTGGTCGAGAAGCAGGCGGCGGAGGTCCTCGCGCGGCCGGCGCGGGCATCGGCCGGCCGGTAGTCGGGAGCCATCCCTGGCCCTCGAGCGAGCGCCGCAAACCGGCAGCGCCCCGGGCACGAGAACGCTCGAGGAGCTGAAATCGTACTCGCCGCCCCTCAACAAGATCTTCGACGTCTTCACGGTACGAGCGGGGCAGACGCTCGGCGACGTCGCGAAGGCCGCCAACCGCGAGTTCTGGGACTACGTCGACTTCGTCTTTCCCGGATGCAATCGCGATCCGCAGTGCGTCAACTGGTACCTGTCCAACCGATTGCGTTGCCCGGAGACGCCCGACAAGAAGAACCGGATGTTCAAGGGCGGCGAGAAACTGGCGTTGCCCATGCCGAAGACGCCCGGCGCGCCCGGGCCCACCGAGCCCGTCGAGCCGACGGCCCCCTCCGCCTATATCCGCGATCGCGCCGTCAACTACGCGCTTCGCTACGTGCACACCTCGAATCCCCAGTTCGTCACCTACACCGATGACTGCACGAACTTCGTCTCGCAGGCGTTACTGGCCGGGGGATTTCCGATGGTCGGCGGCTCCGCGTCCGACTACGGCAGCACCCACGTCTGGTGGTACGGCAAGGCCACGCCGCCGGACAACGTGCTCGAGGACGTGTTGAATTTCCTCAAGAACAAGGTCGGCATGGATCACGAAGGCAGCGCGATCTTCCAGCGCTATCTGGCGAGCAAATCGTGGGCGAGCGCCCAGCGCTTCCACGACTTCCTCCAGCGCTCCGGGCGCGCGCGCGCCGTCGACGACTACCTCCAGCTTCAGCCGGGCGACGTCGTCCAGGTGCACAACGGCAGCTATGTCCATCACACGTTTTTCGTCGTCAAGAAGACGCAGACCGATCTGTACCTCGCCAACCACAGCGGGCGCGCCCCTCTGCGCTGGCTGCACGCAGACGTCATGAAGAACATCACCGAGCACGAATACTTCATCTTCTGGAAGATTCGTGACGGATTGAACTAGCGGTGGCGCGCAGGCGCTAGATCCCGCGGACCAGATCCATCAGCCGGCCGAGCGTCGACACGCGCGTCTCGAGGTCGGCGGCGGCCGGCTCGACCCTCAACGTCGTGATGCCCGCGGCGCGGTAGGTCGCGAGCCGGTCGCGGACCATCTTCTCGGTGCCGAGGAGATTCGTCTTCAGCACGAGCTCGTCGGGCACGCGCGCCGCCGCCTCCTCGCGCTTGCCGTCGAGCCACAGCCGCTGCACCTCGGTTGCCGCGTCGACGTAGCCGGCGCGCTTGTAGGCGTCGTTGTAAAAGTTATGCTGCCGCGAGCCCATCGCGCCCAGCGAGAACGCGAGGCCGGGCTTGCGCGGTGCGATCAGCCGCTCGACGTCGTCTCCGAACGCCACCACCCCACCCGCCTGCAGGTCGAGCGCCGCCAGGGTGCGCCCGGCGCGCGCGGCACCCGCGGCGATGTGATCGAAGAAGATGCGCGCGTGATCGGGCATGAACGACGTGCCGAGCCAGCCGTCGGCGATCTCCACCGTCATCGCCAGGCTCTTCGGCGACAGGGTCGCCAGGTAGATCGGAATCGCCGGCTGAGGCTTTGCGGCAGATCGGAGCGCCTTGCCCTCGCCGCCCGGCAACGGCAACGTGTAGACGGATCCCGCGTACTCCAGCCGCTCCCCCCGGACCGCGCGGCGCACGATCTCGACCGTCTCGCGCATGCGCTGGACCGGACGATCGAACCGGATGCCGTGCCAGCCCTCGATCACCTGAGGACCGCTCACCCCGAGCCCGAGGCGGAATCGCCCGCCCGACATCGACGCGAGGCTCATCGCCGTCATCGCGATCAGCGCCGGCGTGCGGGTGCCGGCCTGGATGATCCCCGAGCCGAGCTTGATCGTGCTCGTGCGCGCGGCGAGGAACGCCAGCGGCGTCACCGCGTCGTGGCCCCACGCCTCGGCCGACCACACGCAGTCGACGCCGAGCCGCTCGGCCTCGCTCACCCAGGCGCTCGCCTTCGACCAGTCGTCGTTGGCGAGACGCAGCGAGATGGCGACCTTCATCGAGCGCCGGAGCCAAGCGCCGTCGCGATCTTCTCGAGCTGGCCCGCGTGATCCAGATCGTGGACGCGGATGAACAGGAGCGTCTCGCGCCAGTTGAGCAGGCCGAAGAAGCCGTGCGAGATCGACTGCTCGAGCCGCCCCGTCGGGTCCGCCCGCAGCGCGCGATCGAACAGCGGCTCGCGGTCCCGGTCGAGTATCGCGAGCCACTCCGCAGCGGTGTGGCTCGGTGCCGCCGGTCGCTCCTCGGCATGGCGCCGCTCGCCCGGCGGCAGGCCGTCGAGCACTCGCACGATCCCCTCGCCGAAGTGACGCCCAGCGTCGACCACGTGGGCCATCACCTCGTTGGCGCTCCACTCGCCGGGCGCGGGCGCCTGCGCGAACCGCGCGGCCGGTACGGCCACCGCGGCCGCGCGCAGCCGTCCCATCGCCTCGCGAACCTTCTCGACGATCGCCGCCGGCGCCAGCTTGGCGCCCTGCGCTTCCAGGTATCCGCGGATCCGCTTCTGCTCGTCCGTCATGGTCGTCATGGCTCCTTGTACCGCCGCTCGCACCCGGCGCACAAGTCGGGTTCGGGACGGGCCCATCATTACCTCCCGGGTAATTGGCGGCCCGAGGCGGCCCACGTATATTGGCGGTCGTGAGTGCCGGTGACAGCGCACGCAAGCACCTCCGGAACGCCAGACCGAGCACCGTCGGCCGGCTCCTGAAGCAGTGGCGCGAGCGGCGCCGCATGAGCCAGCTCGGCCTGGCACTCGAAGCCGAGATCTCGACGCGGCACCTGAGCTTCCTCGAGACCGGCCGGACTCAACCAAGCCGCGAGATGGTCCTGCTCCTGTCCCGGGTGCTCGAGGTGCCCCTGCGCGGCCGCAACGAGCTCCTGACCGCGGCCGGTTACGCGCCGGTCTACCGCGAGACGGGGCTGGACGCGCCCGAGATGGCGCAGGTGAAGCACGCCCTCGGGTTCATGTTGCGCCAGCAAGAGCCGTTTCCCGCGATGGTGCTCGATCGCCACTGGAACATCCTGTTGACCAACGACGCGATGGGCAAGGTGATGGGACTCTTCCTGGACCCGACCGCCACCGCGGCGCTGGGCGCGCCGAACGCGATGCGCCTGTCGTATCACCCGCAGGCGCTGCGGCCCTACATCGTCAACTGGGAGGCGACGGCGGCGGCGTTCATCCAGTGGCTCCACCGCGACTTGCTGCGCACCGGCGATGCCGAGACTCGCCGGCTCCTCGACGAGCTGCTCTCCTACCCCGACGTGCCGCGCCAGTGGCAGCTGCTCGACCTCGACGCCTCCACCGCGCCGTTCCTGGCCATCGAGCTCAACAAGGGCGACGTGCGCTTCAGCTTCTTCACGTTGCTCGCGAGCCTCGGCACGCCCTACGACATCACGCTTCACGAGCTCCGTATCGAGTGCTTCTTCGCCGCCGACGCGGCCACCGACGCGGCGCTGCGGCGGCTGTAGCGCGCCCGTCCCGGTCTCAGTGCTCGACGCTCAGTGTCACGACGGCGCGGAGTGCCTCGCCCGGCTCTAGAGCTCGCGCGCCGGTGTCCGACCGACCCGCCGCAGCCAGATTGAACGCGTCGGTCACGTGGCTCACCGGCTCGGCGCAGAAGTAGGGCCGGCCGCCAGGCGTGTAGACGACGAGAAAGTCGATCGGCGCGGCGGCCCTGATGGCGAGTCGCGTGTCTGCCTCGGGCCACTCGATCGCGGCGTGCCGACGCCATCCGACGAAGCAGTTGTCCAGCGCGATGGCGTCGACCAGCACGCCGCGCGAAAGGTCGGCCTCGGGCTTCGGCGCTGCCAAGGTCGTCGGCATCACCTCGTCGTCGGTCAACCACATCGCCTGGACGTCGGCCGTGATCCTCGTACGCGGCGTTCGTGGAAAGTAGGGATGCCACCCGAGCCCGGCCGGCATCGCCGAGTCGCCCTCGCTGATCAGGGTCAACGCGACGGTCAGGCTCGAGGGCTCGAGCACGAAGTGCTGCGTGGCGCGGAAGGCCCACGGCCAGGCGCCCGCGTCATGTCGAAATTCCAGCGTCGCCTCGCGCTCACCGACGTCGAGGGGGCGCCAGGCCGCCTGCCATCCGAGACCATGGATGCTGTGCCGGTCGGGCGGACGATTCAACGGCAAGCGCACGTCGCGCCCACGAAACGGAAAGCGCCCGGCGCGGATCCGATTCGAGTAGGGTACGAGCGCGAACGCGGCGGATTCGAACGGATCGGCCATCGCCGACGGCCGCAGCAGATCCAGCGACGACGGGCCACGATCGATCCAGTAGCGCAGGACTGCGCCGCCGGCCGCGGGCGCCAGCACGAGCCCGGCGCCGCCGGCGCGCAGGGTGATAAGGTCCATGGCCTGGAGGGTCTCATGGTCCAAACCGCCTCGTACTCGAGTCTCGAAGCTCGCGTCGCGTTCGTCACCGGCGGCGGCAGCGGCATCGGCGCGTCGATCGTCGAGCACCTGTGCGCGCAGCGCGCCCGGGTCGCGTTCGTCGACATCGACCGGGCGGCGTCCGAGACACTGGTCAAGACCATCGCGGAGCGCGGTGATCCGGCGCCCATGTTCGTCCCGTGCGATGTCCGGGACATTGCCGCCCTCCAGGCGGCCATCGCCGAGGTCACGACGCGGCTCGGAGCGATCCGCGTGCTGGTCAACAACGCGGCCCACGACGAGCGGCACACGATCGAGCGCGTGACCCCCGAGTACTGGGACGACCGCTTCGCGGTGAATCTGCGCCACCACTTCTTCGCGGCGCAGGCCGTCGCGCCCGACATGGCGGCAGCGGGAGGCGGGTCCATCATCAACTTCGGCTCCACCTCGTGGCTCGTCGGCCAGGGCGGGATGCCGGCCTACCTGAGCGCGAAGGCCGCCGTCGCCGGGCTGACTCGAGCGCTCGCCCGCGACTTCGGGCCCATGAACATCCGCGTCAACGCGATCGTGCCCGGCTGGATCATGACCGAGCGGCAGGTGAAGCTCTGGCTGACGCCGGATGGCGAGCAGGAATTGCTCCGCCGCCAGTGTCTCAAGCGCAAGCTCGTTCCCGAGGATGTCGCGCGCGTCGTGCTCTTCTTCGCCTCCGACGACAGCTCGGCGTGTACGAGCCAGAGCTATATCGTCGACGGCGGCTGGGTGTGAATCGGGCGCGCGGCGTCAGATCTGGAAGCTGACCGTGGTCGCCCCGGCTCGATCGAGCCGGCGTTCGAGACGCTCGCTCAGCACGGACAGCGGCCAGCACAGGACGAAGTACAGCCCGGCGACCGCGGCATAGACCATCAGCGGGCGAAAGGTCGCGTTGTTCACGACCGCCGCGGCGCGGGTGAGCTCGGTGAAGCCGATGATCGAGGCCAGCGAGGTTCCCTTCACCAGCTGGACCAGGAAGCCGACCGTCGGCGGCAGCGCGATCCGCGACGCCTGCGGCGCGATGACGAAGCGGAGCTGCGCCGGATAGCCGAGACCCAGCGCGCGCGCCGCCTCCCATTGCGTCCGCGGGACGGCCTGGATGCAGCCGCGCCAGATCTCGCCCAGAAACGCGCTCGCGTAGAGGGCCAGCCCGAGCGCCGCCGCGGTCCACGCATCGCTCGCCACGCGCAGGAGGCTCGCACCGAAATAGACCAGGTAGAGCTGCATCAGCAGCGGTGTGCCCTGAACGATCTTGATGTAGGCCGTCGCCGCACCCGCCAGGACGCGGGATCGGGACACACGCGAGAGCGCGACGAGGAGGCCGCCGGCGCCTCCGGCCACGAACGCGATGACGGATAGCGCGATGGTCCAGCGCACCGCGAGCACGAGAAACCACAGCTCGTGCACGGTGAACTCGCGGACCATCGGGTCAGGCGCCCCAGCGCGCGAAGAGCGCGCGATGGATCGCGGCGAACGCGGCCTGAAAGGCCAGGCACATGGCCAGATAGAGACCGGTGACGATCAGATAGACCTCGAACGATCTGAAGTTGCGCGCCACGATCGTGTCGGCGACCGCCGTGAGCTCCTCGGCCGAAATGACCGAGACGACGCTCGACGCGAGCATGACGAGGATGAACTGGCTCCCGAGCGCCGGGAACACGGCGCGAAGCGCCGGCAGGCACACCACGAAGCGGAAGAGCTGCCACCGCGAGAGCCCGAGCGCCACGCCCGCCTGGATCTGACCCGGCGGCACGGCCTTGATGCCGGCCCGCACGATCTCCGTCGTGTAGGCGCCGAGATTGATCACCATGGCCAGGAGTGCCGCTTGATCGGGCTTCAGACGGATGCCGATCGATGGAAGCCCGAGGTAGACGAGGAGCACCTGGACCAGGAAGGGCGTGTTGCGGATGGCCTCGACGTAGGCGTGGCCCACCGCGCGAAGTGCCCGGGCGCGAGAGGTTTTCGCCAGCGCGCCCGCGACGCCGACGATCAGCCCGAACACCATCGCCAGCGCGGAGAGCCGCAAGGTCAGCCAGGCGCCGAGCAGGAGCGTATCGATGTCTCGCCAGACGACACCGAACTGGAAGACGTAGTCCACGGGTTCCCGGCCCGCGGATCAGAAGACCGGCAAGACCTCCAGCGGCAGCTGGCGCCACTTCCGGCTGATCGCGTCCAGCTCGCCGTTGTTCTTGATCGTGTACACGAAGGTGTTCAGCCACTGCAGCAGGTCGATCTGGCCGCGGCGGATACCGATGCCGAAGTGGAGCGGGCGGAGCACGATCTTGACCTCGTAGTTCTTGCCCGGATCGTTGCGGTTCAAGGTGCGATTGACCAGGAGGCCCGTGCCGACGACATCGATCTGACCCGAGATCAGCGCCTGCAGCGCGGTCGCCTCGTCGTCGAAGCGCATCAAGTTGATCTTCTTGGCCGCCGCCTGCGGGGTCAGGATCAAGTCCTGCATCGCGCCCCGCGGGACACCGACACGCAGACCGGCCAGATCGTCGACGGTCTTGACCGCGCGGCTCGCCGGGGCCACCAGGGTGGCCGCCTCGGTCGCGTACGGCATCGAGAACCAGATCTGCTGCGCGCGCTCGGGCGTGATCCCGAATAGCGCGATCACCATGTCGACGCGATTGGTCAGAAGGAACGGAAGCCGGTTCGCGCCGGTGACCGGGACGAATTCGACCGGCACGCCGAGATACTTTCCGACGAGCCGCGCGACGTCGGGGTCGTAGCCCTCGGGCTGGCCATCGGTGCCGACGAGGCCGAAGATGGGCGTGGTCGTGTTGACGCCGACGATCACCTTGCCGCGCTTGATGATCTCGTCGACGGTCTGCGCGGCCGCCGAGGGCGCGAGGCACGACGCCGACAGTCCGAGGAGAATCGACAACGCGACGAGTAATCCTGTCCGCCGACGTGCTCGCATGTTTCGCGACCTCCCGCGCTGCTCGGTGAGCTCCGCGTGTGTGACCGGTCACAACCTAGTTGATTCGCGCAATCGTTGTCAATGTGGGGGTAGACTCTCGGGTCATGACGACGCGACGCACGGCAGGACCGGTCGATGGCGCGAAGAGCCCCGCGGCGACCTTGACGACGCTCGACGCCCAGGCGGTGACGGTCGAGGACGGTGTGTGGGCCCGCCGTCAGGCGGTCAACCACGACGCGGCGCTGCCCCACGGCTATCGCATGCTCGAGGCGGCGGGCAATCTCGAGAATCTCCGCATCGCCGCCGGGCGCTCGACCGCCCGCTACCGCGGACCGGTGTTCATGGACTCGGACGTCTACAAGTGGCTCGAGGCCGCGGGCTGGGAGCTCGGGCGCGCGCCGAGCGAGTGGCTCCGGTCGACCGCCGAGGCGACGATCGACCTGGTGGCCGCGGCCCAGGGCGCGGACGGGTACATCAACTCGTTCTACACCGTGGCCGAGCCGGGCAAGCGCTGGACCGACTTCGCCCACGGCCACGAGCTCTACTGCGCCGGCCACCTCATCCAGGCCGCGGTCGCGTTCCGTCGAGCCACCGGTGACGACCGGCTCCTGACGATCGCCGCGCGTTTCGCGGACTATCTGCACTCGCTCTTCGGCCCGGGCCGGAAGGTGGCCACGCCCGGCCATCCGGAGATCGAGATGGCGCTGGTCGAGCTCTATCGCGAGACCGGGGAGCGGCGCCACCTCGACCTGGCCGCGTTCTTTCTCGAACATCGAGGACGCGGCTGGCTCGGGCCGGGTCGCTACAACAGCTCGGCGTCGTACCAGGACCGCGTGCCCGTGCGCGAAGCGACGACGATCGAAGGCCACGCCGTCCGCGCGCTCTATCTGACCACCGGGGCCACCGACGTGTATCTCGAGACCGGCGAAGCGGCGCTGCTCACCGCGCTGAACCGCCAGTGGCACGATCTCGTCAGCGGCAAGCTCTACATCACGGGAGGCGTCGGCGGCCGGCATCTGAGCGAAGCGTTCGGGCAGCCATACGAGCTGCCGAACGATCTCGCCTATTGCGAGACGTGCGGCGCCATCGCCAGCGTCATGTGGAGCTGGCGCATGCTGCTGGCCACCGGTGAATCGCGCTTCGCGGATCTCATCGAGCGCACGCTGTACAACGCCGTGCTCTCCGGTGTCTCGCTCGGCGGCGACCGATACTTCTACGTGAACCCGCTGGCGAGTAACGGCGAGCCCGAGCATCTGAGCCGCGGTGGCTGCATCCGCAAAGACTGGCATCTGGTCGCGTGCTGCCCGCCGAACGTGATGCGCCAGGTCGCGACGTTCGGCCACTACATCGCCACGCGCGACGGGGCCGGCTTGCAGATCCACCAGTACGCGTCGGCGCGCATCACCGCCGATCTCGGAACGGGGCCGGCGATGGTGGTGCGCATGGAGACCGCCTATCCGTGGGAAGGACGGGTGCGCCTTGCCGTCGAGCAAGCGCCGACCACATCGCGGACCTTGAGCTTCAGAGTGCCCGCCTGGTGCTCGGCGCCGGCGGCGCGTGTCAACGGCAAGCCGACCTCGCCCGGGTCGAACGGGTATCTGCGAATCGATCGCGCGTGGCAGAGCGGGGACGTCATCGAGCTCGATCTGCCGATGGAGCCGCGGCTCATCGAGGCGCATCCGTGGATCGAGTCGACGCGCGGCTGCGTGGCGATCGAGCGCGGGCCGCTCGTCTACTGCCTCGAGCAGGCCGACCATCCGGACACGAAGATCGCCGACCTCGAGATCGACACCACCTCACCGCTCGAATCGTCGTGGGTCTCCGGTCGCCTCGAGGGCATCACGGTCGTCCGCGGCTCCGGATGGGCGGTCGACACCGCGCAGTGGAAGGATCGTCTCTATCGTCCGATCAGTCGCGGCTCGTCGGCGGCCCGCCGGCGCACGGCGCTCACGGCCATCCCGTACTACGCGTGGGCCAACCGGGGGGCGGGGGCGATGCGCGTCTGGATCCCGCGAAGCTCGGCCGGCTCCGCGTAGCGCCGGGCTCCGCGTCGTCCCGGCCTGCGGCGCCGGCCGTCGACTAGACGCGCGCCGGCGACCCCGCGGACGTGTAGCGGGGCATCACCTCGGTCGCGAAGAGCTCGATCGAGCGCATCGCGTCCGCATGAGAGATGTCGCCCCACTGGAACGAGCACACGAAGTAGTTGGCCCCGGTCGCGACGTACTCGTCCATGTACTCGAGCACCGCCCGCGGCGTCCCGGCCAGCGCCACGCCGCCGATGCGGTTGGGATGCGAGCCCTGCTTCACCTGATCGAATCGCTCGAGCTCGGCGTCGATGTCCCGGCGCATCTCGCGCGCCGGCAAGCCTTTGGGCCGCTCGCCGACGAAGCCGAACGATCCGTCCCTGGCCTGCATGAACTGGGTGAGTCCGCGCTTCTCTGCTTCGAGACGGCGGGGCGCGGCGAGGTTCCAGCGATACTTCTCCCACGCGGGGCCGGCGATCCGCATCGCGTCGGCGTCCGTGTCGGCCACGACCAGGTGCACGACCAGGCCGATCATCGGCTCGTGCCCCTGCACCGTGAGCGTGCCCGAGCCCTGATGCTCTTCCCACGCAGCGCGATACCGCGGAACCGCCACCGCGAGCCCGTCGATCGAGCCGACGATGATCGTGTGCATGCCTTCCATCGCCGCCGTCACCGGGTTGCGCATGTACCAGAGCGGCGGATAGGGCTTCTGCAACGGCCGCAGGTACATGGGCAGATTCTCGAACTTGTGGAAGTGCCCCGCGTAGCTCAGCTGATCGTGGCTGAGCCCCTCACGGATGATCGCCAGGGTTTCCCGATAGCGCTCGTAGTTGGTCTCGGGATCGGCTTCCTGGCCCCAGAAGAACGCTTCCATCACGCCGCCGCGCCCCACGCCGATCTCCAGACGGCCCCCGCTGAGGTTGTCGAGCATGCTGATCTCTTCGATCAGGCGGAGCGGATGGTGTAGCGGCAGGACGTAGACGCATGGCCCGAACCGCATGCGCGTCGTGCGCTGGGCGACGCTGCCGAGGAAGACGTTCTGCGAGGGCGCCAGGCTGTGGATCGCCGGCGTGTGGTGCTCGGCCAGGTGATACGCGTAGAAGCCGGCGCGGTCGAGGCGCTCGATCTGCACGAGCCGCTCGCGATAGATCTGATCGAGTCGCTGTCCCGGCACCGGCTCGATGTGGTCGAACACTCCGAATCGCAATGACATGGCGTCCCCCGTCCCACAATCCTACAGGATTTTCGCCTTCGGCTCCGCAGCCGCTCCGCAATGTCGAGGCGGCGCTCGACGTGTGGAAGTCGATGTCGCGCCGGGGCTGCCCGGCCTTCACCCCTGACGACCTACCAGATTCCGGAAGTACGCGAGAGCCGTGAACGGTGCACCCACTGCCGTCGGTGTTCCTTTCCCCAACCTTTTCCGAGGAGGACCATTGGTGGCCAATGCAAGTCTGAGTTTCCTCAACAAGAGAACGATCAAGCAGGTCTGCCGAGACTGCCACGAGCTTGCCGAGCTAAAGACCGAACGCCTCTGCACCGATTGCGCTCGGATCAAAGCGCAGCTCCGCGTGCGCCTCGCCGATGCCGTCCGCCGGACGACGGAGATTTCGGAGATCCAAAGTCTTGCGTTTCATGTTGTCAGCAACGGCCGACCGCGAGCCCGCACCTCAATGGGGATGGCTGGCGGGAGTCCAGCAGACGAGACGAGTGCTGCCCGGAGGAGTTGGCCGCGTGGGTCGAGCATCGAAGAGATTCTCCCGGCCCTTCAGGGTGACGCGAATTCAGCGCCCCTCGTTGCTGAGCGTGTAGCCACGCCGTGCCATGCATGTCTCGTACAGCCCTCGGTCGAGATGGATGTAATGGCCCTGCGGACCCCAGAAGGCGTTTGTCACGTCAACCGCGTCTGCGAGGCATTCGCGCTGATCCCGTTGGCGATCGACGTCCGTCACGCCAGGCTTTGTCCAGACTTCTGACGTGCGGTACGCGCATCCGCCCACGAGCATCAGCAGCAACGGAAGAGCCACAACGCGGGGCATGACAGTTCTCCTTTAGATTCTTCAGGCCCTCCCACGCGATGATCTGGTCCGCTCGCAGCAGCAGTGTCTGCGGGATCGTGAGCCCGAGGGCTTTGGCGGTTTTGAGGTTGATCACCAACTCGAACTTGGTGGGTTGTTCGACGGGCAGGTCGGAGGGTTTCGCTCCCTTGAGGATCTTGTCCATGCACGGCAACGCGTCGAAGCAAATCGGCGAAGCTTATCCCATAGGACATCAGCCCGCCGGCATCGACAAGAACCCGCTCACCGAACACCGTCGGCGCCGTCGGCAGGTGGTTCTTGGTCGCGAAGCTCACGATAAGTCCTTGGGTTCCACGTTGAGGGGATTCTCGGTGGCCGTCAGGGCGTCGACACGCTCACGGATCAGTACCGCTTCGGCGGCATTCGATCGATTCGTGAGAATGCCAAGACGCGAGATCTTCGGGGCCGTCTCCTTGAGCAGCTCCAGTCGTTTGGCGAAGATCTCCAGACCCGCCTCGTTCGTCAGACCCGTGATATTTCCGCCGGCGTGGGCGAGACTGGCGACGAGTCCTGTGTCCACCGGGTCGCCAGCGACGATCACGATCGGAATCGTCACGGTGGCGCGCGTGGCCGCGAGAGCTGCCGAGGTGCCAAATGCCTCGATCATGCCCACCTTAAGCTGCACCAACTCTTTCTGGCCCACGACCCAGCCGAGATCGCTCAGACGTTCTCGAAATGCCTGCCGGCCATTGCCGGCGTCGTCGAGGGCAACACTTCCCGACGACAACACACCGACCCGGGACACCTTCCCCGCCGGGTTGTGCGTCACCCACAAGCGGTGCAAATGTGAGGTTGAGCGTGAGAGCAACCGCGATCCCGATTAGCCGCATGGGCACCTCACTGAGGATGGCTGGCGGGAGTCTAGCAGACTGAACTATTGGCGGTGTGCGCGGTCCAGCCGAACAGCGCCCCCGAGGACGACACCCGGAGCTACTGCGGATTCAAGTCCACACCGTCTTGATCGCTTCCCATCCCGAGCCTGCGTCGCGTGCCACGGCGTTTGCGTGCCCGCTCGATCACGGTATCGCGCGACCGAGCTCGCTGGCCAGCGTGGACGCCACGTGCCCCAGCTCGCTCCCGAGCAAGATCATGAGGTCGT
>CAYVHH010000577.1:0-5297 GCA_964450175.1 uncultured bacterium | reverse complement strand
ACTACGTCACGAAGCCGTTCCAGGAGGACGAGCTGCTCGCCTCGATTCGCCAGGCCCTCGAGCAGCGGGCCCGTCGGCTCGGCGCCCCGATCGAGCGCGACCGTGCCGATCGCGACGCGCGTCTGCCTCGGACGCACCGGCTGCTCTTCGTGGGCGGCGATCCCGGCTGGCGCGCGACGCTCGCCGTCGTACTGTCGCCGGCGACCAGCGTGGAGACGAGCCCGACCCTGGTCGACGGTCTCAACCGCATGCTCCGATTCCGTCCCACGTGTGTCGTCCTGAACGTCAAGCGCTCGACGGTGGAGGCCGGTCGGTTTCTCGGCGCGCTGAACGCGCAGCTGCCCGCGTGCCCGGTGCTCGTCGTGTGCGACGACGTGTACCTGGGCGCGGCGCCGGTGTGGGAGACCTTGAACATCCGCGCCGTTCTGCGACCGCCGGTCCGGTTCGAGGATCTGCTGAGCCGGATCGGCGCCGTCCTTCCCCCGGGCGACGGCCTGAGCGGCCCGTGGCCGCGGCTCGGCGAATCCGTGGGCCGCACGATCGGCCACCTGAGCCGGCACTACGACGAAGACCTGACGGTCGACCGCATCGCGGAAATCACCGACATCTCCGCGAGCCACCTGGCGCACCTCTTCCGCTCGGAGATCGGCATGAGCGTGCGCGACTATCTCACCCGAGTCCGGGTGGCGATCGCCCAGGACCTCCTGGCGCACACCGACGAGAAGCTCGAGTCGATCGCGGCGCGCCTGGGCTTCGCCGACACCTCGCATCTGGCCCACGTGTTTCAGCGGATCACTGGAAGGTCCCCGAGCACGTACCGACGCGCGCCACGCTGACGGGCGCCGCGCGGGGTCCCCGCCCTGCCCCTCCGGTGGGCAACCAGCAACCCGAGACAGAGATTCGGCAGCCCTGGACACCGATTCGGGTGTCCCAAACGGACGAAGTTCGCGGATACTCTCACATCGGCTCACGACCGTCGCGTCGCGCGGTGTCCCGGTCCCGAGACCGGCCGAGCACCGACCACGCCTCGCGAGTGGCCACGTCGATGCGAGCGCATCGACAGGGGAGAAGAGAGCGTGGACCAGTGGCTGCTCGTGTACGTGGCGATCGGCGCGTTCATCGGCTTCTTCGCGGGCATGCTCGGGATGGGTGGCGGCGGCATCCAGGTGCCGCTCACCACGATGGCATTCGCCGCGCAGGGCTTTCCGCGTGAGCACATGCTGCACGTGGCCCTCGGGACGGCCATGGCGACCGTGATCTTCACCTCGGTGTCGAGCCTGCGCGCCCACGACCGGCACGGCGCGGTCAACTGGGCGGTGTTGCGCCGCCTGCTCCCCGGCATCGTCGTCGGCACGGGCCTCGGGACCTTGCTGGCGCGCCACATCCCGACCTTCCCGCTGGCGGTGATCTTCGTGGTGTTCGTGCTCTACATGGCCTCGAGCATGCTCTTCAGCTGGAAGCCCAAGCCGACGCGCCAGCTACCCGGAACGACGGGGCTCCTGCTCGTCGGCATGGGCATCGGCGTCTGCTCGGCGCTGGCGGCTATGGGCGGCGCCACCCTGACCATTCCGTTTCTGGTCTTCTGCAACGTGCCGTTTCACACGGCGATCGGCACGGCCTCGGCGATCGGCTTCCCGATCGCGGTGGTGGGAACGATCGGCTACGTGATCAACGGATGGGGCGCCGCGGGGCTGCCGGTTCACAGCGTCGGCTACATCCAGGTCCCGGCGCTGATCGGGTTCACAGTGGGGAGCATGGTGCTGGCGCCGTTCGGCGCTCGGCTCGCGCACCGCACGTCCGAGCGCTCGCTCAAGCGGATCTTCGCGATCGTGATCGGCGCGCTCGGGCTCAAGATGCTGGTCGCGCTGGCGTAGGCGAGGACACGCTCGTGAATCAGAAGATCCAACGCCTTCTCGTCGCCAATCGCGGCGAGATCGCCATCCGCATCGTGCGCGCGGCGCGAGAGCTGCAGATGCGGACGGTCGCGATCTTCTCCGAGGAGGATCGCGCCGCCCGGCATCGCTTCATCGCCGACGAGAGCTATCTGGTCGGCGCCGGCCGCACGCCGGTCGACGCGTACCTCGACGTGGACGACGTCATTCGCGTGGCGCGCCGGGCGCGCGTCGACGCGATCCATCCAGGCTACGGCTTTCTCGCCGCGAAGCCCGAGTTGGCCGCCGCGTGCGCGCGCGCCGGCATCACCTTCGTCGGCCCGCGCGAAGACGTGCTGCGCGCCCTGGGCGACAAGGTCGCGGCGCGGGCCCTCGCGCAGGCCGCGTGCGTCCCGGCGCTTCCCGGCACCGGTCCCCTGCCCCGGGACCCGGAAAAGGCGAAAGCGCTCGCCGCGTCGATCGGGTTTCCGCTCATGGTCAAGGCCGCCCGCGGCGGCGGCGGGCGCGGCCTGCGGGTCGCGGAGTCGCCGGCGGCGCTCGGGACGCTCATCGAGGCGGCCCGGCGCGAGGCGCGCGGCGCCTTCGGCGAGGACGAGGTCTACGCCGAGCGGGTGCTGCGCCGGGCGCGCCACATCGAGGTCCAGGTCCTCGGCGACCTGCACGGCACGCTCGTGCACCTGTTCGAGCGTGATTGCTCCGTGCAGCGGCGGCATCAAAAGATCGCCGAATGGGCGCCGGCGCCGTTCCTGACCGAGGGCGAGCGCTCGAAGCTCTGCGATGCCGCGCTCACGGTGGCCCGGGCCGCCGGCTACACGCACGCCGGGACCGTCGAGTTCCTCGTGGACACCGACACGCGGGCGTTCTACTTCATCGAGGTCAACGCGCGGCTGCAAGTCGAGCACACGGTCACCGAGGAAGTCACCGGGATCGACATCGTGAAGGCGCAGCTCCGGATCGCCGCCGGGGCCCGGATCGGCGAGCCCGATTCCGGGGTGCCGCGACAGGAGGCCATCACCGTGTCGGGGCACGCGCTCCAGTGCCGCGTGACGACGGAAGATCCGGCCCATGGATTCGCGCCCGCGCACGGGCGTCTCACCGCCTGCGAGATCCCCGCGGGCTTCGGCATCCGTGTGGACGCGGGCGGCGCGCACACCGGCGCGGTCGTCTCGCCGTTCTACGACTCCCTGCTCATGAAGATCATCGCCCGCGGCGACTCGCCCGAGGAGACGATCGGCCGGATGGCGCGAGCGCTCGGCGAATCGCGGGTCGAAGGCGTCGCCTCGAACCTGGAATTCCTCGAGCACGTGGTCGCGCATCCGGCGTTCGCCACCGGGGCCTACACCACGCGGTTCGTGGACGAGACGCCGGAGCTCGTCGAGTCAACGCCGTCGCCGCACGACGCGCTCGGTCTCCTGGAATTTCTCGGCGAGGTGACCGTCAACGGCAACCCGGAGATGCTCGGCCGTCCGCGGCCGGCGGCGCCCCTGCCCAGCGCGCCGGTCCCCCGGTACGACGTCGATCGTCCGATCCCGCCGGGTAGCCGCGATCGACTGCGTGCGCTCGGGCCCGAGCGCTTCCTCGGCTGGATGCGCCGGGAGAAACGCATCCTGTTCACGGATACGACGATCCGGGACGCGCAGCAGTCGCTCCTGGCGACGCGCGTGAGGACGCACGACATCCTGGCGGTCGCGCCCGCGTACGCCCGGCGGGCGCCCGAGCTCTTCTCACTCGAATGCTGGGGCGGCGCGACGTTCGACGTCATGCTGCGGTTCCTGCGTGAGGACCCCTGGGAGCGGCTCGCGCGGCTGCGCGAAGCGGTTCCGAATCTGCTCCTCCAGATGATGATCCGGGCCTCGAACGCCGTCGGCTACACGAGCTATCCCGACAACGTCGTGCAGCACTTCATCACGCAGGCCACGCACGCCGGCATCGACCTCTTCCGCGTCTTCGACTCGCTGAACGGCGTCGACAACATGCGCGTCGCCATCGATGCCGTGCGCGGCGCCGGCGCGTTGTGCGAGGCGGCGATGTGCTACACGGGCGATCTGTTCGACGCGGCGCGCCCGAAATGGAACCTGCGCTACTACGTCGACCTGGCCCGGCAGCTCGAGAAGGCCGGCGCGCAGATCCTCGGCATCAAGGACATGGCGGGGGTATGCCGACCGCGCGCGGCCCGCGCGCTGGTGGAGGCCCTGCGAGGCGAGGTGGGGCTTCCCATCCACTTCGACACCCACGACACGAGCGGCATCGCGGGCGCCAGCGTCCTGGCCGCCATCGACGCCGGCGCCGATGCGGTCTACGGTGCTCTCGACGCGATGAGCGGGCTCACCGCGCAGCCGAATCTGAGCGCCATCGCGTCGGCGCTGGCCGGGTCGGAGCTCGATCCGGGGCTCGATCCCGAGACCCTGCAGTCGCTGTCACGCTACTGGGAGGTCGTCCGCCGCTACTATGCGCCCTTCGAAGCCGACATGCGCGCCGGAACCGCCGACGTCTACCGCCACGAGATGCCGGGCCCGCAGTACACGAATCTGCGCGCCCAGGCCCGCGGCATGGGGCTCGAGCACCGCTGGGACGAGATCTGTCAGCGCTACGCCGAGGTGAATCTGCTGTTCGGCGACCTGGTGAAGATCACCCCGACGTCCACGGCGGTGGCCGACATGGCGCTCTCGATGGTGGCCAACGGCCTGAGCCGAGACGACGTGCTCGATCCGGCGCGCGATCTCGCGTTCCCGAAATCCGTCGTGGCGCTGTTCCGCGGTGAGGTCGGGATCCCACCCGAAGGCTTCCCGGCGGATCTGCAACGGAAGGTGCTCAAGGGCCAGCCGGCGATCTACGGACGCGCGGCCGCCTCTCTGCCCCCCGTCGACCTGGCGGCGCAGCGGCGCGAGCTCGAGGCCGCCCTGCGCCGTCCGGTCAGCGAGCGCGAGCTGTCGTCGTGGCTCCTGTTTCCCGCGCTCTTCGTCGAGTACGCGCGACACCGGGATCGCTTCGGCGATGTGTCGGCGCTGCCGACGCCGGCGTTTCTCTACGGGCTGCGCGAAGGCGAAGACATCGAGGTCGAGATGGCGCCCGGCAAGCGTCACGTGATCGGTCTGCTCGCCAGGACGGAGCCCGACGAAGGCGGCATCGTGACGTTGTTCGCGACCGTGGACAGCCAGCTCCAGCTGGTGACGGTCGCCACCCCGGCGGCGACGGTCCAGGGCGCGCGCGCGCAGGTCCGGGAAGGGAATCCCGCGCACGTGAGCGCCGGATTGGCCGGAACGGTCGTCGCGGTGGCGGTGCGGCCCGGTCAGGTCGTCGGGCGGGGCGAGACGCTCCTGGCGATCGAGGCGATGAAGATGGAGACGCACATCATCGCCGAGCGCGACGCGATCGTGGCCGAGGTGTACGTGGCGCCGGGCGACG
>CAYVHH010000576.1:0-17218 GCA_964450175.1 uncultured bacterium | reverse complement strand
CTTGATCATCGGCGGTCCCTGGATCTTGACGTTGAGCATGATCCGCAGCCTGGGCCGAAAGCGCATTCCGCTGTTCGCGACCGGGACCGCCGGCAGCTTTGTGTCGTACTCCAGATGGCACCGCGCAGTGCCGGCCGAGTGGGGAAACCGACCTACCCCCGCGACGCTTTCCGAGTTTCTGGCGAAGCTGCCCGTGGACCGCATGGCGGTCATCCCCTGCAGCGATGATTGGGCCCTCGCGATGGCCCGGGTTGATCCCGCAGTCGCCGTAAGATTCCCGGCGAGTCTCGCCTCCGCGGAGAGCCTCAGATCTCTCATCGACAAGGGGCGCTTCGCAAGACTCCTGCAGCAGCTCGGCTTGCCGCACCCTCGCACTGTGTTGGTCGAGAACGAGGGCGACTGGGCCGATGTCCGAACCGATGCCTTTGTGAACGCGTTCCTGAAGCCGCGCGATTCTCAGGCCTTCCGCCGTGGCTATGGCGTCAAGGGCCGGCGCTTCGAGACGCCGTCCGAGGCGATTGCCCTCGGGCGCGATGCTCAGCGGCGGGGGCTCGACGTCATGCTGCAGGAATATGTCCCGGGGCCGCCGACCAACCACTACATGGTGGAAGGGTTCGTGGACCGGACGGGACGACCCAGTGCGCGTTTCGTCAGGCAACGTCTGCGAATGTTCCCCCCGGACTTCGGCGACAGCACATACATGGTCAGCGTGCCGCTCGATCGCGTTCGCGGAGCTCTGGAGACTCTCGATCGATTGTTCGCGCACCTGTCGTACCGCGGCGTGTTCGAGGCGGAGTTCAAGTACGACGATCGGGATGGGCAATTCAAGCTTCTCGAAGTGAACGCGCGACCCTGGTACTTCATCGGCTTTGCCGCCCAGTGCGGCGTGGACCTCTGCGAAATGGCCTACTGGGACGCGCTGGGCGTCTCGGTCGACCCGGTGGCGACCTACAAGGAGGGATGCCACTGCGTCGTCGGCGGCGACCGCTTCGCCTGCTGGGCATTGTTTCGTCAGCGCCGTCTGAGCGCGTGGTCCTGGCTGTGTGAATGGCTCGGTGCCCGTCAATTGCTCTTCTCGTGGAGCGATCCACTCCCCGGATTCGCGCGAATCCTTCAGCACCTTCGGGTTGTGATCGGCCGTCAGCGCGCCGGGGTCAGCCGCGCGTGATCGAGGCCGGTACGACTCGCTAGTCGACTCCAGGACGACGACTCGACGTCTCGTGCCTGCGCCAGAGTGCCAATTTCGCCCGGCGATGCCAAACCGCCACCGGCGAAAGGTGATCAACGTCGCGGAATCGCCATCTTACGCGCGCGGCCGAGGGCTTGCTAAGTCGGTAGGCGCTCGTTCGCCATGCTCCCCAGGTACAAGGAGGCGTGCATGTTTGAGCTGATTCAACAAATTCCCGAACCCTGGCGTCAGCTGGCGGACGTGCTGATCGGGCCGCTGGCGTGGATCCCGCGGATGCAGCACATGCTCTGGGACTTCTTCTTCGCCCCCGGTCCCTGGTGGCTCGTGACCGCGAAATATCTGTTCCTGGTCTTCCCGGCTCTACTCGCCGTCGCGGCGGTCTGGTGCACTCAGCTCTCGATCTATACGCTGCCGTTCCGCTCGGGGCGCGCGCAGTTCATCCCTACGCTGATGCTGACGTGGTGGGATGCCGTGCGCGCCGTGTGGCTCTACTGGGTCGGGATGTTCCGATTCGTCGGGGTGGCCCTGGGATGGGCGGTGACGTTCAGCACCTTCGTGGCGAAGCTCGTGCTCGAGGTGATTCGCCAGATCCTGCTGATGCCCTTCACGATGACGGGCCGGATGACGCAGAGCTATTTCACGCCGGGCGTGCCCTGGGTCGCGTTCGTGATGCTCATCTTCTGGTGCGCGCTCGAGGCCGCCATCTTCACGTACACCTTGATGCCGACCGTGACCGAGCTCCTGGCCGACCTCGTCGGCGGCGAGTCGACGGCGCGCTTCACGGGCCCCATCCTCTACTTCTTCCTGTTGCTGCTCGTCATGGGCAGCTTCGCGTGCGTGCAGACGCTGATGGACGCCCTGAAGAAGCGGGAGTGGAAGTACATCGTCCAGATGGTCGTGGTGGAGCTGTTCGTGATGTTCTTCGAGGTCATCTTCCTCTACCGCGAGCTCATCGACGCGCTGACGCCGTGGATCTCGCAGCAGACCGGCATGAAGCTGGGCCTCACGGTCACCCTCGCCCTGTCGTCGTTCGGCTGGATCGGCATCCGCGGCATGACGTGGTTCCTGTTCGGCCAGTTCGGAACACCACCGATGCTCGCCTTCATCTCGCGGCGGCCGATGGTGGACGACGCCGCCCAGCGCCCCGCCAACGGCAAGCCGGTGCCGGCGTGGTGGCGGCAGCCGGTGGCCGAGCTCAAGCAGGAGATCGAGTGGCTCCACGCCAAGAGTGCCGAGCTCCTCGACTACCTGGTGCTGCCGGTCCTGCAGCTCGCGGCCGCCGCGGTCAACTTCGGGATGGTTCTCGTCTCCTCGCGTCAGGTGTTCTCGCTGCCCTTCAGGGACGGCAGTGAGATCACGCAGACCTGGCACATTCTGCAGACCATGCACATGCACACGCCGCCGCGGAAGCCGGCCACGCTATGAGGCGCGTGGGGAGCTCCCTCGCCGCTCGCCTGGTCGCGGCCGCCCTGCTGAGCTTCGCCGTCGTGGTGTCGGCTGCCGAGACGGAGGACAACAAGACGCCGCGATCGACGCTGTTCGTCGGCATCGACACCAGCGGATCGTTCAAATCCGCGTACGACGACGCCCTCACGTTCGTCGCGCATTACCTCTACGGCCACATGCACGAGCTGGGTGGCCTCTCGAAACCGCGTGACCTCTTCGTGACGTCTATCGGCGGCAAGGACAACAACGAGCCGAAATCGTTCCACCCGATCCACGAGTTCAACAACAAGGACGTCAAGCAGATCGAGGCAGACCTCCGGAAGTGGTTCCCGCCCACGGACACGCTCACCGATTTCAACGTTTTCTTCCAGCAGGTCTCGCGCCACGTGAAGGAGCGGAATCTCGTCCTGGCGCCGATCACTGTGATGGTGGTCAGCGACGGCATCCCCGACGTCCCCGACGGGTCGATCAAGTCCGGCACGCCCGCTTCGTATCAGCGGATCGATCTCAGCCCGCTCGACTACCTCTCGAAGAACGTCACTGTGCGCCTGGTCTACGCGAGCCCGAAAGTGGGCGACAACTGGCGCAAGCTGGTGAAGCGAGACCGCGTGCGCTTCTGGGCCGTGGAGCACGACGTGATGAAGGGCTGGCGCGCCCAGATGAGGCCGGACGCCGATCTCCCGAGCCAGGACCGCTTCTGGAAGTGGGTGAGGGACAACGTGGACTACCGCGTGCGGCGAGGCGTCTAGTCCCATGTCCCCGCTCTTCTCGCGCTGCTGACGACCGGCGTCAGGCCATGAAAGTGTATCGCTCCGCGGATGCCCCGCCCGGCGCTCTGAATGGGGAAGCGGTTGCCGTGCTGGGCTACGGCAACCTGGGACGCGGCGCAGCCCTCAACCTTCGCGAGTCCGGCGTCGAAATCCGCGTCGGCAACCGGGACGACGAATATGCCGACCGCGCGAAAGCCGACGGCTTCGAGGTCGTCCCGCTCGCCACTGCGGCCGGCGACGACATCGCCTTCGTTTTGTTGCCCGACGAGGTGATCCCCGAGGTTTTTTCCCGAGACGTCGCTCTGCCTACTCTCGCCGGACGTCGCTATGCTTTGCGTTTCGAGAGTGATTCGCCACAGGGCGTCCAATGGGCGCGTCGTGAAGCCGCGAACTGCTAGTCCCGCCAGTGCTCGGGAAGAATGCTCTGCAGGTCGTTGATTCCGCACTGTGCGGCGGTCCACTGCTCGGCGTAGAGGCCGTCTCGATAGGTGGATTGCTCCGATTCGTGGACCGCCACCCGGCTCCGAAGCGCGTCGGCGAGCGGCTTCAGCGCCTGCCCATCGAGCAGGGTGCCCGGCGCGCCGGCCATCAGGAGCGTCGTCGCTGCGACGCGGGGCGCAAAGGCGAGAAGGTCGTAGTACGCGAGCGTGCAGCGCACGGCCTCGACGCGCGCCGGGAACGTCCGCAGATAGTCGTTGATCTCCTCGAGGGGGTACGCCTGCGTCTTGCCGGCCAGCTCGGCGGTCTTGTAGAAGAGCGCCGGCGCCGCCACCACGTGCGTCGCGCCTGACGTGAGCCCCGCGGTGATGAGCGCCAGGTCGTTGCCCACCACGGCGACTCGCGTCGGATCGAGCTCGCGCCGGGTCAAGAGGAACTCCAGCCCCCTGACGCTGTCGGCCACGATGCTCCGGAAGACGTAGGTCGCGGCATCGCCGATCCCCTCGGTGAGCAAGCCCGGAAACATGGCGGCGTAGGGCGTGTCGGCATTGCGCTGCCCGCGCCCGGCGAGCGCGAAGACGACGTACCGGCTTCGGATCCGATTCGCGGTTCCCTGCGGAATGATTTCCAGGACGCTCTGGTATTTGGGCGAGTAGTAGATCGCCGGAAACGGCCGGGTGCCCGTCGGAATGCTGAGGTACCCGAACAGGCGATAGGGGCCAACGCTGGTGAGGCGGACGCCGTACAGCGTGGCAAATGGGGTGCTGCGCAGCGGGATCGCCTCGAGCTCGGGGCATGCGGGATAGCGCGCCAGCCCGTCGAGCGTTTCCTGCCAGTACTCACGGAAGTTCTGCGGCACCTGGTTCATCGGTCGCTCACCTGTCGCTCTGAAGATGCTGGGCGAAGAATCGGTCGACGACCGCGCCGTGGCGCGAGCGCCCGCCGTCGTGGCCATGGCCGTCGTAGGGGTAGAGCTGCTTGTCGCCGGCGCCGATCCGGCTGAACAGTGCGTAGCCGGTTTCAGGCGGACAGACGTTGTCTTGCAGGCCTATGTTCAGGACGATCGGGCAGGTGATCTTGTCCGCGAAGTTGATGCCGTCGAAGTACGCGAGGGTGTCCTCGACCTCGGCTCGCCGATCCGGATAGAGGCGTAGATAGTCGTTGATCTCCTCGTACGGGTAGGTGTGCGTCAGCTCGATCGCATCCATGAAGCCACAGAGGTAGGGCACGCCGGCCGCCGCCGCGCGCACCTCCGGCCGCATGGCGGCCGTCGTGATGACGAGACCACCGCCCTGGCTACTGCCCACGACGCCGATGCGCGTGCCGTCGACCTCGGGACGCGAGAGCAGGAAATCGATGCCGCGCCACGTGTCCACGTAGAAGCCGCGATAGGCGTAGGTGTGGCGATCCACGATGTTGTGCGTCAGCAGATTTGGATATCCGGGATTGAACTGACGATTGCTCCGAAGCTTGCCCCGCGGCGCGACGGACAGGGCGACGTAGCCCTTCCGCGCCCACTCCTTGGGAATGGGCGGGTCCATTTGATAGCCGGGCAAGAACATGATCGCGGGGGAGCGCTCCGCCCGGCGAGTCGGACGGCAGTACCAGCAAGCGATGCGGACGTAGTCGATGCTCGTGTAGAAGACTTCGAACACCTCGACGTCGTCCGATGTCCTGAGCGGGTCGGGCACGACCTCGGCTTCCAGGGGAACGGCGGCGGCCTGCCGCAACACGTCTTGCCAGAACGCGTCGAAGTCGCCTGGTTTCCGCACCCTGCACTGGTAGTCGGCCGCCACTGCTTTCGGCATAGCTGCTCCTTGACTCCCGGGTTCCCAGGATTTTGCCACCCGGTCCGCCGGAACGGATCGAGAACCTGCCCGAATGTCGGCAAGTGTGTCACTTCCGTCACCAGAGGGCCGCTCATGGTCACCGGGGCGGTCCGGCTCTAGAGCCCCGTATTGTAACCCCTGGTGGGGCAAGGCTTTTCCGGCCGAGCACGTGTGGCCTATCTGTTGCTCTACCTGACGGAAGGAGGGGGAGGGGGGAACATGCCAAAGCTCACGCTGGTCGTCGAGCGGACCGCGATGAAAGTCTACGACATCGACCATATCGACCACCCGGTCATACGGGTCGGTCGTGAGACCGGACTGGAAGTCGTCATCGACAACGTCGCGGTATCTCGCCACCAGGCCGAGATCCGTCTCCAGGACGCGCTGTGGTTCGTCCGGGACCTCGACTCGGGCAACGGCACCTTCCTCAACGGGCGGCGCCTCGCGGGATCGGCACCCCTCAAGCGCGGCGACGAGATCTCCTTCGGCAAGTTCTCCCTCTTCTTCGACCACGTGCCGGCCGAACCGGCGCCACCGCTCTACATTCCCAGGACCGGGTACGCCGAGCCGGGTCGGACCTTGGTGATGCGACCGGAGGAGCTGGCCAAGATTCGCGCGACGGTCGTCGAGAAACGCCGGGCCCACGTGCGCTGGCAGGCCGGCGGCGAGGAAGGGACCTTCACGCTCGCCGACGACTCGGTCGTCATCGGTCGAAGCGATCGCTGCGATCTGCGCGTGGAGTGCCGTGGTCCGAAGCATCACCTGCACATCAGCCGTAACGGCTCGCAGTACGAGGTGCGCAACACCTCGTGGCGCTACCGCATGCGGATCAACGACAAGCCGACGAGCCAGGCCACGCTACGCGACGGCGACGAGATCGTGATCGGCGGACTGCGGCTCACGTTCAAGGACGACATGCGATGATCGAGGAGACGTGGCCGGCCGCGCGAAGGCCGGCCGAGCGTATGCCGCTCGTTTGCGGCCGCTACGAGCTCCTCTCCGAGCTCGGCCGCGGCACGAGCGGCGTCGTGTACAAGGCGCACGATCCCAAGCTCGATCGTCTCGTGGCCTTGAAGATCCTCCGTCCGGAGCTCGTCTCCCTCGAGGAGTCGGGTGTCAGCCTAAAGCAGCGCTTTCATCAGGAAGCGGTGGCAGCCGGCCGGCTCACACATCCCGCGATCGTCGCCGTTCACGACGTGGGAGAGGCCGAGGGACGGCCGTTCATGGTCATGGAGTACAGCGAGGGCGGTACGCTCGCCGATCTGCTGCTCGGCGGTCGGCCTCTTCCCCTGGCGGACGCGGTGGCCATTGTCGTGCAGGTGTGTGCGGCGCTCGACTATGCCCATCGGCACGGCGTCGTCCATCGGGACATCAAGCCTCGAAACATCCTCGTCGGGCCCGGCGTCACGAAGGTCACGGACTTCGGCACCGCCCGTATCCTGGGGGCCAGTCACACGCAGACGGGCACGATGCTGGGGACGCCGGCCTACATGTCTCCCGAGATGGTCCGGGGCCAAGCCGCCGATCCGCGGAGCGATCTGTTCTCCCTCGGCGTCGTGCTCTACGAAACGCTCACCGGCGTCAACCCGTTCAACGCCGCCGATCTCGCCGCCGTGCTCTACCGCATCGTCAATACCGACGCGCCGTCGGTGCGCCGGCACAACGCCGAGCTTCCTGTCGCGCTCGACCGGGTCATCCGGCGCGTGCTGGCCAAGGACCCGGAGGCACGCTACGCGACGGCCACGGACCTGGCCACGGCCTTGCGCGACGCGGCGAGCAGCGAACAGCGGACGCGGCCCCTTCGTGTCCTTCGAGAGGCGGCGCGAGACGCGCAGAGGGCGCTCCTCTCTCGTCCCGTGCGCGTTGCCGCCGGCGTGATGTGCCTGCTCGCGCTCGTGGCCGGAACGTGGTCGACCTTTCGGCGTGTGACGGACTTTCCGCGCACCGTCGCGCCGGTGTCGAGCGTCACGCCTGAGACGGAACCGACGCCGCGACCGTCGCCCCCGACCGTGACACCTGTGGAGCCCCGACCGTCGCCTCCGGCTGCGACACCCACCATGTCGCGGAGGACGCCGCCGACCGCGACGGTTCCCGCACCGCGTCCGGCGCCGCCGAAGGCGCCGCCGCCAACGGTGACACCGCCGACGGTGACGACCGCGACGGCGACGGCCCCGCCCGTGGCGTCCGCGCCGGCGCCCTCTCCCGTCGCTGCGGCGTCCCAGGAGGCGAGGTGCCTCAGCGTGAATGCGCTTCCGTTCGCGGAGGTCTACGTCGATGACCGGCCCGTGGGGTACACGCCCGCCGCGTGCCTGCGTGTGCCGATGGGCGAGCATCGCGTCCGCTTCGAGATGGACGGGCAACGCAGCCCCGAGCGGCTCCTGCGAATCACCGCCCGACACACGTCCAACGCGCCGATGCGAATCAGCTACGACTTCAATACCGGACGGTTCATCGAGCCATGAACCTCCGCCGCGCCATGGGGCTTCTCGGTCTGGTCTGTCTGCTGAGCGGCGGCTGCGCCGCCACGAAGGAGCTCACGCGCGATCTGCCCGGCGTCAAGTTCATGAAGTACACGCTGGCCGGCGCCGACCGCGACCTGCGCGCGAATCTCGATCGCGGGCTGGGCCAGCTCCGCGCCGGTGAATACGACACCGCCGTACGCTCGCTGCGCCAGGCGATGTGGGACGTCGAGCAGATCGACGAGACCTCGCTTCGCCTGGAAGAGCTGGTCGAGGTCCACCAGACCCTGGCCGATGCCTACACCGGCCTCGGCAGAACTCAATTGAGCGAGGAGCAGCGCGCGCTCGCGCAGGCGCTGGCCGAGTACGGACGGCGCGAGGACGGATCCGGATCACCGGAGACCGTTCTGAGCAAGGCCAAGGCCGTCTATCAGGCGGCTCAGTTCCGCGAGGCGGTGACCGCGTTCGGTCAGGCGCTGGTCGAGCTCGAAGGCCTCTCTCCGACGCCCGCGCGACTGAAGTCGCTGGTGGACGCCCGGTGTCACCTCGTTCTCGCGTACTTCGCACTCGGCCGATCGGACCGAGCGAGCGAGGAGGTTCGACAGCTGACCGGGCTGGACGGCGCGACAGTGTCGTGCCGCCGTCAGGCGCCGCCACCGGTCCGAACGTTCATCAGCGCCGTGGAGGCGAGCGAGGCGAGGTTCACCAAGCGGAGCGCCGAGTGATGGGTGATGCCCGTCGAACGACGACCGTCACGTTCGCTCACGTCACAGACATCGGCCGGGTTCGCGCGAGAAACGAGGACTTCCTCGGCGCCTTCGAGCCGGCTGATCCGGAGCTTCTCCGGTCGCGCGGGCGTCTCTTCGTCGTCGCCGACGGCATGGGCGGCCACACGCGCGGCGACGTGGCCAGTCGCCTCGCGGTCCAGACGTTGCACGACGCCTACTACCACGCCCAGCGATCCGAGCCGTTGCCAGAAGCGCTGCGCGTGTCCGTCCAGATCGCGAACGAAGTCGTCTACCGCGAGAGCGGGGTCGCGGTGGGCCAGGAGCCGATGGGCACGACGCTCACCGCGCTGGTCATCCGCGATCACAACGCCTTCCTGGCGCACGTGGGCGATAGCCGGGCTTTCCTCATCCGCGGCCGCCAGATCCGTCAGCTGACCGAGGATCATTCACTCGTCGCCGAGCTGGTGCGCGAGGGCGTGCTCAACGCGAGCGAGGCCGAGCACCACCCGAGCGCTCACGTCGTCCTGCGCGCGCTCGGTCTTGCCCAAGACGTGACGATCGAGGTGCAGGGACCGCTGCCGCTGCGTAGCGGCGACATGCTGGCGCTCTGCACGGACGGCCTCACGCGCCAGGTGAAGTCGCACGAGATCCGCCGGCTGGCCGAGAGCCTGGCGCCGCATCGCGCCTGCGAGGGGCTGGTCTCGCTGGCGAACGAGCGCGGCGGCCCGGACAACATCACGGTGCAGCTGATCCGGTTCGGGTCTCGGCGATTCTTGCCCGCCGCTCTGCTGTCGCTTCGCGCCTGGTAGACCGGCCCCGACTCGCTCCCGGCTCGACATCCATTACCCGAACCGGTTCATGTGTCGGCGCATCCAGCCGGGTTTTTGCGTCCACGGCGCCGCGCGTAGCTGCGGCACAGGTGCCGCTTCTGCCGCCGAGGTCTCGTCCAGGTGGACGAGGAGACGCGGAAAGAGGGCGGACGAGACGGAGGTCACGCCCGAGATCCCCCGGCGGCTCCCGTCTCAGCAGCTGATGGGAGCCACCGCTGCGCCGCGAAGCGCTGGATCAACCCGGCGCGGGCGTCTCATCCGCCCATGACCAGTCTAGCGCTCGTGTCACGCCGGACGCGATGATCGAGCCTGGCTCGGATCCTGTCGCGATGCCGGGGGCTTGACTCTGGCTCCGAGGGGCGCGATCTTAGGCCCCACTCTGACAGGAGGGACTCATGGCCGAAGTCGACGGCGCAACCTTAGTCGCGAGAAGCCTCAAGAAGCAGGGCGTCCAGTTCATGTTCGGGATCGTCGGGTTTCCGGTGCAGCCGATCGCCGCGGCCGCGCAGAAGGAAGGGATCACCTACGTCGGCATGCGCAACGAGCAGTCTGCCTCGTATGCGGCGCAGGCCGTCGGCTACCTGACGGGTCGACCCGGTGCCTGCCTGGTCGTCTCGGGCCCGGGCGTCGTCCATGCGCTCGCCGGCCTCGCCAACGCGCAGCAGAACGGCTGGCCGATGATTCTCATCGGTGGGGCGTCTGAGTCCTGGCGCAACGGCATGGGCGCGTTCCAGGAAGAGCGCCAGGTGCTGATCGCAACGCCGTTCTGCAAGTTCGCGCACGGGGTCGAGCATGTCCACCGCATCCCGTTCTATGTCGAGATGGCGGTCAGGAACGCGATCTATGGCCGGCCCGGCGCGTCCTATCTCGACATGCCGGACGACATCATTACCGGAAAGGTCGACGAGTCGAGGGTGGACGAGCCGGGACGCTGCCCGGACCCGCCGCGCACCCAGGCCATGCCGGAAGACGTCGAAAAAGCGTTGAACGTGCTCCGGTCAGCGGAGCGGCCGCTCGTCATCGTCGGCAAGGGCATGGCCTACTCGCGCGCCGAGGACGAGGTTCGCGCCTTCATCGAGCGCACGAAGGTACCGTTCCTGGCCTCGCCGATGGGCAAGGGTGTGATGCCCGACAACCATCCGCTGTCGGTCGGCGCGGCGCGCAGCCACGCGCTGCAAAATGCGGACGTGGTCTTCCTGATGGGCGCGCGGCTCAACTGGATCATGCATTTCGGCCTGCCGCCCCGCTTCAGCAAGGACGTGAAGATCATCCAGCTCGACATCGCGCCCGAGACCATCGGCCAGAACGCCCCGACCCAGGTGGCGCTGGTCGGCGACGGCAAGGCGATCGTCGGGCAGCTCAATCAGGCGCTCGGCAAGCGCGAGTGGGTCTATCCCAAGGAATCGCCCTGGCACGCCGCGATTGCCGAAAAGGCGGCGGCGAATGCGGCACAGATCGCGCCCCAGCTCGTCGACGATGCGGCGCCGGCCAACTATTACCGGGCGCTGAAGGATGTGGCCGCGTGGGCGCCGGACAACGCGATCATCATCGGCGAGGGCGCCAGCACGATGGACATCGGCCGCACCCAGCTCTTCAATTCGAGGCCGCGGCACCGGCTCGACGCCGGCAGCTACGGCACGATGGGCATCGGCATGGGCTTCGTCATCGCCGCCGCGGTGGTGCATCCCGACAAGCCGATCATCTCGGTCTCGGGCGACTCGGCCATCGGCTTCTCCGGCATGGAGATCGAGACGGCGTGCCGCTATCAGCTCCCGGTCAAGATCGTCGTCTTCAATAACGGCGGCATCGGGCCGGGACACGCGACACCGCCGGCCAACCCGCTCCAGAACATGAAACCGAATGCGCTGATTTACGGGGCACGCTACGACAAGGTGATGGAAGCGTTCGGCGGCAAGGGCTGGTTCGTCGAAAACCCGAAGGATCTGAAGAGCGCGCTGGAACAGGCGACGGCGTTCAAGGGCCCGGCGCTCGTCAACGTCATGATCTCGCAGGAGTCGGCGCGCAAGCCGCAGCAGTTCAAGTGGCATAGCTGAGGCGCCCGACGCTTCGACGCCAGGGGCCGCTCCGCGAGGGGCGGCCCTTTTTTTCGAGACGCGGGCCGCCGACCAGCGGGGCGTCAGTCGCCGCGCGCCTCCCGAACACGTTCTGCACGGAGCCGGTGCACCAGGTAGGGGACGATCGCGACGTTGACCGCAACGATCGCCAGCCGTGGCACCGCGAATCGTTTCGCGGCCTCGTAGATCTCGAGGGGGATGAATGAGCTGGTGACGATGACCGTGAAGTACTCTGCCCATCGACGTCCGAGCCAGAGCCCGGCCGCTTCCGTGAGGAGCACGGCCGCGTAGACGAACGATCCGGCCCCGATCACTTCGAAGGTCCGAGCGTCAGCGGACACGAGTCGGCTGAGAGCGGCACCGAGGTAGCGGTTCTGCGGGTCGATGTTCAGCCGATCCGCCCACCTGGTCACGAGGACCGAGACGTCGGCGTGGATCAGGCGTAACGCGCCGAATCCGACGCCGATGAGCAGGAATCCCTTCAGCAGCTTGAAGAGCGCGATGAGGCGCAGGGTCATGAACGAGTGAGCCCGACCGGCCTATTCCTTGACCGATCCCGCCGTCAACCCCTGCACCGTGTACTCCCGAAACCCCAGCACCACCCGCACGGCCGGCAGCGCGGACGAGAACCCCGACGCGGTGATCACCGAACAACGCGCGCGCCGAACTGGGAGCGCGATCACCCCGGCGGCATGATCGACCGCCGCCGCCAATGCGTCCACGACATACCAATAGCCAGGATGGCCGCGACGCTGAACAGCCCGAGCCACGAGATCGCCGCGACATTCTGGACCGGGAGCCATCCCCAGCTCCCCACGAGCCAGTACAGGGCGGCCAGGAACGCGTTGGCGAGCAGCAGGCCCATGCCGCCCATCGAGCGCAGGGCGAGGCGCACGCAGATGAACCATCCGATCAGCAGGACGACACCCCCGAATGCGACCGGCGGACTCCACTCGAACCCGGTGCTCCTGACCCACGCGTAGTACGAATAGCGGGTGGGATTGTAGGTGGCGCCGACCACGAGCGCTGCCAGCGCGAATCGGGCGAGGAACCCACCCAGCGTGAGCCGGGGACTGGCGGCCATGGCGGCGATTATACTGCTCCCACCCGATGACTTGCCCTCGCTGCCAGACCGAGAATCCCTCGCGGGCGAAGTTCTGCCTGGAGTGTGCGACTCCGCTCAAAGAGGCACGCTGCACGAACTGCGGCGCCCAGTTGCCCGCGGTCGCAAAATTCTGCCTGGAGTGCGCGCACCCGACGCGTCCCGTCGATCCCGCAAATTCCGTCACGGCGCCCGTCGCGGCCGCGCCCTCCGTCACCGTGCGATCCGTCACCGCCGCCGCGCCCCCCCAATCGCGCTTCGCCTCCCCGAACTCCTACACCCCCAAGCACCTCGCCGAGAAAATCCTCACCTCGAAGTCCGCGCTCGAGGGTGAGCGCAAGCAGGTCACCGTCCTCTTCGCGGACCTCAAAGGCTCGATGGAGCTCCTGGCCGATCGCGACCCGGAGGAGGCACGGAAGCTGCTCGATCCGGTCCTCGAGCTCATGATGGAAGCCGTCCACCGCTACGAGGGGACGGTGAACCAGGTGCTGGGCGATGGAATCATGGCGCTCTTCGGAGCGCCGGTCGCGCACGAGGACCATGCCGTGCGCGCGTGCTACGCGGCGCTCCGGATGCAGGAGTCGGTCAAGCGCCACGCCGAGGAGATCTTTCGCTCGCACGGCGTGCTCATCCAGATTCGCGTCGGCCTCAACTCGGGTGGCGTGGTCGTTCGGGCCATCGGCTCCGATCTGCAGATGGACTACACCGCGGTGGGCCAGACGACCCATCTCGCGTCTCGCGTCGAGCAGCTGGCCGCACCCGGCAGCATTCTGCTGGCGCCGATGACCTTGCAGCTCGCCGAGGGCTACATCCAGGTCACGTCGCGCGGGCCGGTCCCGGTGAAGGGCCTCGCGGATCCGATCGAGGTCTACGAGATCGTCGGGCCGGGCGCGGTCCGCTCGCGGCTGCACGCGGCCGCCGCCCGCGGCCTGACACGCTTTGTGGGGCGCGACAGCGAGATCGATCAGCTCCATCAGGCGCTGGAAAGCGCGCAAGGCGGACACGGCCAGGTGGTCGCGGTGGTCGGCGAGCCCGGGGTCGGCAAATCCCGCCTGTACTGGGAGTTCACTCACTCCCATCGCTTGCAGGGCTGCCACGTGCTGGAGAGTGGCTCCGCCTCGTACGGCAAAGCCACCGCCTATCTGCCGATCATCGATCTGCTCAAGGCGTATTTCCGCATCGAAGAGCGCCACGAGACTCGGACCATCCGCGAAAAGGTCACCGGCAAGGTCCTGTCGCTCGATCGAGCTCTCGAGCCCGCCCTCTCGGCGCTGCTCGCGCTGCTCGACGTGCCGGTCGAGGATGCGGCATGGGCCCGGCTCGATCCCTCGCAGCGCCGGCAACGGACCATGGAGGCCGTGAAGGGATTACTGCTACGAGAGAGTCAAGTGCAGCCGCTCCTGCTGATCGTCGAAGACTTGCAATGGATCGACGCCGAGACCGAGGCGGTGCTGGATAGCCTCGTCGAGAGCCTGCCGACCGCTCGATTGCTGCTGCTCGTCAACTACCGGCAAGAGCACCAGCACGGCTGGGGGAGCAAGACCTACTACCGGCAGCTGCGCCTGGACCCGCTGCCGGAACAGGGCGCCGACGACCTCCTCACGAGCGTGCTGGGCACCGACCCGAGCCTCGACGCGCTCAAGCACACGCTGGTGACCCGGACGGAGGGCAATCCGCTGTTCCTCGAGGAAAGCGTGCGCGCGCTGGTGGAGACCAGGGCACTCGTCGGCGAACGCGGAGCCTACCAGCTCGCCCGCGACGCCACCGCGGCCCGGGTGCCGACGTCGGTCCAGGCGATCCTCGCGGCCCGCATCGATCGCCTGTCACCCGAGGACAAACGGCTGCTCCAGGCGGCCGCGGTCATCGGCAAGGGCGTGCCGTTTGCGCTCTTGCTGGCGGTGGCCGACCTGGGCGAAGAAGACGTGCGGCGCGGGCTCGCGCACCTGCAGGCGGCCGAGCTGCTCTACGAGACGCGGCTGTTCCCGGATCTCGAGTACACGTTCAAGCACTCGCTCACGCACGAGGTCACGTACGGGGGCTTACTGCAGGACCGTCGCCGCGATCTCCACGCGCGGCTCGTGGACGCGATCGAGGCGCTCCATCGAGACCGCCTCGGCGAGCAGATCGAACGGCTCGCCCACCATGCGGTTCGCGGCGAGGTGTGGGACAAGGCCGTGCCGTATCTCCGGCAGGCGGGATTGAAAGCCGCTGCGCGGTCGGCGCTCCCGGAAGCCCGGAGCTGGTTCGAGCAGGCGCTGGAGATCCTCGCGACCTTGCCGGAGAGCCCGTCGACGCGCGAGCAGGGGTTCGAGATTCGCCTCGAGCTCCGGCCGCTGCTGGGCCAGCTCGGCGAGTATCCGCGTGTGATGCAGCGCCTACGCGAGGCCGAGGCCATCGCCGACGCGTTGAACGACGACAGCCGCCGAGGTCGGGTCTGCGCGGTCATGACGAACGCCCATTCTCAGCTCGGGGAGCTGGACGAGGCGTTGGCGATCGGCACCCGCGCGCTGCGGATCGCCCGGCGCCGCGGCGACTTGAGTCTGCGCCTCCTGACCGCGACCTATCTCGCGCAAGCCAACTACTTCCGCGGGGAATACGAACGCGTGGTCGAGCTCATGACGGATAACCTCGCGTCGCTGCCCGCGAGCTCGAACTACGAGGCGTTCGGGGCCGCCATGCCCTTGTCCATCTACGATCGCTATCTCCTGGTCAGGGGTCTCGCTCAGCTCGGCCGGTTCGACGAGGCACTGCAGTACAAGACCGAGGCGCTGCGGCTCGCCGAGCTGACGCGTCACGCCTACCCCGTCGGCATGGCGTACCTGGCTGCCGGCTGGCTTCACCTGCTCAAAGCCGATTGGACGCACGCGCGCTCACTGCTCGAGCAAGGGCTCGCGGCGTACCGGACGGGCACCGTCGTGCTCAACCTCCCCCATGCGGTCGCCTGCTCGGCCTGGGCGCTGGCGCAAGTCGGCGAGGCCGGTGAGGCGCTGGCCCTCCTGCGCGAGGGCGAGCATCTTCTCGAGCGCGAGGCGGGGAGGGGCATCGTCGGGATTCACGGAGAGGCCTGCTACGCGTTGGGGCGCGCGGCTCTGCGGCTCGACCAGCTCGACGAGGCGCATCGTCTGGCGGACCGCGCGCTCGCGCATTCCCCGTCGCAGCGCGGGTTCGCGGCCCATGCCCACCACCTCCTCGGCGATATCGCGACGCATCCCGATCAGTTCGACGCGGCTCGAGGCGAGACCCACTATCGCAAGGCGCTCGCGCTCGCCGAGCCCGCCGCGATGCGCCCCCTCGTCGCCCACTGCCACCTCGGCCTGGGCAAGCTGTACCGGCGCACGGGCCCGGGCGAGGCGGCGCACGAGCACATGGCGATCGCGACGGCCGGATATCGCGAGATCGGCATGACGTACTGATCCGCGACGCTGCCCATGAGGACTAATTTCTAGACGCCGCGCGCCCCGGTGCGCTAAGTACGAAGGGTGAGGACGTCACGCCTGGCGGCGCTCTGTCTCGCCCTGGCTCTGACCGCCCCGGTCCACGCACAGCCCCCTGACACGATCCTGCTCGAGGATCTGACATGGACCGAGCTTCGGGCGCTCGTGCGCGCGGGAAAGACGACCGTGCTCCTGCCCATCGGCGCCACCGAGCAGAACGGCCCTCACATGGCGCTGGGCAAGCACAACGCGCGGGTCAAGATCTTGGCCGAGCGAATCGCGCGCGATCTGGGCAATGCGATCGTCGCGCCGGTCCTGGTCTATGTGCCCGAGGGTTCGATCGAGCCGCCGACGGGTCACATGCGGTTTCCCGGGACGATCACGGTGCGTGAGGAGACATTTCGCCAGACCCTGGAGTCCGCGGCGCGGAGCTTCCGCCATCACGGCTTCCGCGACATCGCGTTGCTCGGCGATCACGGCTCGACCCAGGCCGGCGAGCGCGCTGTCGCCGCTCGTCTCAACCGCGAGTGGGCGGCGTCGCCGGTGCGGGTGCACGCCGTCGAAGAGTACTATCGCGCCGCGACGGCCGATTACGATGCGTTGCTGAAAGCACGCGGGTACCGGACCGACGAGATCGGCCAGCACGCCGGACTCGCCGATACGTCGCTCACGCTCGCGCTCGCGCCGCGTCTCGTTCGCACGACGCCGCGCGAGCTGCCGGCACCCGGCGAGGCCAGCGGTGTCGAGGGCGACCCCAAACGGGCCAGCGCCGAGCTGGGTCAGCTCGGCGTCGACCTGATCGTCACCAAGTCAGTCGCGGCCATTCGCAAATCGATCGAAACCTCAAAGAGGTGAAAGCGTGCCAATAACTCCTCTCACGAGGCTTGCGCTTGCCATCGGGTTCATCGTCGTCACGAC
>CAYVHH010000575.1:0-21310 GCA_964450175.1 uncultured bacterium | reverse complement strand
GCGGGCTTCAGCGCCCGCGGCGCGGCGCCCGCGGCCTTCGACGTCATGCCGATGGTCCCGGTGGTCGTCGGTGACGACGTCGGCGCGTGCCGGGCGAGCGTGAAGGCCCGGCTCGCGCTGTACGTCGGCGGCATGGGGGCGCGGGGCCGTAACTTCTACAACGACATCGCGTGCCGGTACGGCTACGAGGAGGCCGCGAAGAAGGTCCAGGATCTCTACCTCGCCGGACGCAAGACCGACGCCGAAGCGGCCGTACCCGACGCCCTCGTAGACGAGGTCGCGCTGTGCGGTCCCCGCGAGCGGATCCGTGACCTCGTGAGCGAGTGGCGCTCCTCGGGAGTGACCACGCTCATGGTGGCGGGCGATCGTCTGGCGGCTCGCACGATGGCCGAACTAGTCCTGTAACGACGGATGCTTGGAGGCTCTGAGATGAGACTCGACGGAAGGGTTGCGGTGATCACCGGCGCGGGCTCGGGTATCGGCGCCGCCTCGGCGCTGGCGATGGCGAAGGAAGGGGCGCGTGTGGTGGTGGTCGACCTGAACGAGGCGAGCGCCAAGTCCACGGTCGAGCAGATCGAGAAGGCCGGCGGCCAGGCGGTTGCCGTGCGGGCGGACGTCACCCGCGCCGCCGACAACCAGATGATCGTGGAGAAGGCAGTGGCCACCTGGGGCCGGCTCGACGTCTTCTTCGCCAACGCGGGTGTCCCGCAGTCGCCCCAGAACGTCGAGGATGTCGACGAGGCGCTCTTCGACCGGATCATGGCCGTCAACGTCAAGAGCGTGTGGCTCGGCGCGAAGTACGCCCTGCCGATCATGAAGAAGCAGCGCCGCGGGGTGTTCCTGATCACGGCGTCGACCGCCGCCATCAGACCGCGGCCCGGCATGCAGGCGTACGCGGCGTCCAAGGGAGCCGTCGTCACCTTGACCAAGAGCCTGGCGCTGGAGGCCGCTGGCGATGGCGTGCGGGTCGTCTCCATCGCGCCGGTCGCGACCGACACCCCGATGCTGCCGGCGTTCATGGGCAAGCGCGCGGTGGACGACGAGAGTCGCGCCCGCTACGTCGCCACGGTCCCGCTCGGCCGTCTCAACCAGCCCGAGGATCTGGCGCGAACCGCCGTCTTCCTGGCCTCGGACGACGCGGCGATGATCACCGGCACGTGCGTCGAGGTGGACGGCGGCCGCTGCATCTAGCGGCTTCCGATCGCGCATGAAGGTCATTCCGCTCGCCGCCGAGTCGCTCGGCGTCCGGTCGATGGCGACGTACGTCGAAGTCGGCCGGACGGGGATCCTCATCGATCCCGGCGCGACCCTCGCTCCCGCGCGCTTCGGGTTACCCCCGACCGAGGACGAGTGGGAAGCCCTCCGCCGGGCGAACGATCGGATCTCGGCCTACGCGGCGCGGTCCAGCTTCGTCTTCGTGAGCCACTACCACGAGGACCACTTCCGATCGGATCCCGTGTCGTACGCCGGACGGATCGTGCTCGCCAAGGATCCGCGCCGGATGATCAGCGGCAAGCAGGCCCAGCGCGGGGAAGCGTTGTGGAAAGCGCTGGACGGACAGGCGAAGGTCGAGCGCGCCGACGGCGCCCATCGGCGCGAGGCGGATCTGGAGCTCTGCGTCTCGCCCCCATTGCCCCACGGCGTCGACGGCTCGCCGTTCGGCTCGGTCGTCGCGCTGACGATCGTCGACCCGGCGGAGCGCGAGCGGTTCGTCTTCGCCTCGGATCTCCAGGGGCCGGCCTCCGCCGTCGCCGCCGCGTACCTCATCCAGCAGCGGCCGACCTTGCTCTATGTGTCCGGACCGGTGTCCTACCTCGAGCGCGACGTCGGCCGCGACGCGATCGAGCGTGCGATCGACCAGCTCATCCGCGTGGTAGAAGCCACCGGATGTCGCGTCATCATGGACCACCACGCGCTTCGCGACGCGGGCTACGCGGAGCGCTTCGCACGGGTGTGGGAGACCAAGCGAGTCGTCACCGCCGCCGCCTACCTCGGCGTCGACGCGGCCCCGCTCGAGAGCCGACGGAACCGGGCGTGGGCCGCCGTGCGCAAGCCCCCGGCACGGGTTGCGGCGTCGCGTGCTAGGATGGACGACCGCGCACCGCGCAGATTGGCGAAAGGGGGGTTCACGGATTGACTGAGACCAAAGTCCTGAACGTGGGCGACAGCGCGCCCGACTTCACGCTGAGGACGATCGGGCTCAAGGAGGTCGGCCTCGCCGAATTCCGCGGCAAGAACGTCGTCATCCTCTTCTATCCGCTCGACTGGACCCCGGGCTGAAGCACGTGCATGCCTGCCTTCGACAAGCGCATCGGCGACTTTCAGGCAGTCAATACCCAGGTGCTGGGTATCAGCACTGACAGCCCATTCAGCCACGACAATTGGGCCAAGTCCGTCGGCATCAGCCACTATCCGCTCCTCTCGGACGTCCACCGCACGGTCGCGAAGGACTACGGCGTCTTCTGGCCGGAGTGGAACGCCAACGTGCGCGCGACCTTCATCGTGGACAAACACGGCAAGATCCGGTTCATCGAGCGGTACGGCAAAGGGGAGTTGCCGGATCCTGACAAGATCCTCTCTGAGGTCCGCAAGCTCGACTAGCTTTGACGTTTCGCTCGTAGCTGCGCCGGTGCGGGGCGGGAGGCGCGGGGGGTGCGATCAGCTCCGTCACCCGCTCGCCCGATTCGCGGCTCTTCGAGCCGCGGGCGGGACGAGGGGGTCCCACTTCGCTGATCGCACCCCCCGCGCCTCCCGCCCCGCACCGGCTCTCTAACCCGTATCGTCAATTCCACCGCGCTTCAAATCGGCGTGGGACTCTGTCCGGCGTCTTCTTGTGGCGTCGGTCAGGATCGATTGTCGGGCTGTCGTGTCGTGGGCGTGGGGCGAGTTCGCTAGTCTTTTGATTTTGGGCTGAATCGGCGGGTGGTGAGGCCGACGCCGGCCAGGACGAAGAGGGTGCCGACGACGTGCCAGATGCCGATGCGCTCGCCCAGCAGGAGCGGGGCGAGGACGATGCCGATGATCGGCTGGAGATTGGTGAAGATCGCGGCCTGGCTCGGCCCGACCACCAGCACGGCCTGGTACCACCAAATGTGCGCGACTGCGCCGAGGATACCCTGGTAGAAGACGATCGACCACGCCGTCAGCGAGGCCAGGCGCGGCGCAGGGAAGAGCGGGGCGGTGATCGCGGCGGTCGGCAGGACCAGCAGGGTACCCATGATGTACGCGGCGGTCGTCGCGAGGAGCGGTGAGTACGAGGCGAGCACGCGCTTGCCGTAGACGGTGTAGACCGCCCAGCTGCAGAGCGACAGGAGCGTGATGAAATCCCCCGAGTGCAGCTCGGCCGGCTGGAGCACGGCGAAGGGTCCGCGCGTGATGACCAGGAGGACGCCCAGCAGCGACGCGGTGACGCCGAGCCACTGCACGCGAACCAGGCGCTCGCCTAGATAGAACCGCGCGATCAGCACGACGATGACCGGCGTCGCGGCCTGGAGGATCACGGCGTTGCCGGCAGTCGTGTTGTAGATCGCGAGATAGGTGAACTGCATCGAGCCCCAGATGCCGGCGGCTCCGAGCACGAGAAACACGCCCGCGGCGCCCGGCCCGAGTCCCCGGATCGTGTCGCTCGACGAGCGAGCCAGCAGCACGAGCAGAAAGCACGAGGCGGCCGTGCAGCGGACCGCCGCCAGAAAGAACGGGGGGAAATCGACGAGCGCCAGCTTCGCGGTGGCCGGAAAGCTGCCCCAGAGCGCCACGCTCGCGAGGAGCGTCACGTAGGCGCGTGTTTGACTCGCTCCGGGCACCTGCCTATCATAGCCCGCGCGTCATGGCCGACTACATCCTCGAGTCGCGCGTGTGGCTCGCCAGGGCGCGCACCGACGTCTTCGCCTTCTTCGCCGCGGCCGAAAACCTCGTGCTCCTGACGCCTCCGGCGTTCCGTCTCGCGATCGTTGCCTGCCCGCCGCCGCTCTCGGCCGGCGCGGTGATCGATCTACGGATGTCCTGGCTCGGCGTGCCGGTGAGCTGGCGCGCGTTCATCCGCGAGTGGGATCCGCCTTATCGCTTCGTCGACGTGCAGGTGCGCGGTCCGTACGCGCGCTGGGAGCATCGCCACCGCTTTCTCGAGGAGCGCGGCGGGACGTGGATGGAAGACCGGGTGACGTATCGGCTGCCGCTCGGACCGCTCGGACGCGCGGCGCATGCGCTGCTGGTGCGCCGGCAGATCGCGGCGATGTGGCGCTACCGGACGAAGCGGCTCGGCGAGCTGGTCGGGCCGGTCAGCTCACCGCCGGCAGGCTGATGCCGAGCTTCTCGAGGCGCGGCCGCACGCGATCGGTCAGGAGACCGAGCCGGGCGAGGTTCGACACCATCGCGCCGTGCATGTCCTTCTTGAAGTACTTGCGGAACGGCGCGTAGTCGTTCGCCGCGGCCGTCTCGCGCCGATACCGCTTGACCTCGTCGATCTGCTTGGGGGTGAAGCCGACGTCCTGGTAGGCCTCGAGCGGGAAGAAGCCCATCAAGGTCTTCTCGAGCGCGAAGCAGGTGTAGTCCTCGAGCTCGCGCCGCTCGCTCTCCGAGGCCTCGTTCACGACCCTCGGGAGCGCCAGCATGCCGAATCCCATGTGGCGCGACTCGTCCTGGAGGATCCGCTTGCAGATGGTGCCGAGGACCGGATCGCGCGCGCTCTCGCTCATCATCTTGAACAGGGCGACGGCGAAGGTTTCCGCGACCAGCTGCAGCGCGATCGTCTTCAGATACCAGCGGCTCTCCGAGAGGATCGAATCGAACAGGTCCTTCTCGTTCGCCGGCATCGGATAGGTCAGGCCTTCGAGGCGATCGCTCAGATAGCGGCTCAGCACTTCGTTGTGGCGCGCCTCGTCCAGCACCTGGGTGGCCTGGAAGAACTTCTGGTCGGCGCCCTGCACGATGTCCACCATCTGGCTGCACGCCAGCAAGGCCCCCTGCTCGCCGTGCATCAGCACCGAGAGTCGCCAGGCGGCGATGCGACGGTTCAACGCGACGCGATCGGCTTCCGGCAGGTTCTCCCAGAGCGGGCTGCCGTAGATGTCGATCAGCTCGTCCGCGATCACGCGCCCGTCCGACGGAAACGAGTCGGCCCACGGAACGTCCTTGGAGGCGTTCCACTGATCGCGCTTGGCGTTCTCGTAGAGCCGCCGCATCTCGGCCTCGGAGACGCCGTACTCGAGGGTGAACGTCGTCGTGTACGCCGAGGGGACCGTGAAGGGTTTCATTAGGGCAGAATAGCAGAGTGCTGCCGTGGCCGCCATGACTCCGCGCCGCGACGAGATCGGGGCCCACATGTCCATCGCCGGCGGCCTGCATCTCGCCCTCGAGCGCGGCCGCGCGGTCGGCTGCGGCGCCGTCCAGATCTTTCTGAAGAACCAGCGCCAGTGGGCGGCCAGGCCCCTCGGTGCGGACGAGGTCCGGACGTTCCGGGCGGCGCGCCGGACGCACGCGATCCGGCACGTCTTCGCCCACTCGAGCTACCTCATCAATCTCGGGAACCCCGACACCGGTCTCTGGTCGCAGGCGGTCGCCGCGTTCACGGACGAGCTCGAGCGCGCCGAGGCGCTCGGCCTCTCGTGCGTCGTCATCCATCCCGGCTCGCACCGAGGCACCGGCCTCGAGGCGGGGCTCACCCGGGTGACGGCCGCGCTCGACGAGTCGCTGGCGCGCACCGCGGGCTACCGCGTGAAGGTCGCGCTCGAGAACACCGCGGGGGCGGGGAATACGATCGGGCGCACGTTCGGCGAGCTCGCGACCTTGCTCGAGCGCGCCGCTCGACCCGAGCGCATCGGCGTCTGTCTGGACACCTGCCATCTCTTCGCCGCCGGCTACGATCTCCGCACCGAGGCTGGGTACCGCCGTGCGATCGCCGAGTGCGAGGCGACCGTCGGGCGCCGCCGCGTGCTGGCGTTCCATCTGAACGACGCCAAGGCGCCGCTCGGCTCAGGGCTCGATCGTCACGAGCACATCGGGCGTGGGCGGCTGGGACTCGCTCCCTTCCGGCTCCTGCTGAACGACCGCCGCTTCGCTCGGGTGCCGAAGGTCCTGGAGACGCCCAAAGAGCCGGAACCCGCTTCCGATCTCCGCAATCTCGCCGTGCTCCGGCGACTGCGGCGCCCGGTCGCTAGCGCTTCGTGGTGACGCCGACTCGGGGGCAGAGCGTCGTCACGGGGCAGACCGAGCAGCGGGGAGAGATGGGGACGCAAATGTTCTGGCCGAAGGCGACGAGCAGGTCGTTGTAGCCGATCCAGTAGCGGCGCGGGAGCCGGCCGCGCAGGGCCATCTCGGTCTCCTCGGGATTGCGGGTCTTCACGTAGCCGAGCCGATTCGAGATCCGGTGCACGTGCGTGTCGACACAGATCCCAGGCTTGCCGTAGCCCATGGTCACGACCAGGTTGGCCGTCTTCCGCCCGACGCCGTTGAGGGTGAGGAGCTCGTCGATCGTGTCGGGCACGCGGCCCTCGAAACGCTCGAGCAGATCGCGGCAGATTCCCAGGATGACGCGCGCCTTCGTGCGATAGAAGCCGACCGGATAGATCAGTCGCTCGATCCGGCGTGCCGGCAGCTTCAGCATCGCCGCCGGCGTCGCGGCCACGGCGAACAGGCGGTCGGACGCCGGGCCGGTCGTGCTGTCCTGCGTGCGCAGCGAGAGAATGCAGGCGATGAGGACCCGGAAGGGGTCGCGATCCCGCTCGGCGAGGACCGCCAGCGCAGTCGGGTTCCAGCGCGGCGCGTTCTGCCGGAGCCGGCGGATCACGACGCCGATCGCTACGTGCGATCTTTGATCGACTCGAGAAGCTTTCGGGCTCGTGGCGCGTCCTTCACGGTCCAGTCGGCGATCACCGACGGACTGGTCTCGGCGACGACTCGCTGCAGCTCGCGGCGCGCGTCCGCATAGCGCGCGTCGGCGATGTACACCCGGGCCAGATCGACCCGGGCGTTGGTGAAGCGCGGATCGATCTCGAGCGCTTTCTTGAAGTGCTCCTCGGCCTTCGCGCGGTCGCCACCGGCGAACCCCGGCACCTCGAGGAGCACGTTCCCGGCGAGGATGTGCGCGCGAACCGAGCGCGGATCGAGGTCGAGCAAGGTGTCGAGCTCCTGGCGGATCGTCGGCAGGAGGAAGAGCGAGCGGAGCACGCCTTTCGTCTCGCCCCAGCGCGCCGTATTGATCGCGTACCAGAGGTGCGCGTCGTGACTCTTCGGCGCGAGCTCGACCGCCCGCTGGCCGATCTCGCGACCCCGGTCGTACGCGGCGAGCTTCGCCTCCGCCGTGCTCGCTCGCACGTCGCCGACGAGGAACTGGACGTACGAGAGCATCACCATCGTCTCGACCTTCCGGTCCTTGGCGAGCGCCGCGTCGAGGAGATCGCGCGCGCGGTCGAGCGCCGCGAGGTCCTCGTGGTACCGGGCGACGAGGGCGCGGGCCGCCTCGACCGGCGTCTGGGCCCAAGCCGGCGAGCCGGCCGCGAGGATGACGGCGAGAAAGGCCAGCGAGCGGGCTCGCATCGCGGCGCACTCTACCGTCGCGCGCGGGGCGCGTCAATCTTGACTCCCCCGGACGCGTCGGTGATCCTCGGTCCGTGATCGCAGTCGGTGTGCAAACCTGGGGAACCGACGTCGTCGCGCTCCGACACTACTGGCGGACCGCCGACGCTCTCGGCTACGCGCGCATCACGTACGGGGACGGGCTCTGGGGATGGACCCACGACGGCTGGACGATGCTCGGCGCGCTGGCCGGGCTCACCCGGCGCGCCCGTCTCGGCCCGGCGGTCACGTATTGCTTCGACCCGTCGTCTCATCATCCGTCGTGGCTCGCCAAGCGCGCGGTCACCGTCGATCATCTCTCCGATGGCCGGCTCGACCTGCGGCTGGCCGTCGGGGCCGAGGATTCGACGACGGTGGCGGCATGGCGGAGCCACGCGATCGCGTATCCGGACGCGCCGACGCGCGTCGCCCTCGTCACCGAGACGATCGAGATCCTCGAGCGTCTCTGGACCGGAGAGCCCGTGGACTACGAGGGCCGCTTCTACACGCTCCGTGACGCACGGCTCGAGCCGCCGCCCGTCCAGAAGCCCGGGCCGCCGGTCTGGCTCGCGGCCATGGGGCCGGGAGCGCTCCGCGTCGCCGCGAAGCGGGCCTCGGGCTGGGAAGCCTCGTACCTGACGCCGAGAGCGTTCGCGCGCCGCTGGGACCGCCTCCGAAGCCTGCTCGAGGACGCGGGACGCCCGTGGTGGGACTATCGCCGGTCGGTCGAGGTGGACGTCGTCGTCGGCATCACCGATGCCGCGGTCGATCAGGCGCGCCGGCTGTTCTGCGCCGCCCGCGGGATCGAGGACAGCGCCGCGATCCTCGACACGGCATTGATCGGGACGCCGGACGCCGTGCGCGCGCGGATCGCGGCGTACGCGGCCGCCGGCGCCACCGATCTCATGCTCGGCTTCGCCGATTTCCCCGCCACGGGCATGACCGAGCTCTTCGCCGAGCGCGTGCTCGCCCTCGATTAGCCGCGGCGCGCGTTGCCGGTCTCGCTCGGCGTCGTATCGACACCGTCGCTCGAACTCGTCCATGGAGGCTGCGAATGACGATCCTGCGAGCTTCGCTTCTGACATTCCTCCTCGTCTCGAGCCTGCCGGCCGCCGCGAGGGCGCAGGCGGCGCCCGTCCCGGCTGCACCGCGGGTCGTCGGGCATGCGCTCTCGATCGAGGAGTGCATCGCCACCGCGCTGGAGGCCCAGCCGGCGATCCAGGCCACGCTCTATGACTACGCGGCCGCGCGCGCGCGGGTCCGTCAAGCGTTCGCGCCGTTGCTGCCGCAGCTCGCGGGCTCGGTGACGGCGACCCGCAGCAACAGCACCGTTCCCACGACCTTGAACAGCGGCCGCACCGTGACGGTGCAGATCAGCCGTCAGCCGTCCGACACGTTCCTGGCGCAGGTCCAGCTGTCGCAGCTGCTCTTCGACTTCGGCAAGACGCGCGCGGCCACGCAGGTGGTCCGCAAGCTCGCCGAGGTGTCGGCCGAAGGCGTCGAGCTCCAGCGCCAGCTGATCGCGCTCACGGTGAAGGAGGCCTACACCAACATCCTCCTGGCCCAGCGGCTGATCCGCGTGCAGGAGCAGGCGCTCGAGCGCGCCGAGCTCAATCTGACCTCGGCCAAGGGCTTCGTCGACGTCGGAACCCAGCCCCTGTCGACGGCCGTCCGCGCCGAGGTCGACGTGGCCAACGCGAAGGTCGATCTGATCAACGCGCGCAACGCGCTCAGGATCGCGCGGGTCTCGCTCAACACGGCCATGGCGGTGGACGCGAGCGCCCCGACGGAGATCAAGGACAACCTCGAATACGAGCCGACCACGATCGACCGGGCCGCGCTCCGGACGGAGGCGCTCGGGCAGAGCCCGGAATATCGACAGGCGAAGCTCCAGAGCTCGGCCGCCGCGGCGAGCGTCCAGGTGGCGTCGCGCAACTTCCTGCCCAACGTCAGCGGGACCGGCTCTTACGGCGGCTCGCAGCTCGAGCTGAATCCCAACTGGTCGCTCGGGCTCGCGTTCACCTGGAATATCTTCGACGGCGGCAATCTCATCGCGGCCTACGACGAAGCGAAGGCCAATCAGGGCGCCGCCAACGCCCGCGTCAAGGTCGCAGAGCTGACGCTCATCCAGAATCTCGAGCAGGCGGAGATCGCCGTCGAAGCCGCCCAGGAACGGATCCAGGCGGCGCGGGTCCTCATCGCGTCGTCCCAGGAAAACTTCCGGCTCGCCCAGGGTCGGTTCGACGTCGGCGTCGGGACGATCCTGGAGCTGACCGACGCCCAGCTCGCGCTCACGCAAGCTCAGAGTACGGAGGCTCAGGCCCTCGCCGACTATCGCATCGCGCTCGCCCAGCTGGATCGAGCCGCGGGACGACGATGAGTCGCTCCGTGGCCGAACGGGAGGCGGCGGCGCCAAAAGGGGGATCGATGGATATCGTGCGCACACTCGTCGTGGTCTGTATCGCCGGCTGGCTCGCGATCAGCACGTTCTTCTCGTTCGCGGTCGCGCCGCTCGCCTTCCGGGTGATCGATCGCAACGCCGCCGGCCAGCTCGTCTCCGCGGTGCTCCCGCGCTACTACGACTGGGGGATCGTCCTGTGCGCGATCGCGCTGACCGCCTCTGCGGTCCTGGCGGTGTCCGGCCGGCCGCGCGTGCGCGCGCTCGCCGGCGTCGCGCTCTGCGGGGCGATGCTCTGCCTCTTGCTCTGGGCCTCCATCGTGGTCCTGCCGCGCGCCGAATCGGCGCGGCGCACCCGCGACGACACCGCGTTCGCGCTCGCCCATCGGGCGTCGGTCCAGCTCAACGGCCTCACCATGCTCGCGGGCGCCGCGGTGCTGCTGCTGGAAGCGCTCAGCCGCCCGACGCGGCGAGACCGCTGAGCTCGAGCACCGTCCGAACGCGATCGGCGACCGCCGAGGGCGGCTCGTGGGCGATCGCCTCGCACGCCGCGAGCAGGAGCCAGGCCAGGGTGTCGGGCGCGAGCCCGAGCGCCGGACGCGCCCGCGGCGCCCGCGCGATGGTCTCCTCGAGGCTCAGCCGCAGCTGCTCGCGCGCCCAGCTGAGAGCCAGTGACGCCGTCTTCTCGCGCCGGCTCTTGACCCAGGCGCCGTAGACCTCGCGAGGCAGATCGGCGGTCGGCGCGAAGGCGTCGGCGAGCCGTCGCAGCGCGCCGTCCAGCGGTGCGCCGGCGAGATCCTTGGCGAGGCTGAGCAGGAGCGTTTCGGCGCGGGTCGGTCGCGGGAGGGTGACGCGTATCCGACGTGTGCGGCCTTGTCGGATCTTGCTCTGCCGGGCCTTTCGCTGCCGGGTCTTTCGCGGCTGAGCCTTCCGCTGGCGGCGGCGCGCGCGGGCCATCGCTTCTCCAAAATAGCAGGAGACGGGCGCGGCACCCCATTCTCCGCGCGGCTATTCGTAGCGCAGCGCTTCGATCGGGTCCAGCCGCGAGGCTTTGCGGGCCGGGTAGAAGCCGAAGAAGATCCCGATCGCCGCGGCGAAGCCGAACGCGATCAGGATGGACTCGGGGGCGACGAGCGTACGCCATTCGGCGAAATAGCTGATCGCCTCGGAGCCGGCGACGCCGAGCGCGATGCCGGCGATGCCGCCGATCAGCGAGAGCGTGATCGCCTCGATCAGGAACTGCAGCAGGATGTGCCGGCGCCGGGCGCCGACCGCCATGCGCAGACCGATCTCGCGCGTGCGCTCGGTCACCGATACCAGCATGATGTTCATGATGCCGATGCCGCCCACCAGCAGCGAGACCGAGGCGATCGCCGCCAGGAGATAGGTCATCACCCGCGACGACTCTTCCTGCGTCTGGAGAATCTCGGAGAGGTTCCGGAGCCAGAAGTCGTCGTCCTGGGACGCCTGGAGCCGGTGGCGCTGGCGCAGGAGCGCGCGGATCTGGTCCTCGGCCTCGCTCATGTCCTCGCCGGGGCGCACCTTGACGGAGATCGAGCCGACCGCCCGGGCGTTGGCCTGGCTCACGCCGAGCACCTTCTTCTTCGCCGTCGAGAGCGGGACCAGGATGATGTCGTCCTGATCCTGCCCCCACGAGTTCTGCCCCTTGCGTGAGAGGACACCGACCACCGTGAAGGGGACCTTCTTGATCCGGATGATCTGGCCCAGCGGGTCGGACTCACCGAACAGGTTGAGCGCCGTCGTCTGGCCGAGCAGGGCGACCTTGGTCGCGCCGTCCACGTCTTCCTGGAGCACCGGGCGGCCTTCGTCGACGGGCCAGTCGCGCGCCTCGAAGTACGATGGCGTGACTCCCTGGATCTGGGTAGCCCAGTTGAGGTTGCCGTAGACGACCTGCGCGTTGCCGCGAACCGACCCCGCCGCGGCCTGCACACTCGGGATCTCGCGCGCGATCGCCGTGGCGTCGTCTTCCGAGATCGTGAGCTGGCTTCCCATGCCGAGCCGGACACCGGCGCTGTTCGTGCTGCCCGACAGCACGATGATCAGGTTCGACCCGAGGCTCTGGATCTGCTCCGCGACGCGGGCCTGGGCGCCGGAGCCGACACCGACCATGGCGATTACCGCGCTGACACCGATGATGATGCCGAGCATCGTCAAGGCGCTCCGCAGCTTGTTGACGCGGAGGGCGCGGCCCGCGATACGAACGCTCTGCCAGATGTTCACGCGGCGTCCTCGTCTTCGCGGGGCAGGGACGTGAGCGCGGCGGCGGCATCGACCGGCGCCGCGACGCGCTCGTCGGCTCGGAGCCGTCCGTCACGGAAGATCAAATGGCGGCTCGCGTAGGTCGCGATGTCCGGCTCGTGGGTCACGAGCACGATCGTGAGCCCGGCGCGGTTGAGCCCCTGCAAAAGGGCGAGCACCTCGACGCTCGTGCGGGTGTCCAGGTTGCCGGTGGGCTCGTCGGCGAGAATCATCGCCGGGTCGTTGACCAGGGCGCGCGCGATCGCCACGCGCTGTTGCTGGCCGCCCGACAGCTGACTCGGATGCTGGCCCGCGCGATCGGCGAGGCCCACCGAGGCGAGTCGCTCCAGCGCGCGGGCGCGCCGCTCGCGCGCCGGGAGCGCTGCGTACAGGAGCGGCAGCTCGACGTTCTCGAGCGCCGTCGTGCGCGGCAGCAGATTGAACTGCTGGAACACGAACCCGATCTTGGCGTTGCGGATCCGCGCGAGGTCGTCCGCGGACAGCCCGGCCACGTCCTCGCTGTCGAGCTCGTAGCGGCCGGCGCTGGGCGTGTCGAGACAGCCCAGGAGATTCATGAAGGTCGATTTCCCCGAGCCGGAGGGCCCCATGACCGCCACGAAGTCACCGCGCTCGATCGTCACCGACACACCGCGCAGCGCGTGGACGGTGTGCGGGCCGAGATGGTAGTCCTTGGTCAGCCCGTCGGTGACGATGATCGGCCCGGCCACGGCTAGAGCCTCAGACGGGGCGCGCCTTGCGGCTGGGCGCGAGCGCCCGCGGACCCGACGATGACTTCCTGGCCCTCGCGCACGTCGCCGCGGAGCACTTCGGTCGAGGCCCCGTCGCTGAGCCCCAGGGTGAGGGTGATCGGCGCCGGCTTGCCGTCGGGCCCGATGACCCAGACCCGACCGGCGGTGCCGCTGCGCACTTCGCCGGCGATCGCCGTCATCTCGTCGTACCGCGCCTTCTGGTCGTCGGTGAGGAACTCGCGAATGCGCGCGCGCTGGGCTTCGCGGATCTTCTGCGCCTTCGAACGGCGCTCGGCGTCCGGTAGGCCTTGCAGACTCCGGAACTGCTCGCGGCCCTCTAGTAAGATTGGGTCGAGCTTCTTCTGCTGGTCCTCGGTCAGGCCGAGCCCTTTGACGAGGCGCTCACGGATCTGCTCGATCGACGGCGGCGCGCCGCCGGTCGCGCTGCCGGCCCCGGGCGCGCCGCCCGCCGCCGGCCCCGACGGGGCCGGCGCGTCGACGCCGGCGGGCCGGAACCGGAGCGCGGCGTTCGGGATCTTGAGGGCGTTGGCCTTCTGGGCGACGACGAGCTTGACGTTGGCCGTCATCCCCGGCATCAGCTTGCCCGAGGGATTCGCGACGCCCACGATGACCGTGTAGGTCACGACGTTCTGGACCACCTGGGGCGCTTTGCGGATCTGGGTCACGGTGCCCGTGAACGTCTCGCCGGGAAACGCGTCGACGGTGAAGCTCGCGCGATCGTCGAGCTTGAGCCGGCCGATGTCCGCCTCGTCCACGCTCGTCTCGACCTGCATCTTCGTCAGGTCCTGGGCGATCGTGAACAGGATCGGCGCCTGCAGGCTCGCCGCGACGGTCTGGCCGACGTCGACCTGACGCGAGACCACGACACCGTCCACCGGCGCCAGGATCGTCGTGTGATCGAGATCGACCTGCGCCTGCTTGAGGCTGGCGTTCTTCTGGTCGACGCCCGCGCGTGCCGAGACCAGCATGGCCTGGACGACGCGAAGCTGGGCGGTCGACGACTGGATGGCCGAATCGAGCGCCTGCTCGTGCGCCTTCGCCGACTCGACCTGCGCGATGGCGGAGTCGTGCGCGGCCTGCGACGAGTCGAGATCGCTCCGGGCGATGAGCCTTCTGGCGAACAGCTCCGTCTTGCGGTCGAAATCGCGCTTGGCGTCGACGACCGCGACCTGGGCCTTGGCCGTCTGGGCCTTCGACTCGGCATACGCGGCGCGGGCGTTCTCGACGTCGGCGCGGGCCCGCTCGACCTGGGCCTCCTGATTCAGCACCGTGGCCTTGGCCGAATCGACGTCGGCCTTCGCCTGGTTGACCTTGGCCACGAAGATGTCCGGGTCGATCCGCGCGATGACCTGATTCTTCTTCACGACCGAGTTGAAGTCGACCAGGAGGTCTTTGATCTGGCCGGAAACCTGGCTCCCGACCTGCACCGTGATGACCGCGTTGAGGTTGCCGGTTGCCGAGACCGCGGCGGTGAGGGGACCGCGCTCGACGCGGACCGTGCGGAATTTGGGGACGCTGCCGCGGCTCTGAGCGTAGAAGTAGCCCCAGACCGCCCCCGCGACCAGCACCGTGACGACGACGACGGAAACAACCCGCTTCATCAAGGTGTTAGACGTCGTCGCCGGCGATCCGTTTCCTCGAGATCAGCGCAGACCGACCGCACGATCCAGTCTCGCGAGCGCGATCCGGTAGTCGGCCAGGGCCTGGCTTTCGGTGTTCTGGGCCTGGGTGAGCGCGAGCTGTGCGTCGGTCAGCTCGAGGATGGTTCCGACACCGGCGTCGAACCGGCCCTGGGCCAGCCGGAAATTCTCCTGCGCCGAGGCCACCAGCGTCTGAGCCGCCAGGATTCGCTCCTGGGCCTCCTCGACGGCGATCTCGGCCTGCTCGACGTTCTGGATGATGTTGAGCTCGGTCGATTTGACCCGCGCCTTCGCGCCTTCGGTGTTCGCCTTCGCCTCCTGGTAGCGCGCGATCCGGTTGCCGCCGTCGAAGAGGCTCCAGTTCAAGGCCAGGCCGACCGTCCACGCTTCGTTGAGCTGAGACTGCGCGCCGCCGTAGGCGCCCGTCCCGGTGACGTCGGGAAAGAAGTTACGGAAGGTCTGACGCTCGAGCGCCTCGGCGGCGGACGAGCGCAGCTTTGCCTGACGGTATTCGGGACGCTGTCGGAGCGAATCGGCCCGGAGCTTCTGGCGATCGATCGTCACGGGCTGGTAGACCAGGTTGTCGACGATCTGGGTCGGCGAATCCACATCGATCGCCATCGCGATGTTGAGCGCGACGATCGCCGTACGCAGCGCGTTCCGCGCCCTGATGAGATCGACGCGGGCGTTCGCCACGTCCACCTCGGCGCGCGCGACGTCCGATTTGGGACGCGTGCCCACATCGAAGAAGCCCTTGGCCGATCTCAGGTTCAGCTCGGCGCGCTCGACCGCCTGCTCCTGCACGCGGATCAATCGCTGGCTGAAGAGCGTGTTCGTGTACGCCTCCTTCACCGTCAGCGAGATCAGCTGGCGCTGGAGCTCGACGTCCTCGACCGCGACCTCCGCGAGCTTTCGCGCCGCGTCGGTGGCCGCCAGGTTCTTGCCGAAGTCGAAGAGGAGCTGCGAGAGCTGGACCTGGGCGAGAAAGGTGTCGCCGAATTGCCGCGTTTGCGTGATGGTCACGTTCGTGCCCGCAGCGTTGGTGGCGACGGTCGGGATGTTGCTCCGCGTCGCGCTCACGACGCCGCTGAGCTGCGGGAGCAGCGGCGAGAAGGCCTGATTCACGCGATAGCGCGCCGCGGCATAGTCGGCGAGCGTCGCCTGGATTTGCGGCTGGGCCTCGAGCGCGATCGAGACGCACTCCTCGAGCGTGAGCACGCGGCCGGCGACTCGAGCGGACGGCGGCGCCGCCGTCGGCGTCTGCGGGGCGGGTGTTTGCGCCGGCGGCGCCGGTGTCGGAGTCTGCGCGCTCGCGGCACTCGTGAACACGACGAAAACGAAGGACGTGATCGGCGCGTACAACGCGATCCCACGGGCGCTGGACATAGGCACAAGAGAATACCACGCGGCGTCGAAGGCCTCGGAAGTAGGTTGGCCGTTCGTCGGTGGACAGTCGGTGGATGCGCGGTGGATACCTTTTTCCTTGACGGCCGCTAGATTCAGCGTGCTAGATTCGCGCACACCACAAGATGTAGTGACCTGAAGCTTCTGCGGCTATCATTTGAGAGGAGGCCTTGCATGCTGTCGGAAACTCGCCCAGCGAAAGTCGGCAAGTGGACCGAGCCTGCCTTGCGGGTTCTGCGGGAGCGTTATTTGACACGGCAGGGGGGCGAGGTGGTCGAGACCCCGGAGGAGATGTGCTGGCGCGTCGCGCTCACGATCGCGCGAGGTGAGGCGCGGTACGGGCGGAGCGAAGCGGCGGTCCGGGAGATCGCGACGGCGTTCTACGACATCATGATCGAGGGCAACTTTCTGCCGAACTCGCCCACCCTCATGAACGCCGGCAAGGGCAACGGCCTGCAGTATTCCGCGTGCTACGTGCTACCCGTCGGCGACTCGATGGAAGAGATCTTCGACTCCGTCAAGGCGGCGGCGATCATCCACAAGTCCGGCGGCGGGACAGGGTTCGCGTTCTCGCGGCTGCGCCCGAAGGACGACATCGTCGCCTCGACCGGCGGCCGCGCGTCGGGTCCCGTGTCCTTCCTGAAAGTCTTCAACAGCGCCACCGAAGCGGTGAAGCAGGGCGGGACCCGCCGTGGGGCGAACATGGGGATCCTTCGGGTCGATCACCCGGACATCCTCGAGTTCATCGACTGCAAGCTCGACGGCGGCATCACGAACTTCAACATCTCCGTGGCGGTGACCGATCGCTTCATGGACGCGCTCGCGTCGGGCAGCGAGTACGAGCTGATCAACCCGCACAGCGGTGAGGTCACGGGCCGGCTGCTGGCGAAAGAGGTCTTCGACCGTATCGTCCGGGCCGCCTGGCGCACCGGCGATCCGGGCATGGTCTTCATCGACCGGATCAACGCGAGCCCCGCGAATCCGACGCCGGCGATCGGCGTGGTCGAGGCGACGAACCCATGCGGTGAGCAGCCGCTCTTGCCGAACGAAGCGTGCAATCTCGGCTCGCTCAACGTCTCGAAGTTCGCCCGCCGCAGCGACACCGGCGAGTGGTCGGTCGACTGGGACGAGATGGAGCGCGTGGTACGGCTCGCAGTGCGCTTCCTCGACGACGTCATCGAGATGAACCCGTACCCGCTGCCGGTGATCGACGAGACCGTGAAGGCCAACCGTCGAATCGGTCTGGGCATCATGGGCTGGGCCGATCTCCTGTTCACGATGGGCATCCCGTACGATTCCCAGGAAGCGATCGCCCTGGCCGACCAGCTCATGGCGTTCGTCAAGGACAAGTCGCACGATCAGTCGGCGAAGCTGGCCGAGGAGCGCGGCACGTTCACGAACTGGGACCGCTCGATCTATCGCTCCGAGCGGCCGATGCGCAACTCGACGGTCACGACGATCGCGCCCACCGGGACGATCTCGATGATCGCCGGCTGCTCGTCCGGAGTCGAGCCGATCTTTGCGCTGGCGTTCGAGCATCGCGTGAAGCAGCCGGACGGCGAGCGGGTGCTCACGTTCGTGAACGAGACCTTCGAGCGGCTCGCGAAGGAGCAGGGGTTCTACTCGGACGCGCTCATGCAGGAGATCGCCAAGCGCGGCTCGCTCCACGGCATCCGCGGCCTCCCGGAGTACGCGTCCCAGGTCTTCAAGACCTCGCACGAGATCGGCTTCGAGTGGCACGTGCGCCATCAGGCCGCGTTCCAGCGCTCGACCGACAACGGCGTATCGAAGACGATCAACCTGCCGAACAACGCCACTGAAGAGGACGTCGCGCGCGCCTACCGCCTGGCGTGGGAGCTAGGGTGCCTGGGCATCACGGTGTTCCGAGACGGGTGCAAGGGCGAACAGGTCCTGAACATCGGCGTCGGAAAGAAGGACAAGAGCCCGGCCGTCGCTTCATCGATGGGCCAGCCCGTCATCAAGCCACGCCCGCGCAGCCTCAAAGGGTCGACCTACCGGACCCAGACTCCGATCGGCACCGCGTGGATCACGATCACCGAGACCGATGAGCACGAGCCGTTCGAAGTCTTCGTCCAGGTCGGCAAGGGCGGCTCGGACACGATGGCGGTGGCCGAATCGCTGGGGCGGCTCATTTCGCTCATTCTCAGGCTGCCTTCGCCGCTCTCCGCTCAGCGCCGGCTCGAAGAGGTCATCAGCCAGCTCGCCCGCATCGGAGGCGGCCAACCGACGGGCTTCGGCCCCGACAAGATCCTCTCGCTGCCGGACGCGCTCTCGCGCACCCTGGCCGAGCACATCGGCGAGGTGAAACCGCTGCCCGAGGCTCCGCCGTCCGCGGCCGCGCGCAAGCAGATCGGAGACCTCTGCAAGGAATGCGGCCAGGCGACATTCGTCTACGAGGAAGGCTGCAAGAAGTGCCTCTCGTGCGGCTTCAACGAGTGCTGATCGGCAATCCAGCCGGAGGGGCCGGTCGCCGGCCCCTCCAGGATTCAAAACCGCGCCTCGGCCGGCGGGGCCCCAGCCCCGCGACGGCCTGCCGCGCGCACCGCGATTCAAAACCGCGCCTCGGCCGGGAGGGTCGCCTCACGCCACGGGAGGCGATCACGTCGATCTCCCGGTGCTAGAATCGCCGCTGTGTTTTCAGGCGGGACCTACCCGGAAGTGGCTCGCTGGCTGTGGAACTTCCTGACCTCTCACGCCAAGCGTGTCGATCCCCGCTTCGAGGTGGTCCTGGACGCCGAGGACGAGCGTGAAGGAAAGTCCTACGGCGCGCGACTGAGCTTTCTCCGTCACCTCGGTTCGACGATCGAGTTCGAGTTCCGCGACGTCGCCGACAGTCGCGGCAGCCTCGCGTGGTGCTCGACCCTGGCAGAACGAACCCGGACTCTCGCCCGTGAGATGGTCGCGGCCACCCGGGGCGTCGCCGACGTCCGGACACCCTAGCTCCCCGCGCTGGATCCGGGCGGGGGACCTGAACGGGTTCCTCGGCCTCGCGCTCGACAACATCACTCAGCTCGTCATCCTGTCGTCGCTTCTGATCGGCGTCTTCAAGTTCCCCTCGGACCTGGTGCTCCAGCGCATGGTCCCGGGTACCGCGCTCGGCGTTCTCCTCGGCGATCTGGCCTACACGTGGCTCGCGGTGCGGCTCATGCGCCGGAGCGGACGCGAGGACGTCACGGCGATGCCGTTCGGGATCGACACGCCGACCTTGTTCGCGATGGCGTTCGGCGTCCTCGGTCCCGTGATGCTCGCGACCGGCGATCCGGTGCTGGCGTGGAAGGTCGGGATGGCCGCGACGATCGCAATCGGCCTTGCCAAGCTCGGCCTCGCCTTCGCCGGAGACTGGGCCAGACGGGTGGTGCCGCGTGCCGCGCTGCTCGGATCGATCGGCGGCGTCTCGATTCTCCTGATCGCCTTCCTCCCCGTGCTCAAGATCCTCCGCGACCCGCTGGTCGGCCTGGTCGCGCTGATCCTCCTGCTCCTCGCGCTGTTCGGCCGGGTGCGAATGCCGCTGGGGCTTCCCGGAGCATTCGTCGCGGTGCTCGCCGGCACGGCGATTTTCTGGGGACGTGCGGCGCTCGATCTGGGTCCGAGCGGTGTGATCGCGCTCGGACCGCTCCGCCTCTCGCTGCCCTGGCCGACGCTCGCCTGGCTCGAGGCGCTGCCGCAGACCTTGCCCTATCTGTCGATCGCGCTCCCGTTCGCGCTCGTGACGATCATCGGCGGCATCGACAACACCGAGAGTGCCGCGGCGGCCGGTGACGAATACCGCACCCGCGATATCTTGCTCATCGAGGCGGCCGCGACCGCGCTGGCCGGCTGCTGCGGCGGCGTCGTCCAGAACACGCCCTACATCGGTCACCCCGCCTACAAGGCGATGGGCGCGCGCGCGGGCTATACCCTGGCCACCGGCCTGGTGATCGGGGCCGGGGCCGCGACCGGCCTGCTCTCGCTCCTCGTCGCCGTGCTGCCCGAGGCCGCGATCGCCCCGATTCTCGTCTTCGTCGGGCTCGAGATCACTGCGCAGGGCTTCCTGGCGACGCCACCTCGCCACGGCGCCGCGGTCGCGATGACCTTCGTCCCGGTCGTGGCAGCGGTCGTGCTGATCCAGACCGGGAGCCTCTTCGCGGCGCTCGGCGTGACGCCCACGGCCCTCCGCGGGGACGCCGCCCAGACCTATCAAGCGCTCGTCGTCCTCGGCAACGGATTCATCCTGACCGCCGTGCTGTGGGGCTGGGCGCTGGCGGCCATCATCGACCACCAATTGGTGACCGCGGGCCTCCTCTTCGCGGTCGCGAGCGCCGCGGCGCTGTTCGGGGTAATCCACTCGCCGCTGGTCAGCGGCGCGCTCTTCTGGCCCTGGGCACCGCCCTCGGTGATTCCAGGACACCTCGCCGGCGCCTACGGGATCCTCGCGGCCCTCTGCTGGTTCGCCTCCACCCGAAATCGCCGAATAACTGCTTGACCTCATTCGTCGTAGGAGTGTTAAATGGGTTTTGTTTTTGTGAAGATCGTCACGATCGTTCGAGAGGAGGCTTCATGAGCGCGTTCGAGAAGTCGCTCGGCATCGCCGTCGCCGCGATCACTCTCGTCGTCTCGGCCGGCGCCGTGGTGGTCTCAGCCCAGGGGCCGTGGGTGGCCCCGCCCGAAGCGAAGACGGTGAAGAATCCCGTCAAGGGCATCGGCAACGCGAAGAAGGCCGTCGAGACCAACTGCGTCTCGTGCCACGGTCCAGGGGGCAAGGGTGACGGGCCGGCTGCCGCGGCACTGCCGCCGCCCAAGCCGGCGAACTGGACCTCCGAAGCCGTCCAGAAGCAGACGGACGGCGAGATCTTCTGGAAGATGTCGAACGGCCGCGGCGCCATGCCGCCCTGGAAGCACTTGCCGGAAAACGAACGCTGGGAGATCGTGAACTACATTCGAACCCTGAAGGGAAAGTAACCGACCCCGTTCAGATGTCCACACGCCCCGCCGGGACCGCCGGCGGGGCGTCTTTGCTTGTGGCCATGCGCCTGTGCGCGATCGATATCGGCAGCAACACGGTGCGGCTGCTCGTCGCCGACGTGAGCGGCGGCGGGACGTGGCGCATCGCCGACCAGGACCAGACCATCACCCGCCTGGGCGAGAACCTTGCGCGTACGGGTGCGCTCGGTGACACGCCGATGGCGCGCACGCTCGCGGCGGTTCGCGACTACGTCGCGCGCGGTTCGCGCCTCGGCGCGCGCGAGATCCGCATCGTGGCCACCAGCGCGGTTCGCGAAGCCTCGAAC
>CAYVHH010000574.1:0-13380 GCA_964450175.1 uncultured bacterium | reverse complement strand
TCGGGATCTCCGGCGACGTGTCGGACAAGGACGAAGCGTGCGCGCTGGCCGGGATCGCCGCGGCCAGCCTCAGCGCCGACACCGGCTAGGTCACCCTCCTAACGCCCTGATCTTGTCGTCGAATTTCCCGGTGAACAGCTGGGGATATTGTGGACAACTTCGCGGTTGACAGCCGCGGTGTTTCCGGATTACCAAACGCCGATGCATGACACCGACGCCCGCGCCCACCAGATCCGTGTCCTGTCCGGGGCCGCCGGCCATCTCTGCTCGGCGCTGGAGGCGCTGGCGCGCAGCGACTGCGACTGGTACACGACCGATCTGCTCGAGATGCTCTCCGCGATCGATGGGCAGATCGCGGCGTTGAGGGAGCTCGACGCCGGGCTCGCCTGACTTACCAGAATTCCCGCGTGGCTCGCCGGGCGCCCTCGGCCATGCTCGCGAGCTTCGCCCACGCGATATCCGGATCGACCGCCGCCTGCCCCACCCACGTGCCGAATCCACAGTCCGTCCCGGCGATGACGTTCTCGCGCCCGACCAGCCGCGCATAGCGACCGATGCGCTCGGCCACGAGGTCCGGGTGCTCGATGAAATTGGTCGTCGAATCGATGACGCCGGGGATGAGCACCTTGCCGGCCGGCAGCTTCACCCGCTCGAACACCCGCCATTCGTGGGCGTGGCGCGGATTGGCGGCCTCGAACGAGACCGACGCCGGCTTTGCGGCGAAGACGACGTCGAGGATGTCGGCCAGCGCGACGTCGTAGTGGTGCGGGCCCTCGTAGTTGCCCCAGCAGACGTGAAGCCTCGCGCGGTCGGCCGGCACGTTCGCCAGCGCCCGGTTCATCGCCTCGATGTGCAGGCGAGCCATCGTGCGGAATTCGTCGAGGCTCAGATCGGCGAACTGGATGTGCCGTCCCATCCCGAGATCCGGGCAATCGAGCTGAAGGACGAAGCCCGCCTTCACCACCGCCTCGTACTCGGGCCGCATCGCGTCGGCGATCGCGAAGAGATAGGCCTCGTGGCTCGGGTAGTGGTCGTTGCGGAAGAACAGCGAGATCACGCCCGGCGAGGCGGCCGACATGAACCCGTGCTCGGCCTTCGCCGCGGCGCACGCCGCGCGGAGATTGTCGACGTCGGTCTCCGCGGCACGCGGATCACGCACGCTGATCGGCCCGTCGCAGGCGGGCGTCCGCCGGCGCGATCGCCCGGGATCGCCGAAGACGCGCTTGGCCATCTCGGGAAAGTCCACGAGGTCGCGATACGTGAGCGGATGGCTCGCGCCGCCGAAGCCGTTCAGGCGATCCTTGACGTAGGTCGCGTAGCTCGGCTTGCTCATCTCGCCGTCGTTCACGATGGCGACACCGGCCTGCACCTGCTTCTGCACCGCTTCGGCCACCGCGGCTCGGATGCGGGCCCCGAGGGCCGCCGCGTCGACCGGCACGCCCTCTTCCTTCGCGTACATCATGCGGATCAAGTCGGGCGGGCGCGGGAGGCTGCCGGTGTGCGTGGTGAGGAAGCCGTCGGTGCTGCGCGGCGTCGTCATGGCGGCGCGATGCTACCACACGCGCCCCGGACGCGCGCTTCGCCTCGGCAATTGGCGCATGGCATGTCAACATGCTTGCTGGCGCGTGGTTCCGCCGAGTCTTTCGACAGGAGAGTCTCGTTGGCCAATGGGGTTGGGCGCAGGGAGATCGAAGAGGTCCGGGAGATCATTCGGCCGCATGTGCGGGTGACGCCCGTGGTCGAGGTGAACGGGAAGGACTTGGGGTTGGCGGATTCTCGGATCGTGTTGAAGCTGGAGCTTTTGCAGCATTCGGGGTCGTTCAAGGCGCGGGGGGCGTTTGCCAACCTGTTGACGCGGAAGATTCCGCCGGTCGGAGTCGTGGCGGCGTCGGGCGGCAATCACGGGGCCGCCGTGGCGTATGCCGCCATGAGGCTCGGCGTGCCGGCGAAGATCTTCGTGCCGACCGTGTCCTCGCCGGCGAAGGTGGCGCGGATCCGCGCGTACGGGGCGGATCTGGCGATCGTCGGCGACCGCTATGCCGACGCCCTTGCGGCCAGCGAGGCCTGGATCGCGCAGACCGCCGCGCTGCCCGTGCACGCCTACGACCAGACGGAGACGCTGCTTGGCCAGGGAACGCTCGGCATGGAGCTCGCGGAGCAGGCGACGGTCGATTCAGTGCTGCTGTCGGTCGGCGGCGGCGGGCTGCTCGGCGGTGTGGCGGCGTGGTACGCCGGCTCCGTCAAGGTCATCGGCGTCGAGCCCGAGGCGGCGCCGACCTTGACGGAGGCCCTGAAGGCCGGGCGTCCCGTCGATGCGCCGGCGGGCGGCATCGCCGCCGATTCGCTGGCGCCTCGTCGCGTCGGCGAGCTGATGTTTCCGATCGCGCGAGCTCACGTGGTGCGCGTGGTGCTCGTGAGCGACGAGGCGATCCGCCGGGCGCAGGACGTGCTGTGGAGCGCGGTCAGAGTCGTGGCCGAGCCGGGCGGCGCCGCCGCGCTGGCGGCGCTGGTGAGCGGGGCGTACATCCCGGCGGCGGGCGAGCGGGTCGGCGTCGTCGTCAGCGGCGGCAACTCCACCGCGGTCGATTTCGGTCGCGCCTGACCTCGACTAGATGATCGCGAAGTGCGCTTCGGTCGTCCGACCGCTGCGGCCGTTGATCGGAAGAATATCTTGCGGGCAGGCGGAGAGCGCGACGACCAGATCCATCTCGGCGCGGAACACGACATAGCTGCCGGGCTGCGACACCGGCTCGCCCCACGCGAGCTGGCCGTCGGGCGTCCACGGTATGTTCATGAAAAGGTTCAGCGACGGCGGCGTGGCGCGGATCACGACGCCGAGGTTCGCGAGCGCCGAGTGCAGGTTGTCGCGGCAGTTGTCGTGATAGCCCTCGACGCCGAGCAGGCCGTAGCGCCACCGGTCGCACGGCGCCATCAAGGTGTCGTGCGCGCACCGCGACGTGTCTTCGACCAGGGTGAGGATCGGCTTTCGCTGGTTGGTGACGAACGTATCGCCGACCGCCGCGGCGAGCTTCATGAACGAGGCGCGGCTGGCCTCCATCGACATCCACTCCGTGAGATCGCGGGCGTTGAACGCCCACGCATCGACGACCTGCGTGCCATGGGTGTTGACGACCTTGATGTGCTGGCCGGCACCCGCCTGCGCCGCCTTGCCTCCACGGGCCGGAATCGTCACGAGCTCAACGCTCACCTGGACGCCCCCCTTTCGGACTGCTCACGGTAGTACGAGTTGATGCCGGTGTCCGGAGGTGAGCCGCTCGTCATCGTGAGCATCGTGGCGAGCTCACTCCGGTGGTGGGCCGCGTGGGTCGGAACGTGGAGCAGGAGCATGCCGAGCGGCCGGCTGTACGTCCGGCCCTCGGGGGTCTTGCCGTCGAGCGATCGCCACAGGTCGCCCTCGGCGAGGCCCGCGAGAAACGTCCGCTGCTCGCCCTCGAGCGCGTCCCACCGGCGGCGGAGCTCGCCGAGGTCCCGGATGACCAGGCCGTAGGTCGGATCGCCTCGGACGACCGCGGGCGGGCTGCCCCGCCACGTCTCGAGCCAGAACCGGTCGGCGCCGTACATGTGTACGAGCATCGCACGCAACGACGACTCGCTGAACTGCTTGCCGATCTCGCGCCCGGCGGCGTCGTCACCGAGCGCGGCCACCACGTCGAAGAGGCGGCGATTCGCCCAGTGATGGTACGCCCAGTACTCTCGGATCAGCTCGACGGTCATGATCCGCCCCGGAGACCGTGGCCTCCGCGGTAGTCCGACGGCGCCGGCGGCTTCCAGCCGGCGAGCAGGTCGGGCGCCGGCTGCCAGATCTCGACCGCGAGCGGCCGGCACGTCGCGAGCGCATCGCCGGCGCCCGGCCCCCACACCGCGACCGAGAGATCGCCGTGCGGACACACCGAGATCGCGGCCAGCACGTCGATCTCGGCGAAGAACTCGACGAAGTCACCGGTGCGCGCCGGGCTCGGCTTGACGAAGTAGCGCCCCTCGGGGGTGAGCCCGGTGACCTGGAAGACGTTGAGCACGTCGTGCACGTCGGACTCGAACAGGTGAAACGGCGCGACCGCGCGCACGAGATTGCTGTGACAACAGAGGTCGAACTCCTCGCCGTTGAGCAGCTTGTGGACGTACGGGTCGCATCGCGTGCCGAGCAGGTCGTGACAGCCGCCGCCGTCCTCGTCGCGCCCGTAGCGGACGCTATCGCCGGTCATCGTCAGCATCGGTCTCAGATACGGCAGGCACGACCACAGCCGGTCGAAGGGCGTGAGGTGCGCCTGGTGGAGCTGGCGTGTGCGCGCCGCCCAGAAGCGCTCGCGCGGGTTCGAAAGGCTCCACACGTTCAGATCCGCCACCTGCGGCCCCTCGACGGCGACGATCCGGAAGATCTGCCCGGCACGCACCGGCCACGCCCGACCCGTCCGTCGGGGCACGACGAACCGATCGACGAGGGTGCGCTTACCGGTCTCACGCGCGAGTCGCCCATAGAGCTCGCGGTCGGCCTCGAGCGGTGAGCCCGGCTTTGCCTCGTAGATCACGCGCGGTCGCATGGGCTGGGAGAAGCCGGCTCCTCTCCTTCTCAACGCGGCGCCCGGGTCCACGGTTGCGCGTGGAGCGGGCAGTCGCGCCGACGTTGACAATCCCCGATCAGACATAGTCTGATACCGGCCAGCCGGATCAGAATGCCGCATGATAGCGCCGATCAGGGAGGTCCAGCCATGAGAGTGTTGCGCGTGACCACGGCCATCGCACTGTTCCTCGGGCTCGTCGGCTTCGTCGCCGGCAGCGATGCCCAGCAGTGTCCCAAGGGCAAGCTCCGCCTCTACACGTCGTGGCCGATGCAGGGCGCGATGCTGCCCGAAGGGACGGGCATGAAGAACGGCGTCGACCTCGCGGTGTCCGAGGTCAACGGCGTCGTCGCCGGCTACTGCCTCGAGGTCGTCAACCTGGACGACGCTTCACCGCAAACCGGCAAGTGGGACGGCGCGGTCGAGGCCGAGAACGCGAACAAGGCGGTCGGCGATCCGATGGCGATCGTGTACATCGGGACCTACAACTCCGGCGCCGCCAAGGTATCGATCCCGATCACGAACCGCGCGCACATGGCGCAGGTCACGCCGGCCAACACGTATCCCGGGCTGACGAAGAAGCGCGGCGCCGCGCCGGGCGAGCCGGAGATCTACCGGCCCGGCGGCTTCGTGAACTACTTCCGGCCGATCCCGGCCGACGACATCCAGGGCGCCGTCGGCGCCAAGTGGGCGAAGCGGCTCGGGGTCAAGAAGGTGTTCATCCTCAACGACCAGGAGCTCTACGGCAAGGGCATCGCCGACGTGTTCGAGGCCACCGCGAAGAAGATCGGCCTGGACGTCGTCGCCAACGAAGGCATCGACTGGAAGCAGCCCGACCAGAAGCCGGTGCTGACGAAGGTGCGCGCCTCCGGCGCGGACCTCGTCTACCTGGGTGGCGTCATCGAGACCGGCGCGCAGGTGATCATCCGGCAGATGAAGGAAGTCGGCCTCGTCGCGCCCCGGACCCGCTTCATGGGACCGGACGGCCTTCTCGAAGAGGAGCTCTTGAAGGGCGCCACGTGCGAGGCGGCCCTCGGCACCGACATGCGCGTGACCTTCGCCGGTCTGCCCTTCGAGAAGATGCGCGGCGTCGGCGCCAAGACCTACGAAACCTACAAGACCAAGTTCGGCAAGGAGCCGACGTCGTACGCTCTCTACGCCGCCGAGGGCGGCCGGGTGATCGTCGACGCCATCAAACGGGCCGCGCCGCAGCTCGACCGCGCGAAGGACGTCACCGAGAAGCGCGAGGCCGTGCGCAAGGCGATCGCCTCGACGAAGAACTTCGAAGGCATCAACGGCAAGTGGAGCTTCGACGAGAACGGCGACGTCGACTACGACACGATGTCGGGCTTCAAGGCGATGAAGGCCGAGGGCCCAGTCGGCTGCAAGTTCCAGTTCGAGACCATCCTCGAGTAACCCAGTCCGGGCACTCAGAATGACGAACAGCGCCCCGGCTGAGCCGGGGCGCGCCGAATCTCTGCGCGGGACAGCGGGGGGGGTGGCGAGCCCGTCGAGGCCCCCGAGACCGCGAAGCCACACCGAGGGACGCCACGGCTTTGCCGGGGCGTCTCCGAGCGCGGGGGGCCTGGGGGGCCCTTCGAGGCCCCCCATCTGATGACAGCCTGGGAGGTGCTCGTCCAGCAGACCATCAACGGCCTCACGCGCGGGGCCGTCTTCGCCCTGATCGCGCTCGGCTACACGATGGTCTACGGGATCATCGAGCTCATCAACTTCGCGCACGGCGACGTGTTCATGCTGGGCCTGTTCATCTCGCTCGGATGGTTCGCGCTGCTCGGCGTCACGAAGACCCTGACCGGCTGGGAGCTCGTGACGATCCTGCCGCTCGTCTTCGTCCTGACGATGCTCACCACGGCGGCGCTCAACGTGACGATCGACCGCGTCGCCTACCGCCCGCTGCGGCGCTCGACGCGCCTGGCGCCGCTGATCACCGCCATCGGCGTGTCCTTCATGCTGGAGAACCTGGCGCTCCTCTGGAAGGGACCGGCGCCGATCGCCTACCCCGACGTGTTCCCCTCGGTCGACATCCTGCGCGAGTGGTTCGGGGTCGATTCGGCGATCTTCGTCACCACCAAGGACGTGCTCGTGGTCGGCGCCACGATCCCGCTGATGGTCGCGCTCAACTATTTCGTGACCCGGACACGCTGGGGCAAGGCGATGCGGGCGACCGCGCAGGACCGCGAGACGGCGCAAGCCATGGGCATCAACGTCGAGCGGATCATCTTGCTCACGTTCTTCGTCGGCGGCGCGCTGGCCGGCGCCGCCGGACTGATCCAGGGCATCTACTACAACATCGGCATGTGGTGGATGGGCTACCAGGCGGGCCTGCGCGCCTTCACGGCGGCGGTGCTCGGCGGCATCGGCAACATGCCCGGCGCCGCGCTCGGCGGCCTCTTCATCGGATTTCTCTCGGCGTGGAGTGATCAGTACATCTCCGCGCGCTGGACCAACGCGATCGTCTTCGCGATCCTCATCCTGGTGCTCGTCTTCCGTCCCCAGGGGCTCCTGGGCGCGCGGTCGGCCGACAAGGTATGACGCCGGCGCTCCGATGGACGGCGCTGGTCGCGGCGCTGCTCGCGTACCCGTTCATCGACCGCGCGCTGGGGCTCCAGACGGTGCACGCGGTCTCCGACGGCATGATCTACGTCTTGCTCGCGCTCGGCCTCAACATCGTGGTCGGCTACGCGGGCCTGCTCGACCTGGGCTACGCGGCGTTCTTCGCGATCGGCGCCTACGCGATGGGGCTCTTGAACTCGCCGGTCCTCGGCTCGCCGCTGTACGGACACGGCTGGAGCTTCTGGCTCTGCATCTGGGTCGCCGCGGCGGTCTCCGCGCTGCTCGGCACGGCGATCGGCGCGCCCACCTTGCGCGTACGCGGCGACTACCTCGCGATCATCACGCTCGGGTTCGGCGAGATCATCCCGGTCGCGATCCGTAATCTCGGCGACATCACGGTCGACATCGGCGGCTGGCGCCCGATCGAGCGGCTCAACCTGACGGGCGGCGAGAACGGTGTCAACCCGATCGGCCGGCCGCACCTGCCCGGTGTGCCGTTCGAGACCGATCCGGTGCCGTGGTACTTCCTGATCCTGGTCATCGGGGTCCTGTCGATCTGGGCGATGAGCCGGCTCCACGATTCGCGCCTGGGTCGCGCGTGGATGGCGATCCGCGAGGACGAGACCGCCGCCGATTGCACCGGCGTCAACCCGATCTCGACCAAGCTCCTGGCGTTCGCGCTCGGCGCCTCGTTCTCGGGCTTCGCCGGCTCGGTCTACGCCGCGAAGCTCCAGGCCATCACGCCCGGCGCGTTCGAGTTCCAGGTGTCGATCATGCTCCTGTGCATGGTGGTGCTCGGCGGCGCCGGCAGCATCAAGGGCGTGATCCTCGGCGGCATGCTCATCACGATCTTCGACCGCGTCGCGCTCGCCCAGATGACGTTCTTCGTGCGCTGGGTCGGACGCACCACCGGGGTGCACGCGCTGACAGTGGCCGACGTCACGTTGTGGCGCTGGTTCTTCTTCGGCCTCGGGCTGGTGCTGGTGATGCTGCTGAAGCCCGAAGGGCTGGCCGGGCGCCGGGTCCGGCCGATCGCGCCGGCCGACGACGAGCTCGACTCCCCTCGCATCGAGGAAGCGCCGCGCCGCACGACCGCGCTGCCGGGGTGGCTGCTGGAGGCGGCCCGGCGCGGCACCGCGCCCGACCCGATTCTCGAGGTGCGCGGCGTGGCCAAGCGCTTCGGCGGCGTCGTCGCGCTCGGCGAGGTCGACCTGGTCGTCCCGCGCGGCGCCATCATCGGGCTGATCGGCCCCAACGGCGCCGGCAAGACCACGTTCTTCAACGTCGTGACCGGCCTCATCCCGCCCGACGAGGGCCGCATCGTGTTCGCCGGTGCCAGCATCGCGGGACTCCGGCCCAACGCGATCGTCGGGCGCGGGATCGCGCGCACCTTCCAGTCGATCCGCCTGTTCCCGCAGATGACCGTGCTCGAGAACGTGCTGGTCGGCGAGCACTGCCGCCTGCGCGCGAGCGTGCCCGGCGCCGTGCTCCGTCCGGCGTCGGTCGTGGCCGAAGAGTCCCGCGCCCGCGAGCGCGCGCGCGAGCTGCTCGCGTTCATCGGCCTCGACGGCAAGGACGACGACCTCGCGCGCAATCTGCCGTACGGCGACCAGCGACGTCTGGAGATCGCCCGCGCGCTCGCGACCGAGCCGCGGCTCCTCTTGCTCGACGAGCCGACCGCGGGCATGAACCCGCGCGAGACCGAGAACCTGACGGCCTTGATCGGATCGCTCCGCCGGGAGCTCGAGCTGGCGATTCTCCTGATCGAGCACGACATGGAGGTGGTGATGGGGATCTCCGACCGCATCACCGTGCTCGACTACGGCGTGCGCATCGCCGAGGGCACGCCGGCCGAGATCCAGCGGCATCCCAAGGTGATCGAGGCGTATCTGGGCACGGGCTACGAGCGCGAATCGCATGCTTGAGCTGGCGGACGTCCACACCTACTACGGCAACATCCGTGCGCTCCGCGGCGTCTCGCTCTCCGTCGCGCCCGGCGAGATCGTGACCCTGATCGGCAGCAACGGCGCCGGCAAGACGACCACCTTGAAGACCATCATCGGCACCGCGCGCCCTCGCCGCGGCACCGTCACGTTCGGCGGCCAGCGCCTCGACACGCTCGCGACCGATCGCATCGTCCGGCTCGGCATCGCCCAGTCGCCGGAGGGCCGGCGGATCTTCCCGCGCATGAGCGTGCTGGAGAATCTCGAGCTCGGGGCCTTCGTGCGCACGGACCGCGCCGCGATCGGCCCCGACCTCGAGCGCGTGTTCGCGCTCTTCCCCCGGCTGGCTCAGCGCTCGACGCAGCAAGGCGGAACCCTCTCCGGCGGCGAGCAGCAGATGCTCGCCATCGGGCGTGCGCTGATGGCGCGCCCCACCTTGCTGCTGCTCGACGAGCCGTCCATGGGGCTGGCGCCGATCCTGGTCGAGACGATCTTCCGCATCGTCGAGGACATCAACCGCCAGGGCACGACGATCCTGCTCGTCGAGCAGAACGCCCGGATGGCGCTCGGCGTCGCGCATCGCGGCTACGTCATGCAGACCGGACGCATCGTGTTGCAGGCCGCGGCCGCCGAGCTCCTGCGCTCGGACCTCGTGCGCAAGACGTACCTGGGCGAGAAGTAGCCGAGAGCGCCGACGAGGACGCCCCGCGCCGGTCAGCGCCGGACGGTCAGGCCCTCGAGATCGAGCGCGGGCATGCGGCCCATCATCAGGTCGGCGACGATCCGCGCGGTGCCGCACGCCATCGTCCATCCCATGTGGCCGTGGCCGCTGTTGAAGAACAGGTTGCGGTGGCGGCCGAGCCCGAGAATCGGCGGTCCGTCGGGTGTCATCGGGCGCAGGCACGCGCGATACTCGCCCCGGTCGTAGTCGGCGGCGTCCGGGAAGAGATCGCGGGCCAGCTTCAAGATGTTGTTGAAGTCGCGCGGCGTCCAGCCCCAGTCGTAGCCGGCGAACTCCGCCGTCGACGTCAGCCGCAGCCGATCGCCCAGGCGTGACCAGCCGACCAGCCATTTCTCGTCGACGCCGGGCACCATCGGCGCGCGGCCGCCGGGCTTCAGCGGAAACGTCGAGGAGTAGCCCTTCGCCGGATAGACGGGAAGCCCGACGCCGACCGTGCGCGCGACGCCCGGCGCGCCGACACCGAGCGCCAGCACGTAGTTGTCGGCCGTGAGCACGCCCGCGTTCGTGAGCGCCGCGTCGATCCGGTCGCCGCCGGCCTGCAGCGCCGTCACCCGCGTGCCGAGCTTCACGACGACGCCGAGCTTCTCGCGGCACACGCGCGCGAGGTTCTCGACGAAGACGCGCGAATCCCCGCTCGAATCGCCGACGTCGCGGATCCCACCGGCGATCTTGGCCTGCACCGGCTCGAAGACCGGATCGAGCTGAGCCACGCCGCGCGCGTCGAGGATCTCCTGCTTCTGCCCGTGCTCGGCCAGGAGCGCCATCTTCTTCACGCCGGCCTCGAGCTCGGCGCCGTCGCGGTAGAGGTAGAGCGCGCCTCGCGTGATCGCGTGATACTCGATCTGCTCCGCCCTCACCAGGTCGTTCATCACCGACTGGCTGTACTGGCAGAGCCGCAGCTTGATCAGGGTGTTCCGCCGCGCCCGGTCGGCGGTGCACTCGCGCAGGAAGCGGAGCCCCCACGTGTACAGGCGCACGTCGGTCGTCGGGCGGATGCGGATCGCCGTCTCGCCGCCGCGCAGCGAGTCCCACAGCATGCGCGGCGCGCGCGGCGACGCCCACGCGAACGAGTGGCCCGGCGCGATGATCCCGGCGTTGCCGGCGCTCGCCTCGAGGCCAAGCGCGTCCTTCTCCTCGAGGATCGTGACCTCGTGGCCCGCCTTGGCCAGGAAGTAGGCCGTCGTCACGCCGACCACGCCGCCGCCGAGCACGAGGGTCTTCATGGGATCACGCCTCGAGGAGGAATCCGGCTCGCACCGGATCGTCTGGGTCGAAGAGGAACTGGCTGAATCCCGTCAGGTACGAGGTGCCGGTGATCTCCGGAAGGATCGCGCGCCGCCCATCGACGGTGGTCTCGCCCGCGATGCGGCCCGTGAAGTCGAGGCCCAGGATCCCGCGGCTCGTGATGCTCCCGCCCACCCGCATGAGACCGCGGTGGTGGAAGAGCGCCATGCGCGCGCAGGTTCCGGACCCGCACGGCGCCGCGTCGACCTGACCCGGTCCCCACACGAGCGCGTTCGGCGACACGCCGGCGCCGTCGGGAAGCTCGTGCACGAGAACGTTGTCGACGCTGGCCTTGCCGACGCCCGGCACGTTCACCTCGAGCTGCGCGTTGACGGCCTCGCGCACCGCCATGCCCCGCTGCGCGATGCGCTTGGCCAGCTCACGGCGCACGCCGACCCCCAGGGTCCGCGCCTCGACGATCGCGAAGACGTTGCCGACGCCGACCGCGATGTCGACCGGCACCTCACCGACCGATTCGACCTCGACGCTCTGCCCGGCGAGCACGACGAACGAGGGCGTCCAGCGCAAGGTGACCTCGCGAACGCGCTCGCGATCCGCGCGCGCCACGGTCTCGACGACGCCGGCCTCCGTGTCGATGATCACGGGGGTCTCGGTACCGACCCGCGGCACCATCCCGGTCTCGATCGCCACCGTCGCGGCGCCGATGGTGCCTTCGCCGCACGAGACGTAATAGCCGCCGGGGTAGATGAAGAAGAGCCCAAAGTGCGCGCCCGGCGTCACCGGCTCGGTCATCACCGCGATCAGGAGACTGCGGTGCCCGCGCGGCTCGAGGCAGAGGCCCGTCCTCAGATCGTCGTGGTGCTCCTGGAAAAATCGGCGCTTCTCGCCGATCGTCGCGCCCGGGAGCCGCCCGAGGCCGCTGGTGAGCAGCCGCATCCCGATTCCGGCGGTGTGAAAGTCGATGGTCGAGATGACTCGATCGGACCGCATGGGCACCTCACTCTACGCGACGTCTGCATTGCGCGCTGCCGCGCCGAAATCATACCGCAGACGCGGCCAGCTAGATCGGGGCGCTACACCCCTGGAAATAGGGCGCGGCGGCCTCCGCGAGCACGAGCCCAGGGCCGGCCGCGGCGCGAACCTCGCTCGAGATCGCCGCGACCCCGGCGAGCACGGCCGCCTCGTCGAACGCCAGGATGCGGCCGTCGCGGAATACCCACACGCCGTCGATCATGACCGCCGCGACCGCGGCGGCCCCGCCGTGCTGGACCAGATGCGGCACCGTCACGGGCGCTCCGGCCAGCCCGGCGGTGCGCGGGTCGAGCAGCACGAGATCGGCGCGCTGACCGGGCTCGACGCGGCCGACCGCGCCGGCCTGGCCGATCGCTCGGGCGCCGCCGGTCGTCGCCATCTCGAGGATCCGGCGCGGCGCGGGCCACGCGCGCGGGTCCGGCGTGTCGGGCCGCGGCAGCATGAGGGCCAGGCGCATGATCTCGAAGAGATCGTGGCGCCCGCCCGAGTTCGACGAGTCCGTCCCGAGTGCCAGCGGTACGCCGCGCTCGAGCATCAGCGGCAGTGAGAGACGCCCGCTGCCGAGCATCAGATTGCTGGCCGGATTGTGGACCACCGTCACGCCGTGGCGAGCGAGGAGATCGGCCTCCTCCGGGGCGAGCCACACGCCGTGCGCCACCGAGAGGCGCTCGCTCAGAACTCCCGCGCGCGCCATCTCCGCGACCGTCCCGCCCGGCCACACCGCCGCGCCTCTGACCGCCTGGGCTCGTGTCTCCACGAGATGCGTGTGGGCGTGAAGTCCCAGCTCAACGGCGAGACGCCGCCACACGTCGATCAAGCCGGACGAGCAGCGCTGAAACGCATTCGGCCCGAGCAGGATCGTGACGCGGCGGTGGCCGTGCCACTGACTCGCCAGATCGCGATACATGCTCTCGGCCGCCGCGGGCTCGGAGCGCGGCGCCGTGTCGAGGGCGGCGCGGATCTCGGTCGGGAGCACGACGTTCAGGAATTCGTGGTCGAAGACGTCGTGCACGAACGGCGCGAACGCGACGCGCATGCCGCTCGCCGCGTGGGCGACCAGCGCGGCCTCGGCAAATCGCGTATGCGGGAAGTGATCGAGGCACGCGGTGATCCCGTTGCGGATCATCTCGGCGGCGCCGAGCAGTACCGCCAGGCGAATCGCCTCCGCGCCGAGCGCCCGGCCGTAGGCCACGGTGTAGAGCGCCCACGGCTCGAGCGGGAGGCTGTTCTCGGTCCCCTTCAGCACGGTGCCGTAGGAGTGATAGTG
>CAYVHH010000573.1:0-10446 GCA_964450175.1 uncultured bacterium | reverse complement strand
AGGGCATCGGGGAGGTCGTGCGGCTGTCCAAGACAAACGCCAGCGTGCCCCTGACCGAGGAGCAGGCAGAACCGCTGGTCAAGCAGTGCGCCGTCGTGATCACGGCGATCGGCGACTGAGGGTCGTGCTCGTCGAGCAGTGTGCTCGACGCCATCTTCTTCGAGAAGCGTGGCATCCCGGCATCGGTGATCATCACCGAGCCGTTCGTGCCGACCGCCGTCGGGATCGCCGAGCTCGCCGGCATGCGCGGCTATCCGCACGTGGTCATCCCCCATCCCGTCGGCAGCTTGAGCACGGCCGAGGTTCGTCAGCGTGCCGACGCTGCCGCCCCGGCGGTCGAGGCGCTGCTGCTCAGAGCTGAAACCGGCTGATTCTTTTACCAAGCGGCCGGAAGCCCTCACCAACGACTTCTTCGTGAACCTGCTCGACGTGGGTACGGAGTGGAAGGCGGTATCGGACGCCAAGGACGTGTTCGAAAGGTGCGATCGCGCTCGATCGCTTCGACCTGGCCTGATCTCGCCGAACAGCCTCGACGTGGCGTCGAGTCATCCCGGACCACGTCGAGGCTGAACGAGCCCTCCAGGGCCGAAGCGATCCGCCGTTACACCCGCTCGATCGCGCCGCCGCTCTCGGCCCAATCCTTGAAGGCGCCGAGATTGCGCACGTCCTTGAATCCGATCTCCTTGAGCGCCTTGCCCGAGAGCGCCGATCGGCCACCCGAGGCGCAATAGAGAATGACAGTCTTGTTCGGATCGAAGACCGGGTCGTAATAGGGCGACTTGGGATCAGCCTTGAACTCCAGCATGCCGCGCGATACATGGACCGCACCTTTCACCTTGCCACTCGCCTGCAACTCTGGCACATCGCGCACGTCGACGATGAGCGCGCCCTTGGCCTGGAGCTGCGCGGCTTCTTGCGGCGTTATCGCCGATACCACGGCCTTCGCTTCAGCGACCAGTTCCATGATTGTTTTCGTCATGGCATCCTCCCTCTGTCGGTCACCAGTCCATCGCTCGCATTCGCCGGGCCAGCATCAGCGTTTGGACATAGACTCGATACACTAGACTACTTCAGCTCGCTCACGGCGAGGCGACAACGGCTGCTGGTAGGTCGTGCCGCCTTCAAGAAGAAGCCGAAGAAGCGCCGCCTGGGCGCCGCCTGGCGTCCATAAACGTCTCAGGGCTGCGCGTCGACGTGGCGCCCCGGTCTCGCGGCGCTGGCACGCGCGCCAGCCCGAAGTGGTCACGCAACGTCGCCCCCTCGTACTCACGCCGAAACAACCCGCGCGCCTGAAGCTCCGGCACGACCAGGTCGACGAAGTCGACCAGCGCGCCAGGGAAGTACGGGGGCAGGACGTTGAAACCGTCCGCGGCTTCCTCGACGAACCATTCCTCCAGCGTGTCGGCGATCCGCTTGGGGGTCCCGCAGAGGACCCAATGGCCGCGGGCGGCCGCGGTCAGGTTGTAGAGATCGCGCAAGGTCATGTGTTCCCGTTGCGCCCTCTCATAGAGCACGCGTGAGAAGGTTTGGCTGCTCGCGTCGGGCGGTGGAGCCGGCACGGGCCCGTCGAGTGGAAAGCCGGTCACGTCGTACCCGATCCGGCTGGTCACCAAGGTCAGGGCATTGGTCGGCGTGAGCCAGCTCTGGAGCCGCGAGAGCTTGTCGCGGGCCTCCGCCTCGGTGCTTCCGATGATCGGCATCACACCCGGCAGGACTGTGATCTGATCGGGCGTGCGGCCATACTTGGCCATGCGTCCCTTCAGATCGCGATACGCACGCCGTGCGGCCGACAGCTCCTGGACGACGGAGAACACGACGTCGGCCGTTCGCGCGGCCAGCTCGAGCCCGGCCTCCGAGCCGCCGGCCTGAATGATGACCGGATGACCTTGAGGGCAGCGGGCCATGTTGACGGGGCCCTTCACCTGGAAGAACCGTCCACGATGGTCGAGCGCGCGCACCTTCGATGGGTCGAGGTAGACTCCGGACGCCTTGTCCGCCACGATCGCGCCGTCCTCCCAGCAGTCCCAGAGACCCTTCACGACATCGACGAACTCCTGGGCGACCTCGTAGCGCAGGTCGTGCTCCATGTGAGCCTCGCGGCTGAAGTTGAGCGCCGCCTTGGTCGCCGAGCTCGTCACCACGTTCCAGGCCGCGCGGCCTTTCGTGATGTGGTCGATGGAGCCGAAGGTCCGGGCGACGTGGTAGGGCTCGCCGAAGCTGGTCGACACGGTGGCGCCGAGGCCGATGTGCGAGGTCGAGGCGCTCAGCGCCGAGATGAGCGTGGTCGGCTCGAACCGGCACAGGAACGATGGGTGGTCCCCGGGATCCATGACGAGCCCGTCGGACACGAACAACAGGTCGAACTTGCCCCGCTCGGCATTCCGGGCGATCTCCTGGATGACCGACAGATCGTTGTTGCTGGTCGCCGCGCCGTCGTAGCGCCATCCGGCCGAGTGATTGCCGGTGCCGAGCACGAACACGCCGAAGTGCATCTCACGCCGCTTCGGAGACATGGGCCCGCTCCTGTCCGGGGTGGTCGCGCCTCACCCTCGACGACAAGCTACCACCTGCGGCCTACCTATCGTCGAGTGGAAGTCGAACGCCGAGCAGGAGTCGCGCCGCGCGGAATCTCATCGCGCGCGTCACGATGGCTGGCCCCGGTTGCGATTGACCGTTCTGGTGGACTTTGACAGGATCTCTGGCCGATGGCTGAGAGCTCTGCCGACATCGTGATCGTGGGCGGCGGCATCGCCAGCATGACCACGGCCTACTACCTGGCGAAGTCTGGCGTGCCGAGCGTGGTCGTCGAGCGCGACGCGATCGGCAGCCACGCCTCTGGCTTCGCCTACGGAGGGCTGAGCCCGTTGAGCGGCTTCGGGATCCCCGGGGCCCTGGCCGAGATCGCCCTGGACGGGATGCGGTTGCATCGTGAGCTGTCGAAGAGCCTCCTCGAGGAGACCGGGATCGACGTGGATTTCCGCGTGCGCTCGTCTCTGGCGCTGGCCTTCACCGAGGCGGACGTGCAGAGGCTCCGGGCCGCGCTGCCGTGGCAGCAGCAGCAGCCAGGCTACGCGGTGCGCTGGCTCGACGCCGCGGAGGCGCGGCGGGTGGAGCCGCGGATCGCGGACGAGACGCTCGGGGCCACGCTGACCGAGGGTGGGGGCGCTGTCGAGCCCTATCGTCTGGTGCTGGCGCTGACGCGGGCCGCGGAGCGCCTCGGCGTGAGGGTCCGGCACGGGCGCGTGATCGGCCTGCGCCGCGACGGCGGGCGCGTCACTGGTGTGGTCCTGGAGCGGGAGGTGCTGAGCTGCGCCACCGCGGTGCTCGCGCTTGGCCCGTGGAGCGCCGAGGTCTCGGACTGGATCGGTGTGCCGATCGACGTCCGTCCGCTCAAGGGCCAGATCCTCCGCCTGCAGGCGCCCGGGCCGCCGGTCGTCTGCTCGGTCGGCTGGGGCCACAACTACGCCACGACCAAGACCGACGGCCTCCTGTGGGCGGGGACCACCGAGGAAGAGGCAGGCTTCGACGAGGAGTCGACGCTTTCGGCCCGCGACGAGATCGGTGCGGCACTCCTCAAGATGTTACCGGCGATGGCGGACGCGCAGGTCGCGCAGCAGACCGCCTGCTTGCGGCCGGTGGCCTCCGACGGGCTCCTCGTGCTCGGCGGAGTGCCCGGGCTCGATCACGTCTACGTGGCCACCGGCGGCGCCCGCAAGGGTATCCTCTACGGTCCCGCCATGGGGCAGGCGATCGCCGATCTCGTCCTCGGCCAGGACACGCGGGTCGCGCTCGACGCCTTCGCACCCGGCCGCTTCGCCGGTGCTCGCCAGGCGCCGCGGCGCGCGTGACCGTCCCTGGATCTCGACGCTCGCGTGCCGTATGGTTCGGGCTGTGCTGCGATCGCGGCGCGGAGAGAGAGGTCATCGAACCATGGCACGACTGAACGGGAAGGTGGCGGCGGTGACCGGTGGAGCCTCGGGGATCGGCGAGGCCACCGTGCGGCGGTTCGTGATGGAAGGGGCGAAGGTGGCGTTCGCGGACCGCGATGTCGAGCGTGGCAAGCGGGTCGCGGCGGAGATCGCGGCGACCGGCGGCCAGGTCATATTCGTGGAAGCGCACGTCGAGCGTGAGGTGGAGGCCGCGGACTTCGTTCGGCAGGCCGCGCAGCGCTTCGGCCGGCTCGACATCCTCGTCAACAACGCCGGGGTCCGGCTCTATCACACGGTGGAAGAGGCCAGCGCCGAGAGCTGGGACGAGATCCTCGGCGTGAATCTCAAGGGGTATGCGTTCTGCGCGAAGGCGGCGATTCCGCTCCTCCGGCAGGCCGCTCCCGGCAGCATCGTCAACGTCGCCTCGGTGCGGTCGGTGACGAGCATCGGCAAGACGACGCAGTACGATACCACCAAGGCGGCGGTCGCCGGGCTGACACGCGGGATGGCGGCGGATCACGCTGCGGACGGGATCCGGGTGAACGCGGTCTGCCCCGGGCCGATCTACACGCCCTTTCACGAGAACCGCAATCAAGCGATCGGCCGGACGTTCGAGCAGTACCGGGACGACGCCGCCAAGGGCACCTTGCTCCGGCGCCACGGCACGCCCGACGAAGTCGCCGCATGCATCCTGTTTCTCGCCTCGGACGACGCCTCCTACGTCACCGGTACCTTGCTGTTCGTCGACGGCGGCTACACCGCGATGTGACCGACGCGCCTCGCTGGCGCCTTTCTTCAAATCAAATTTGTAAACGCTTGGCCGCAGGAGTTAGCGGCTGAGAGGGACGGCGAGCACCGCCGCGGGCCGCCGTCCGACCGTGTAGATGTCCAGCGGGCTTAGCGCGCCGGTCTCACCGTCGACCCGGTACGAAGCGAGACGTCCGGTCGCCGTTCCGGCGGCAAACAGGAACGTGCCCCTCGAATCGAGACCGAACGCGGTGGGGACTGCCTCCGTCGCTGCATGCCCGGCCGGCGTCAGGCGCCCGGTCCCCGGATCGACTGCGAACCCGGCGATGCTGTTGTGGCCACGGTTGCCGACGTAGAGGAACCGTGCCGACGGCGTCAGATAAATCTGCGAGCAGGTGTTGCGCACGGTCACACCCGCGGGCAGCGAGGGGATCGTTCCCGCGGCGGACAGGGTGCCAGAGGCGCGATCGACCTTGTAGGCCGTCACGCTGCAGCCCTGCTCGTCGGAGAAATAGGCGAGATCGAGCGTGGGATGGAAGCAGTAGTGCCGCGGCCCGATCGGCCCGGGCGGGTCGAGCTTGAACGGTGTGTTCGGGCTCAAGCGTCCGGTGGTCGCGTCGAACCGAAATTGCGCGATGAAGTTCGGGCCGGGGATGTTTTTCGGCGGCTCCAGGACGTTGTCGTTCTGCTGGGCGATGTGCGGCACGAAGGCGAAGCGGTTGGACGGGTCGGTCAGGATCGCGTGCGCTCCCGGCGCGGTGTTCTGCCGGTCGAGCGCCGGCCCGCTCACCGCGCCGTCGCTTCCGAGCGGGTGCACGGCCGCGTAGCCGCCCTGGTAGTGGGCGGACAGAAGGTATTTGCCGGTGCGGTCGGCCGCGAGATAGGTCGGCGCATGCTCGGTCGCGACGCGACCCAGCGATGTCAGGGCTCCGCTGCCCGAGTCGATGCGACAGCTCTCGATGGCGGGCGTCCCCCGATAGCCGACATACAGGACGCGCCGGTCCGGGCTCAGCGCAAAGACTGACGGCGCGCCGGCGGCCGGCATTTCGCCACGGGGCGCGAGCTTGCCGCTGCCGGCGTCGATATCGAAGCGCACGATCTTGTCATCGTCCTGCAGGCCGACGTACAGCACGTCCGGCATGTCGCTCCTCCTGTGTCGCGCGAGATCAGCAGGTTTATCCCAGCGCGTTCAGCAGTGCGCGCTGCCGGCTCAGGCGCGTCGGACGCTCCTGAGCGAACCGCTGCACCCCGGCGAAGATCGAGTCTGGGTCCAGGTGCGCCTCGGCGATCACGTCTGCCTCGGTGCCGCCGGTGAGCCACACGTTGTCCTGGTCGGCGGTGAGGGAGTATTCATCGGTCAGCGAGCCGACGTTGCGCAGCGGCCACATGCGGCGCGTTCCGCTCATCACGAACATGAGGTCCTGACGGGCCTCGGGCGGCAGCACGCTGTTCCGGTACGCTTCGGGCTGGCGGTCGAACAGCTCCTCGCTGATCGCCGCGATGACCTTCACGTTGATGCCGGCCCCCGTCAGCCGCGGCAGCACGCTCACGAGATTGAACGTCGAGCTCGATCCCTGGGCCACGACGTAGCCGTGTCGGGGCTGGCCGGGCGCGAAGTCGCGGATGACGTAGAGACCCTTGGCGGCCGCCCGGAGATCGGAGTCGGCGAACGTGTTGCGGTCGGCCACGCGGAAGTCCGGACGTGCCACCTCGATGACGATGACGCCGACCTTCTTTTCGCGCGCGGCGATCTCGGCGGCGGCGAAGTAGCCGGGGGCCACGTCGTTGTAGTCCCAGAAGCTCAGGTTGATGACCTGGTCACGCGGGAACAGCTTCCACACCTGGGGAGCGAAGATCCCGAAGTGCGTGCGCGCGTCGGCCGCGGTCTCCGGGCCGGAGTGCCCGGCGAGGATGTGCAGGACGCCGGTGCGAAACTTACTATCCTGGTTCTGCTGGCTCCAGACCCGAGCGGGCAGGTACATCAGCGGCGTGAAGGCGCCGTAGGTGCCGCTGAACGCCCACACCCCGGCAAACTGGTCGGGGTCCAGCGACGCGCTCTGGCCGACCAGGCCGATGGCGCTCGACGCGTTGCCCGCTTCCTCGATCGCGGCCTTGAGCCGCGTTCCCAGCGGGTTGGTCTCGGGATCGTAGTGGCCCCAGATGCTGCCGTGCTCGAGGTTGATCGATTCCGAAAGGTCGGCGGCCAGGGTCAGCACGCGGTTATCGGTGACGTGGTTCGCCCACTTGACGATCTCGGACACGGCCCGGCGGGCGCCCGCCGTCTCGCCCGCCTTGCGGAACAGCGCGATCTTGAGCTGCTTCTCCTTGCCCGAGAGCGAATTCCTCACGGTGAGCGTCTGCGGCTCCTCGGGGAGATTGGCGACCTTGAGCCGGTCGTCCAGGAACGGGTCGTGCTTCACGTCGACGCGGAGCGGAATCTGGGCCGGCACCGAGTCGCCGATCTCGACCAGACGATCGGCCAGCCAGTCCCCGAGGCCATCGCGCTCGAGCACTGACATGACGACGTCGATGTTGGTCTTGAACTGGATGAGCCGCTCCCGCGGGTCGGTGACCGGTCCCTTGCTGATCCCCTGGAACTCGACACCGTAGCGCGCCTCGAAGGTGCGCGCCAGCGCGACGAAGTATTCCGAGTTCATCTTCATCCCGTACGGATGGCTCGGGGAGCCCACTACCTGGTCGCCCGCGCCGGGGATCTTGCCGTTCACCGCGCCGGGCCAGTACCCCTTGGTGGTCGTGCCGATCACGATCATCGGCCGGCGATCCGTCGGATCCCAGGCCTCCATGGTCCGGAGCGCGCCCACGATCTGGTCGTAGTCGTGACCATTCGGCAGCGACAGCACGTTCCACCCGTACGAGGTCCACTGGTCGATCAAGCGATAGCCCGTGAACTTGCTCGGCACCACGCCGCCGATCAAGGAATCGTCGATGCCGGCGTTGTTGTCGGACAGGAAGATCCGCAGGCGCTTGCCGACCTGCAGCGCGATGGCCTGGGTCTTGAGCTCCTGGGCGTGTCCCTCGGTCATGGCGAACTCACCCTCGAGCGCGATGACCTTCGGCGTCCCCATGGGGGCGCCCACGATGTCCCAGAACGCCGCCTTTCCCGCGGCCGTCGCGACCCCGACGCCCGAGGGGCCGCCGTTGACGTCGTTGGTGAGATCGGTGGACTCGATGTGCCCGGACAGCGCCCGGATGCCTCGCCCCTTGGCCTGGGCGAACAGCGGATGGTCCGACAGCCCCTGGTCTGCGAGCAAGGTCCTCAAGGCACCGGCGCCGCGGCGGAATCCCAGCGCGTCGACCGGCAGCATCGCGACGTCCGGCGCCACGTGATAGCGGGGATCGCCCGTCGCGTGATGCTTCCGGTACAGCGCCTGGCCCAGGATCATCCACAGCGCGTAGCAGGTGGGTGCGCAGTGTCCCGCGGCCAGCATGAACTTGTCGCCGTAGGGATGCTTGGGACGGCGATAGTCGTAGTGCAGGCCGCCACGTTCCCGGCCGGCCAGATGGGTCGCGACGTTGAACGGCGTGTAGGCGAGAGGCCCGCCGAAATGCCCGGTCTGCGCGTAGTTCCCGAGCAGCACCAGCGTCATGCAGGTCATGAAGCCGATGTCTTCCAGCTGCTGCTGGTCGCGCAGGTCGAGACGGTCGATCGACAGAGACGGAATAGTGGCGGGTTCTACGTTCATGATTGGGCCAAGATTTTACACTACGCCCTCGAGACGAACCCCCGAACGCCCGCTCGTGCCGCCTGATCGAGCGTGTTGTCCAGCTGTTGTCGTCAGTGTCGAATACATGCGAACTCGGAACGGCGCGCTCGGAACGGCGCGCAAGCTGCGGGAGATTCTCTATGTCCGCTACCGAGGCGAGCAGTCGCGTGAATGGATCCCGGGAGCGCTGTTGCCAGTTGGACGCACTCAAACACCAAACCCGAGGTCGAAATCTGACCACGCGCGACTTGCTTGCGATTAACCCGAGGACTTCCGCTTGCCAACGCGGAGACTTTCTTCCCTGGGCCAGTCGGAAGGCGGCCCTCAAGATGACTTAAGGCGGCACCCTGCGAGTCTTCTGGTCGGCTTCGTGTGACATTGCACGAAATTGCTTGGCTTCCAGAGCATGTCAGGGGGTGCAGAAATTGCACACTTTTGTAACCGGCTCTCGCCATCGGGTCACGGTTAACCGCGGGCTGAAGAAAGAAGGCGTCATGCGATTTCGTTCCATAGGCTGCGCCGTAGTCCTACTCGCGTGCGGGCTCCCGATCGACAGTCGGGCGGCCTCCCTCACCGTCGAGGTGATCAACTCACAGTTCACCACGTCCCTGTCGACGTCGGTCGACACGTTCACAAAGAACAAGACCCTCTCATCGAGCGAGCCCATCAGCGACACGCTCGTCGCGGATCCGCTGCCGGGGATTGACACCTCGAATGTCCGGGCAACCGCGACTGCGGATCTGTTTGACGTCTCTGCGTTCACAACGGCCCATAGGAGTGATGGAGGGGATGCTCACAGCTTCGCATCAGCGCTATCCGTCGTGGGCTTTGCGGTCGGCTCCGACAGCGTCGCGACCCTGGGGATCACCTTTAACAATGACGCCATCCCATTCTCCCAGGGATTCGTCTCTCTCAACGACGTCACAACCGACACACTCCTCCAGGGCTACAGCTGGACGGGACTGGTGCCTTCGCCTCCGGTTCCGGATTTCGGCCCCGCGGGCACGATCACATTCGACCCGCAGTGTTCTTGCGCGAACGTGGCGTTCGATCAGCTCTTTCAAACGAACCATCTCTATCAGCTTGAGATGTATACGGAAGCGAACGCAAACAGAGACACGAGAAGCGCGTCAATCGACGTGTCGGGCGTCGTGCCGACTCCGGAACCGGCGACACTTCTGCTGTTCGGCCCTGGCGTTGCGGCGGCGGTGCTCCATCGGAGGCGCCGCCGGCGATCACTGCCAGGCGGGGGCGAACCGCGCCATCCCTGAATGGTCAGCGTTCGCGAGTCTCGAGGTGTAGCCGCAGAAACTCGAGGACCAGCCTGACGATCCGACGCGTCGCGTCGGTGTCGTCGTAGATGTCGGCGCCGTGCGGCCCGGTCGCATGGTTGACGAACGTCAGCGGCAGATTGCGGGCGAGGGCTCGGGTCGCGAACTGGTCGAGCGCGGCGTTGACCCCGGGCATGTGTTCCCGGCCGGCGCGCAGCACGAACAGCGGCACGTCGGCGGGCAGATCGTCCACTGACCGGCCCGCGGTCGCGTTGACGAAGCCGTACTGGCGTGAGTCCTCGGTGAATGCCGTCGATCCGTCGATGTCGAACGTGTATCCGTTCAGGAGCGCGGCGCATCTGAAGTCGCTGTCGCGCATCAGCAGGGACAGCGCGACGGGCACGTTTGCCGACCCGGCGTAGACGCCGATTCGATGCGGGTCGATGCCGAGCGACGCGGCATTGCCTCGAAGATACGCGATGACGTCGTGCACGTCCTCGGCCGGCGCGCTGGTGCCGTAGATGGCCGCTGCCATGCCGCTCATCGCGAGGAGGCGGGCCCATGACGTCAGCGGTCCGAACATCCGGCCGTCGCTCTGCGGATCCGGGTAGCCGAGGATGATGACGACCAGCGGTGCGGGCTCCGAAGAGGCGCCGGCCGGCGGATAGTACACATCCATCAGCAGCGGACCGTCTGCGGACGTCTTGTACACGACGCCTCGGCGGACCTGCACATCGTCCATTCCCGGGATCCGATACACGACCTGCTTGCGCG
>CAYVHH010000572.1:0-14043 GCA_964450175.1 uncultured bacterium | reverse complement strand
TACCCCGTGCCGCTCGATCGCTGTGGACCGTTCTCACCGTCACCGTCGTCGTTGGAGTCGCGGTCTCGCTGGTCGGATGCGCCAGCCTCGGGCCGGTCACCCCTGTCACGGTCTCCGACGTCAAGTCCGTGGCTGGCACCTGGAAAGGCATGGTGTACCAGTCCGGCGTCGCGCCGGACTACGTCACGATGACGATACGGGAGGACGGCTCGTACGACGTCGCGTCCGCCCAAACGACCGGCACGTCTCGCGGAAAAGGCAAGATCGTGATCAGAGATGGACGCCTCATCATAGAGGGCGAGAAGGGCCACGGCGTCGGAACGCTGCTGCGCAACCCCGGCGGCGACCTCGTCATGAACGTCGACGCTGTCCTCTCCGACAACAGCACCCTGACGGCAAAGCTCTGGCCCAGCCGTTAGGGCGCTACTTGATCGCGCCCACGGTGAAGCCGGAGATGAAGCGGTCCAGGAAGAGGTTGTAGAGGATCGCGACCGGAATGCTGGTGATCAGGCAGGCGGCCATCAGCGAGCCCCAGAAGTAAACGTCGCCGCGGACCAGGTTCGTCGGCACCCCCACGCCCACCGTCTGCTGCCCGCTCGACGTGATGAAGGTCAGCGCGTACGTGAACTCCTGGATCGTCAGAGTGAAGGCGAAGATGACCGCCGACAGAATGCCGGCCAGCGAGATCGGCATGATGATCTGCACGATCGCGCGCGCGCGGCTGCAGCCGTCCACCATCGCCGCTTCCTCGATGTCCTTGGGGATCGACTTGAAGAACCCCATCAGGAGCCACACGCAGAACGGGATCGTGAACGACGGGTAGACGACGACCAGCGCCCACAGGGTGTCTTGCAGGCCGAGGGTCGCCACGATGCGCGACATCGGGATGAACAGCAGGGTCGAGGGCACCAGGTAGGTCAAGAAGATCGCGATGCCCAGCCGTTCGCCCCACTTGCCGGTCAGCCGGGCGAGCGCGTAGCCGGCCGGCAGCGCCAGCGCCAGGGTGATCAGGACGACGAGCGCGCCGACGATCACGGTGTTCCAGACCCACGTGAGGTAGAGCGTCTTCTCGAACAGGAGCCTGAGGTTCGCCAGGGTCGGGTGGTCGTTGAAGATGAGCGGGTTGTTCTTCAGATCGTAGAGGTCACGATCGGTCTTGAAGGTCGCCAGCAGCATCCAGTAGAAGGGAAACGCCAGCACCGCCGCGAAGGCGGTGACGGTGGCGTAGAGCACCGTCCGGTCGATGAGCTTCCGCACGCGTCCCGCTTTCGCCACTCAGGTCACCTCGGTGCGGCGGGCGACCTGCAACATGACGACCGCGACGACCACGAGCACCGGGAACAGGAAGAGCGAGATCGCGGCGCCGCCGGCCAGATCGCCGCCGAGGATACCGGTGAAGAAGGCGAGGCTCGAGAGCACCTGCGTCCCCTGGGCGGGGCCGCCGCGCGTCAGGACGTAGATCACCGTCATGTCGGTGAAGGCGAAGATGATCCCGAAGAGCGCGGCGACGGTGAGGATCGGACGCAAGAGCGGCAGCACGATCAGGAACTCGCGCGACCAGAATCCGGCGCCGTCCACCTCGGCCGCCTCGTTGACCTCGCGCGGGATCGAGGTGAGGCCGGCCAGGATGATCACGGTCGAGAAGGGCAGCAGGCGCCACACGTGGACGGCGATCACCGACGCCATCGCCAGATCGCGCTCGCCGAACCACATGGGCCACGTGTCCTTGCCCACGATGTGCAGCGCCTGGAGCACCCAGTTCACCGGGCTGTAGAGCGAGTCCAGCATCCACTTCCAGCCGATCGTCCCGAGCGAGATCGGCGCGACCCACGGCAGCAGGATGAGGAAGCGGAAGAACGACTTGCCCACGAATGACTTGGTGAGGCAGGTCGCGAGGATCTTGCCGAGCACCAGCACCAGGATCTGGGAGGCGATCGTGAAGATGAACGTGTTGCCGAGCGACTTCACGAAGGTCGGGCTCTGGAGGGCGCTCCGGATGTTCTCGAGGCCGACGAAGCCGTAGGTGTTGCTGGCGATCTTGGCGTCGCTCAGCGCCAGGTAGACCGACAGGCAGAACGGGAACCCCACCAGCGCGAGCACGTAGAGGACGGCCGGCAGGATCATGACCGGACCGAGGAAGCTCTCGCGATCGAGCAGCGAGCGCTTGGAGCGCGGACGTGCAGAGGCCCCGCCGAGCGGGGCCTCTGGTGCGTCAGACCGTGATCGTGGTCCTACTTGTTCCACTTCGCGAAGATGCGCTTCATATCCGCCTCGGCCTGCCTGGCAGAGTCTTCGGCCGACTGCTCGCCCTTGGCGACGCGGGCGAACATGTCCGGGATGACGAAGGTGTTGAACACCTCGTCCATCGCGGCGGTGGTGTGTCCGGGATAGCCGGGGTACGCGCTGTGCTTCTCGAAGTCGCCCAGGATCGCGTACTCCTCGGGGTTCACCTTGTCGGCGGCCAGCTTGCCCTTGATGTCGCTGACCGACTTGGAGAACGACGGGAAGTTGTAGAACTCGCTGGCCAGGAACGCGTCGTTGTAGCTCCCGATCAGGTCGATGATGAATTTCTTGGCCATCTCGGGATTCTCCGCAAACTGCCAGACGACGTAGCAGTGCAGCAGGTGCTCGGAGGCCATGCGCTTGCCCGAGGGCCCGGCCGCCGGCAGCGCGAGGCCGGCCTTCTTCGCCAGCTCGGGGTTCTGCTTCTCGAGCGTGCGGATGGCCGAGATCGCGTTCTGGATGATGTGGCCCTTGCCGGAGACGAAGAACCGGTTGTTGGACGACGGGTCCCAGGTGAAGACCTCGGCCGTCTCCGACTCCTTGTAGATGGCGGTCATCAGCTTGATGGCCTCGACCGTCCCCTTGGAGTTGATCATCACCTTCGTGCTCGACTCGTCCTGTTCCTGCGCGCCGAACGACCAGAGGAGCGCCCGGAGCATCATGTTGGTGTCGAGCTCCTGCGAGATGCCGAATCCGGCCGGCATGCCGCTCTTCTCCTTGATCTTGCGGCTGCCCTCGCGGATGTGCTCCCAGGTGTCGGGCTTCATGCCGATCTCACCCCACGCGTCCTTGCGGTAGTGGAGCGGGTCGGGCACCCAGTTGTCGGAGATCGCGAAGTACTTCTTGGTCTTTGGGTTGAACGTGGCGCGCTGCGCGAGGTTCACGAGCTTGCCGTACTTCTGCTCGCACTCGGTGACCACGTCGTTCATCGGCATGACCACGTTCTCGTAGGCCGGGGGCGGATCCAGGAAGCCGAACAGGTCGTGACCCTTCTTGGCGGAGACCTCGGCGGCCGCCCGGGCCCGCAGGTCGTTCACCGATATGTGGTCGACGACGACCTTGACGCCGTTCTTCGCGGCCCACTCCGGGCAGTACTTCTTGTCGAACCACTCGTCGAAGGCGGGTACGAAATGGGTCCATTGCCCGATCTTGAGCGTGTCCGACTTGGCCCGAGCCGAGCGGACGATGATGGTGGGCCCAACCGCGGCCGCCGTCGCGACTCCAGCTCCCTTGAGAAATGTGCGACGCGTCAGGTTGGATTTGAGAGAGTCTGCCATGCGGTGCTCCTCCTTGAGCCGGAAGGTTGCAGATCAATGTGTTGCACGCACGCGAATCGGATTCCATTTTAGGCTCCGCCGGGCGGTGCCGCAAACTTCTGCGGCCAGGCCGAACCCCGCGCGCCCCTGTGCTATTCTGGGCGGCGCCCATGGCCGATCCGAGGCGCTACTTCGACGAGATCGAGCTCGGCGAGGAGTACGAGTCCCCCGGGCGCACCGTGACCGAGGCCGACATCGTGATGTTCGCCGGGCTCTCCGGCGACTACAACGTCCTGCACACCGACGCCGAGTTCATGAAGCAGACGATCTTCGGTGAGCGCATCGCGCACGGCCTCCTGTGCCTGGCCATCCAGTCCGGGCTGTTCACGCGGGCCACCGCGCCGTACGCCACGCTCGGCTTCGGCGGGCTGCGCTGGAAGTTCAAGGCGCCGGTCAAGATCGGCGACACGATCAGGCTGCGGGCGAGGGTGGTGGACAAGAAAAATCTCGACAAACCCGATCGCGGACAGATCACGCTCGACCGCACGATCCTCAACCAGCGCGACGAGGTCGTCCAGCAGGGCCAGACCGACCTGGTCGTGCAGAAACGTCCGTGACCGCCGCCACCTATTTCGAGGACGTCGTGGTCGACAAGGTCCAGCTCACGCCCGCCATCACCGTGACCGCGGCCCACGTGGAGATGTACCAGGGACTGACTCGCGAGATGGACTCGGGCGGGATCCCGGACGTCCTGCCGCTGTGCATGGCCATCGGGCTCGGCTGGCGGGTCAAAGACCCGCCGATGGCGGTGCAGGCCTTCGTCGGTCTCGACTGGAAGATCATGAAGGAGCTGCGGGTGGGCGATACGATGCACACCCGCTCGCGGATCGTCTCGAAGCGGCCGCTGCGCGACGGCGGGCTGGTCGTGGACGAGCGCACGATACTGGATCAGCACGGCGAGGTCGTGCAGCAAGGCAAGTTCACGTTCCTCGTCGCCAAGCGACAGAAGGAGACATCGGCATGACGTTCGATCCCCGACACCAGAGCCGGGTCCTCGTGGACGGCCCCGACCGCGCGGCCGCCCGCTCGTACTTCAAGGCGATCGGCTTCACCGACGAGGACCTCAAGCGTCCGCTGGTCGGCGTCGCCCACTGCTGGATCGAGATCACTCCCTGCAACTGGAACCACCGCAAGCTGGCCGAGAAGGTGAAGGAAGGCATCCGCGCCGCCGGCGGCACGCCGATCGAGTTCAACTCGATCAGCATCACCGACGGCATCGCGATGGGCACCGAGGGCATGAAGGCCTCGCTGGTCAGCCGCGAGACGATCGCGGATTCGGTCGAGCTGGTCGTCCGCGGCCATCTCCTCGACGGCTTCGTCGGCATCTCCGGCTGCGACAAGACCATCCCGGCGATGGTGATGGCGATGGCGCGGCTCAACCTGCCGAGCGTCATGCTCTACGGAGGCTCGATCGCCTTCGGCGAGTACAAGGGCCGCCGCCTCACGATCCAGGAGGTGTTCGAGGCGATCGGCGCCTTCAACGCCAAGAAGATCGACGCCAAGGAGCTGAACGAGATCGAGAGCCGCGCGTGCCCGGGCGCCGGCGCCTGCGGCGGCCAGTTCACCGCGAACACCATGGCGACGGCGTTCGAGATGCTCGGCGTGTCGCCGATGGGGTTCAACGGCGTGACGGCCACCGACCCGCGCAAAGAGGAAGTCGCCTTCGAGACCGGCAAGCTCGCGATGGAAATCTTGAAGAAGGGGCTCTTGCCGCGGCAGCTCATCACGCGCAAGTCGCTGCACAACTCGATCGCCGGCGTGATGGCCACGGGCGGCTCCACCAACGCGGTCCTGCACCTGCTCGCCGTCGCCAAGGAGGCAGGCGTCAAGCTCGACATCGACGAGTTCGACAAGGTCTCGCGCAAGACGCCGCTGCTCGCCGACATGCGGCCCTGGGGGAACTACACGGCGCCCGAGATGCACGATGCCGGGGGTATGGCGGTCGTGGCCAAGCGGCTGCTCGACGCCGGTCTGCTCCACGGCGACGCGCTGACCGTGACCGGACGGACCATCGCCGAGGAAGCGCGCGCCGGCCGCGAGGCGCCGGGCCAGAAGGTCATCCGGCCGCTCTCCGATCCGCTCAAGCCCGAGGGCGGGCTCGTGATCCTCCGAGGCAATCTCGCGCCCGACGGGTGCGTGGCCAAGGTCTCGGGCCAGAAGCGCGATTTCCATCGCGGCCCGGCCCGCGTGTTCGAGCGCGAAGAGGATTCGTTCGCGGCCGTGAAGGCGGGGAAGATCAAGCCCAACGACGTCATCGTCATCCGCTGGGAAGGCCCCAAGGGCGGGCCGGGCATGCGCGAGATGCTGCACGTGACCGGCGCGCTCCAGGGCGCGGGCCTGGGCGATACCGTCGCGCTGATGACCGACGGGCGCTTCTCGGGCGCGACCCACGGATTCATGATCGGCCACATCGCGCCCGAAGCCGCCGAGGGCGGACCGATCGCGGCGCTTCGCAACGGCGACACGATCGTGATCGACATCAAGAAGCGCAAGCTCGACGTGGAGCTGTCGACCGCCGAGATCAAGAAGCGGCTCAAGAGCGTCAAGCGCCCGAAGCCGCGCTACACCTGGGGCGCGCTGGCGAAGTACGCGCGCCTCGTCGGGAGTGCATCCGATGGCGCCGTCACCGGCTGAGAGCCGACCGGCCGATTCGGGCGAGGAGCTCAGCGCGGCGTTTCTCGAGCGACTCAAGAGCGAGCCGCTCCACCAGCTGACCGTGCTGGATGCGGGGACCGGCTCGGGCCGGGTGGCGCTGGCGCTGGCGCCGCTCTGCCGCGCCGTCGTCGGAGTCGATCGCGACGCGCGCGCGATCGACGAGGCGCGTCGCAAGGCCGCCGCCGCCAAGCTCACCAACGTCCGTTTCGTCGTCGGCGACATCGAAGTCGAAGAGTACGTGCCGTTCAAGCCCGACCTGGTCGTCGCGTACCTCTGCATGTCCGACGCGATCGCCGAGCGGGCGAGCCGCGCGCTCCGCGCGGGTCAGGTCTTCGCGTTCGTCGCCCTCCACAACGATCAATGGAAGGAGACGGGCCGGCCCTCGCGCTTCGCATACGGCGAGACGGGCGTGCGCCGGCTCCTCAAGCGGACCGGGTTCGCGGTCGAGCACCTCGAGGTCGAGCGCGATGTGAAGGCCTTCTCGTCGGTCGAGGAAGGCCTCGCGGCGGCGGTCGGGCTCCAGGAGCGGTGGAAGGTCGACGGCCGCTGGTTCAAGTACGTGAAGTTCCTCGAGGACGGCGGGCGGACGCTGACGCGCGCCCAGCTGGTCGTCAAGGCGCGCAAGGCGTGAGCCTGGTCGGCCTCGCCCTTGAGTCGATCGTCAAGGCGCGGGCGAGGGCGCTCGGCTTCGATCGAGTCGCGATCGGCCCGGCCGCGCCCCCGGAGCATGGCGCGGCGTTCGAGGCGTGGCTCGATGCCGGGTACGCCGGCACGATGGGCTATCTCGATCGCGGTCGCGCCGACCGGCTCGATCCCGCGCGCCTGCTGCCGGGGTGTCGTTCGGTCGTGGCCGTCGCGATGAGCTACAACCCGGGCTCGAGCCCCGACGACGACTGGCGGCCCGTCTCGCGCTACGCCCGAGGTCGCGACTACCACGAGGTGATCCGACCGCGCCTGGCCGAGTTGGCGGAGCTCATCGGCTCGGCCGTGGGTGGCGACGTCGCGAGCCGGGTCGCGGTGGACTCGAGCGCGGTGCTCGAGCGCGACCTGGCCGCCCGGGCGGGCCTCGGCTGGGTCGGCAAGAACACGAATCTCCTGACTCCCGCGCTCGGCTCCTACTTCTTCATCGGTGTCGTGCTCACGACCGCCGAGCTGCCGTTCGATCAGCGCGAGCCCGATCGCTGCGGGACCTGCACGGCCTGTCTCGACGCCTGCCCGACACGGGCGTTCGCGGCGCCGTACATGCTCGACGCGCGCCGCTGCATCTCGTACCTCACCATCGAGCACCGCGGTGACATCGCCGGCGAGCTCGCCGACCAGATCGGCGGGTGGCTCTTCGGCTGCGACGTGTGCCAGGAAGTGTGCCCGTGGAACCGCAAGGCCGAGCCGGGCCACGAGCCGGCGCTCGCGCCGACCGGGTCGCTCGGACCGCTGGAGGCCTTGCTCGAGCTCGATCCCGAGGCGTTTCGCGCGCGATTCCGCGGCTCGGCGATCACGCGGACGAAGCGGGCGGGCCTTCTTCGAAACGCGGCGATCGTGCTGGCGAACCGCGGCGAGCGACGCGCCGCGGGTGTGCTCGACCGGGCGCTCGGCGACGAGGACGCGGTGGTGCGGCACGCCGCCGCGTGGGCGCTCCAGAAGCTCGACCACGCGGGTGCGGTGGCGCCGTGAGGGTCAAGCGTCTGGATCACTTCGGCGTCGACGTCGCGGATCTCGGACGAGCCGAGAGCTTCTATCGCGACGTGCTCGGCATGTCGGTCCAGATGCGGCTCGCGGATCAGGTGGTCATGCGCGGCGGCGAGACGTCGTGCGCGCTCTTCCTGAGACCCGATCGCGCCCCCGCCGATCTCGAGCACGTCCGCAACCCGCTCGGCAAGAGCCACCATGCCTTCGAGGTCGGCTGGGACGATCTGCAGGCCGCCCAGGCGCTCTTCACCGCACGCGGCGTGCCGTTTCACGCGCCCATCGACTGGGGTGACCACGACTGCCTCTACTTCCTCGATCCCGACGGCAACCTGCTCGAGCTCGTCGGCTATCGCCCGAAAGGTGGACGCACGTGACGCACGGAGCCGAGCCAACCGGATGGGTCGGACGGCCGATGAAGCGCCGGGAAGACCGGACGCTCGTCACCGGCCGCGGACGGTTCGTCGATGATCTGAAGTTCGCCGGCGTCCTGCACCTGATTCTCGCGAGGAGCCCTCACGCGCACGCGCGGATTCGCGCGCTCGACACCGCCGCGGCGCGAACGACGCCGGGCGTGGTCGCGGTCTTCGTCGCCGGAGATCTCGGCGCGGTCGGGCCGGTCCCGCTGATGCGACTGGCGCCCGGCACGCTCGTTCCCGACTACCCGCTGCTCGCCGCCGACGTCGTCCGGGCCCAGGGCGTGCCCGTCGCCGCGGTGGTCGCCGAGTCGACCTACGCGGCGTCGGACGGGGTCGATCGGCTCGCGATCGAGTACGAGCCGCTCGAGGGCGTCTCCGATGCCGACGGCGCCCTGACGGCGGGCGCCGCGCAAGTGGTGCCGGTGAGCCGTGACAACCGTGCGCTCACCGTGGCCTGGCGCCACGGCGACGCGGACCGCGCGTTCCGCGACGCGGCTCACCGCGTGACCTTGACCGTCCAGCAGCAGCGCCTCTGCGGCGTGCCGATGGAGCCGCGCGGCGCCCTCGCGCGCTGGGACCCCGACACCGGCGAGCTCACGATGTGGACGTCGACGCAGTCGCCGTTCAGGATCCGCTCCTCCCTGGCGCGCATGCTCGGTCTCGACGAGGCGCGCGTTCGCGTGATCGCTCCCGACGTCGGCGGCGGGTTCGGCGTGAAGGGCGGCCCCTATCGCGAGGAGATCCTTGTCGCGTGGCTCGCGCGCCGACTTGGCCGGCCGGTCAAGTGGATGTCCACCCGCTCGGAAGATCTGCTCACGACCAATCACGGCCGCGGCGGCAAATCGACCGGCGAGCTGGCGCTCGACACCGACGGCCGGATCACCGGGCTGCGGGCGCGAATCCGCCAGCCGCTCGGGTCGAGCCTCGCCGTCACAGTCGGCGGCACGCCCCAGAACCACGGCCGCTGTCTGCCGGGCTCCTATCTGGTGGAGCACGTCGACATCGAGTCGGTCGGCGTGTTCACCACGACACCGCCGATCGGCGCCTATCGCGGTGCAGGGCGTCCGGAGGCGGCGTTCCTGATCGAGCGGCTCGTCGACGAGGCCGCGCGCACCTTGAAGGTCGATCCGGTCGAGCTGCGCCGGCGCAATCTCATCCCCAAGGAGCGCTTTCCGTTCAGGACCGCGACCGGACAGGTCTACGACTCGGGCGACTACGCCGACCTGCTGGCTCGGACGCTCGCCATCGCCGACTACGTCGGGCTGCGCCGTGAGCAAGCGGCACGACGCGCCCGCGGTGAGGTGGTCGGCGTGGGCGTCGCGACGTACGTCGAGCCGTCGGGGCTCGGCTGGGAGAGCGGGCAGGTACGGGTCGAGGCGACCGGCGCCGTGCTCGCCGTCACCGGCTCGAGCGCACACGGCCAGGGCCACGAGACGACGTTCGCGCAGATCATCGCCGACGCGCTCGGCGTGTCGCCGGAGGCGGTGACCGTTCGCCACGGCGACACGCACGGCGCGCCGCAGGGGATCGGTACGTTCGGCAGCCGGAGCACCGCGCTCGGCGGCTCGGCGCTCGCGCTGGCGTCGCGCGACGTGCGCGAGAAGGCGCGTACGTTCGCGGCGAGCATGCTCGAGGCGAGTCCACAAGATGTCGTTCCGGTCGACGGCGGCTTCGGAGTCGTCGGCGCGCCTGGGCGCCACGTCACCTGGGCACGGGTGGCGGAGTTCGCCTACCGCGGCACGGGGCTGCCGGCCGGCACCGAGCCGGGGCTCGAGGCCACGCGCTTCTTCACGGCCGAGGGCGAGGTGTGGAGCGCCGGCGCCTTCGTCGTGTCGATTCGCATCGACCGCGATACGGGTACCGTGACGCCCGAGCGCATCGTGTGGCTCGACGACGCCGGCACGATCGTGAACCCGCTCCTGGCCGACGGTCAGCTCGAAGGCTCGCTCGCCCAGGGCTGGGGCCAGGTGATGATGGAAGACGCGGTTCTCGACCGCGACGGCCATCTGCTCGCCGGCACGCTCATGGACTACGCGGTCCCACGGGCGGACGACGTCCCGCATGCCGAGATCGGGCACGCCCACACGCCGTCGCCGAACAATCCACTGGGCGTCAAGGGAATCGGCGAGGCCGGGACGATCGGGATCCCGCCGGTCGTGGTGAACGCCGTCGTCGATGCGCTGGCGCCGTTCGGCGTGACCCATCTCGACATGCCGCTGACCCCCGAGAAGATCTGGCGCGCGCTGGCCACGAAGAGCTAGCCGCCGGCCATGGTAGGATTGATTCGATCATGGCCATTCTGAAAGTCGCGCGGCTCGGCCACCCGGTGCTGCGGAAGGTCGCCGAGCGGGTCGATCCCGCGTCGCTCCGCGCGCCGGTGGTCCAGCGGCTCATCGACGACATGATCGAGACGATGCGCGAGTACGACGGCGCGGGGCTGGCCGCCACCCAGGTGCACACCCTCAAGCAGATCGCCGTCATCGAGGTGCTCGGCAATCCCCGCTACCCGGACGCGCCGGCGGTGCCCCTGATGGTCCTCGTCAATCCGGTCGTGACTCCGCTCACCGACGAGATGGAAGACGGCTGGGAGGGCTGTCTGTCGGTCCCCGACATGCGCGGGATGGTGCCGCGCCACACCTCGGTGCGCCTGCAGTGCCTCGACCGCGAGGGCCAGGCCATCGACGTCATCGCCAAGGACTTCTTCGCGCGCGTCTGCCAGCACGAGACCGACCATCTGAACGGGCTGGTCTACCTCGATCGCATGCGCAACCTCACCACGCTCTCCCACGTCGCCGAGTGGAACAAGCACTGGCTCGGCATCCGTGAACAAGACGACTGATCCCGGCGGGGCCGGGGATGGTGGGGCGCCGGTCCTCGCCGTCGTCAGCGACCTGTTCTTCGTCGCGCGTATCCGGGAGACAGGCCGGCTCGCCGGGGTGCGGGTCGAGTTCGCGCGAACGCCCGAGCAGATCGAGGCCTCCCTCGCGCACGGGCCGCGGCTCGTGCTGATCGACCTGACCGCCGGCTACGACTACGACCGAATGTTCGCCGCGCTCGCCGACGGCCGCCCGCCCGTGCTCGGGTATACGACCCACGCGCTGGGCCGGCAGACTCAGCCCTGGCACTCGCGCTGCGATCGCGTCGTGACGAAAGAGACGCTCACCCAGGAGCTGCCGCGCTTGCTGAAAGAAGGAGTGACCGCATGACCGCCCAGGAGTTCGTCGCCCAGCTCGACGGCGAGAACCGGCAGCGCCTGAGCCTGCTGGCGCCCGCCGATACTCTGAAGCCCGAGGTCGAGGGCGACCTGAACGTGCTCAATCTCCTCAAGGTGGCGCTCCGGAACGAGATCGAGGCGACCGAGATCGCCGCGCGCTGGCTCGTCACCACCGACGACGTCGACGTGAAGCTGGCGCTCGCCCGGCAGGTCGGCGACGAGGCCAAGCACTACCGGATGATCGCCGAGCGGCTGCGCGCGCTCGGGTTCGACGCGAAATCATTCGATCCGCTCGCCAAGGGCTACGGCCCCCTGTTCCAGTATCTCGATACGCTCACGTCGACGGTCGAGCGGGTCGCGGCCGGCCAGTTCACCCGCGAGGCGATCGCGGTCGTGAAGAACCGGCAGTTCATCGAGTTCTGCGACCACGCGGGGGATCGCGAGACGGCCGCGATGTACCGCGACGTGATCGAGCCGGACGAGCGCTATCACCACGAGCTCGGGCGTACGCTCCTGCTCCGGCTCGCGACCACGCCCGACCTTCAGGCGGCGGCGACCCGCGCGGCCCGCCGGACCCTGGAGCTGGCCGACGAGCTCCAGAAGAAGGCGCTGGCGACCGCGGGCATCCACCACGCCCCGGGCTGCTAAGAGAGTTGTGAGCCTCGACCGCGCGCTCAACGACTTCCGGGGCCTCGTGAGCGGCCCCGAGATCGATCTCGGCGGCGCCGCGCTGGCGGTGGCGCGGATCGAGTATCCCGACCTGGTGCCCGAGCACTCGCTCACGCGGCTGGACCAGCTCGCGGCGCGCTCGGCGGCGGCGAAGCTCGGCGATCGGCGCCGCGCCCTCGAGCGATTGCGCGACTTCCTGTTCGACGAAGCCGGCTTCCGCGGTAACGCCGACGACTACTACGATCCGCGCAACAGCTGCCTCAACGACGTCCTCGATCGCCAGCTCGGTATCCCGATCACGCTCTCGGTGCTCATCATGGAGGTCGGGCGGCGGGTCGGGCTGGAGATTCTCGGCATCGGCCTGCCGGGCCACTTCTGCGTGGGCGCTCGCGTCGGTGACGAGCTGCTGCTCTTGGATCCGTTCGGCGGCGGCCGGCGGCTGGAGCGCGACGAGGCCGAGGCGATCGCCTCGCGCGCCGTCGGGCGCCAGGTCGAGCTCACCGACGCGCATTTCGTCCCGGCGACGAAGGCCCAGATCGTCGTCCGCATGCTCCGGAACCTCCAGGGTATCTACGCCCGCCGCGGGGACTGGGCGAAAGCGCTCGCCGTCATCGACCGGCTGCTCGTCGTGGAGACCGACACGCCGATGCACGTGCGCGACCGCGGCACCGTGCTCGTCAAGCTCGGCGAGCTTCACCGGGGCGCCTCGGAATGGGAGCGCTATCTGACGCGATATCCTCAGGCCCGTGACGCCGCGGCGTTCAAGGAAGAGCTGCGGCGCGTTCGTCAGACTCTCGCCGAGCGCAACTGATTCGGTGCGACGCTTCACGCGTCGCCTCCCGCTCGATCCGACCTTGAACACCTTCGCGACGGCCGCGTTGGTGCTCCTGTGCCGCGAGGGCGGAAGTGAGGGCTACTCGCCGCGCGCCAAGGGATGCAGCACGTCGATCGCGTAGCCCACGTTGAGACGCTCGCCCAGCCAGAGCGGCATTGCCGTGTGCGCGTGCAGGGCGAGTCCGTTCCCCTCATTCCGCATGCGAATCGCGGCCACGGGATCCGACGGCAGATCGGGAGACCGCGGCACCTCCGGGATGACCCACCCGTCGGGTCGCCTGAACTGAAGCTCGCCGTCCGGCCGGCGTTCGACCTGGTACCTCTCCTCGTGAACCGCGCGATGGTGCCGACGACACAGCATGGTGAGGTTCGAGAGCGTGGTCGGGCCGCCATGGGCCCACTGACGGATGTGATGGCCCTCGCCGAAGCGTACGCCGCAGCCCGGGAAGCGACAGCCCTGGTCTCGATGCTGGAGTGCCCGTCGTATCGCCGGCGGAATCGTGCGGGTCCGGGCGCCGACTTCGATCACACGCCCCTCGGCGTCGTGACGCATGACGACCCGGGTGGCATCGCAGGCCAGACGCTGCGACGTTCCGGCCGGAACGCGCATGCCGCCCTCGAGCACGGACTGCCCCGTTTGGTCGGCGTCAACCAGGACGGCGGCGTCGACGTGGACCACGACCTGGTAGCGCTCTCCCGGGCCGCCGGGATTCATGCCGTGGTGAAGCGCGGTCTCGGCAAGCAATGCCAGGGCGTCCGCCTGTTGCTGCTCCATCGTCGGGTGGTCGGCATCGGGAGCCTCCTCACGTCGCCGCTGATACAAGCTCTCTCGCGCCGCCTCAAGCGCCTTCAGAAGCAGCGCGCCTACCTCCGGGGCGAGCCGCCCTCGGATCCGGACCGTACCGTCGTCGTCTTGATACACATGCAGGGCACGAGCCGTGTGGTGCCGCGCGGCCTCCCGAGCCTCCGC
>CAYVHH010000571.1:0-4127 GCA_964450175.1 uncultured bacterium | reverse complement strand
ACCGCGACCGTCAGCGCCGCCGACGAGCGTGAGCGCCTGGCCCGCGCCGTCGAGGCCCTCGCCGCAAAGGTGCCCGTACCGATCTCGGCCGATACGACCCGGTCCGGGCCGGCGCGTGCTGCGCTCGATGCCGGCGCCTGCGTCATCAACGATGTGTCGGGACTCCGCGACCCCGGGGTCGCGGCGCTCGTTCGCGAGCGTGGCGCGGGCGCCATCCGGATGGCGTTTCCCACGGGTGTCCCATCCGGATTGCGACCCCTCACCGCGGTGAAGTCGCTTCTCATCGAAGCGCTCCAACGTGCCGGTGACGCAGGGATTTCTGATGAGCGGATCGTTCTCGATCCGGGCATCGGGTTCTTCAGGGCCGAAGGGATCCCATGGGATGAGTGGGACGCCGCGGTGCTGGCGGGGCTCGGCGAGCTCGAAGGCCTGGGGCGCCCGCTCTGCGTGGGCGTGTCGAGAAAGTCCTTTCTCGGCGCAATCATAGGTCGGCCGGCCACCGACGACCGGCTGGCGGCCTCGCTGGCCGCGACGGCGGTGGCGGTGTGGAACGGGGCGTCCCTGATCCGCGCCCACGACGTGACCGAAACACACGACGCGATCCGCGTAGTCGAACGCATTCGTCGGGCAGCGCCCACCCTATAATGGACGGAGTGTCCCCTCGTATGAGGCGAACCCACGAAATGAGCTCACGATGACGCGTCTGTTCGGTACTGACGGGATCCGCGGTGTCGCCAACGAAGAGCCCCTGACCCCCGAGCTGGCGTTTCGTGTGGGCCGCCAGCTCGTCGCGACGCTCCAGGTGGACCACGGTGTGAGTCACGCCCGGATCGTGATCGGTCGCGACACACGGCGCTCGGGTCCGCTCCTCGAGACGGCCCTCATCTCCGGAGCGCTATCCTCCGGTGCTGATTGCTTTTCCGTCGGCGTGCTCCCCACGCCCGGCATCGCGCTGCTGACGCGGCGTCTCCAGGCGCACGGCGGCATCGTGCTCAGCGCGTCGCACAACCCGTTCGCGGACAACGGCATCAAGCTGTTCTCCTCCGAAGGCACCAAGTTCCCCGACGCGTGGGAGGCCGAGATCGAGCAGCGGCTCGCCGCTTCGGATCGGGCACCCCGTGCGCGCGGCGCGAAGATCGGCGAGCTCGTCGACTACGACCAGGCCGAGAGTGAGTACGTCGAGTTCCTGTGCGGCTGCTTCCCGCTCGATCTGAGCACGGTCACGGTCGCGCTCGACTGCGCCCACGGCGCGACGTACCGCGTGGCGCCCCGTGTGTTCCGCCGTCTCGGCGCCCGGGTGCTGACCATCGGCGCCCGGCCGGACGGCATCAACATCAACGCCGGCTTCGGCGCGCTCCATCCCGGGAAGCTCCAGAAGAAGGTGCGGGCTGTCGGGGCCTCGATCGGATTCGCGTTCGACGGCGACGGCGATCGGCTCATCTCGGTCGACCACGCCGGCGAGATCCGGGACGGCGACTACGCGCTGGCGATCGCCGGGCGGCACATGGCCTCGCGCCAGCGCCTGAAGCAGAACATCGTGGTGACCACGGTCATGGCCAACCTCGGCCTCGACCAGGCCCTCGAGGCCGGCGGGATCCGCGTGGTCAAGACGCAGGTCGGCGACCGCTACGTGTCCGAGGAGATGCAGCGGCTCGGCGCGAATCTCGGCGGCGAGCAGTCGGGCCATCTCCTGTTCCTGGACCACGCGCCGACGGGGGACGGCATCCTGTCCGCGCTCGCCCTGCTCAGCGTGGCCGTCGAGACCGGCGAGCCTCTGGCATCGCTGGCGACCTGCCTCACCAAGTTCCCCCAGGTGCTCATCAATGTGCCGGTGCGCTCCAAGCCGCCGATCGATTCCATCGACGGGGTCGCCGCGCGGCGCGCGGCGTTCGAGCAGGAGATGAGCGGCCGGGGCCGCGTCCTCATCCGGTACTCCGGGACCGAGTCGCTCGCCAGGGTGATGATCGAGGGCGCCGACGGTGCCCGCATCCAGGCGATGGCCGACGAGCTCGCCGGGCTCATCCGCTCGAAAATCGGCGACCAGTGAGAATCACCGGACTCGGCGTCGACCTCGTCAGCATTCCTCGAATGCGCACGACGATCGATCGCTGGCAGGAGCGCTTCGTCGAGCGTGTCTTCACGGACGACGAAATCAGCTATTGTCGGTCTCGCCGTGATCCGGCGCCTCACTTCGCGGCACGGTTCGCCGCGAAGGAGGCCGGGTTCAAGGCGCTGGGCACCGGACTCCAGATGGGCGTGCGCTGGCGCGAGCTCGAGGTGCGTCGCGAGCGCGAGGAGGCGCCGAGCCTCATCCTCTCGGGGCGAGCCAGGGAGATCGGCCTGGTCAAGGGGGGGAGCCGGATGCTGCTCTCGCTGACCCACGAAGGTGACTATGCGCTCGCGCACGCGATTCTGGTGGGCGACTAGCTTGGCGCTCGGATCGTTCGTCGCGTCCGGCTGCGCGTCCTCCGGGAGCGCACCTCCAGGCCTCGAGGGTCTGCAGGGAAAGTTCTCGGCACAGAGCGGACGGCCCGGTCTGGTGATCGCGGCGCCGCACGGCACCTCGGACGCGCGGACCGGGGAGATCGCGACGGAGCTCGGCCGGCGTACCGGGTTCGGCGTCGTCGTCGCCACCGGCTTCAACCTCGAGCCGGACACCCGCGAGAGCCCCGGCAGGCGCTATCAGGTCAACCGGCCCCTCGAGGGCACCCCCGGGCGCCCGGCATCCGAAGAAGTCGCGAGCGAAGGCGCCCGGCAGGTGTACCGAGCCTACGAGCAGCGGGTGCGCGAGGTCGCCCAGGGGCCGCTGCTCTTCTACGCCGAGATCCACGGCAACAACCATCGCGACGTCGCCGACCGGATCGAGATCGCGACGGTGGGCGTCGATCGCGAAGAAGCTCTGCGGCTCCGGACACTCCTGGAGCTGATCCGCGACGCCCACCTGCGCACGAACCGTGAGGCGCCGTGCTTCGAGATCTTCGTCGAGCCCGCCAGTACGCTGCGCTACGCCGCGTCGGGCGCCAAGCGCGACGGTATCTTGCGATTGCCGAAGCGCGCGCTGCACTTCGAGCTTCCCAGGGCCGCGCGCACCGACTGGCGCGAGATCTACGTGGCCATCCTCGCCGACTTCCTCGTCCAGGCGGTCTCGCTGCCCGCCGGGAGATAACCGTGCTGGGCGTCTTCACCGCCGAGGACATGCGGCGGCTCGATCAGCGGGCGATCGGCGAGCTCGGCATCCCGGGCGCGACCCTCATGGAGAACGCCGGCCGCGGCGCCGCCGAGGCGATCGTCGCCGCGCTCCCGTCGCTGGGAGCTCCCCGCCGCGGGGCGAGGGTCGTGATCGTCTGCGGCAAGGGAGGCAACGGCGGTGACGGCTTCGTCGTGGCCCGCTGGCTCAAGCGCCACGGCGCGCGCCCGACGGTGCTGCTGGTTCCCGCGGCGTCCGAGGTGGGGGGCGATGCCGGACGCAAGCTCGAGGATCTCCGGCGCGCCGCGATCCGGCCTCGGCCCTTCGTCGACGACCGCACCTCGGCGGACCTGCTCGCGCGCGCGCACCTCGTCGTCGACGCGCTCCTCGGGACGGGATCCCGGGGCGTGCCGGAAGGCGGCGTCGCACGCGCGATCGAGCTGATCAACACGAGCGGCCGGCCCGTCGTCGCCCTCGACATTCCCTCGGGGCTCTCGGCGAACACCGGCGCGCACGGCGGAGCGGTGATCCGGGCCGCGATCACCCTGACGTTCGCCGGGCTCAAGCGCGGACTGGTGACGTCGCCCGGCGACGAGCTGGCCGGGCGGGTGACGGTGATCCCGATCGGCGTCCCCGACCACGAGGTCGCGCGTGGAGTCACGACGTTCCTGCTCGAGCGGAGCGACGTCGCGGGCCACTTCCCGCCGCGGCAGCGGGCGGGACACAAGGGGACCTACGGCCACCTGCTCCTGGTAGCGGGCTCGCTTGGCAAGACCGGTGCCGCGGCGCTCGGAGCGCTGGCGGCGATGCGCAGCGGCGTCGGGCTCGTCACGGTGGCGACTCCGGTGAGCCAGCAACCGGTCGTCGCGAGCCTCGTGCTGGAAGCGATGACCGAGCCGCTACCGGAGACCTCCGCGCGCACGCTCGCGCTGAAGGCGCG
>CAYVHH010000570.1:0-7217 GCA_964450175.1 uncultured bacterium | reverse complement strand
CCGGCGCGATCGCGAGCCCGGCCTCGATCCGGAGCGGCTCGGCGATGAAGCGATCGAGGCCGAAGCCGTGGGCTTCGAGGTACGAGCGATTCGGCGCCGCCGCCAGCAGATGGACGGTGACGTCGTGCGCGCCGTGCGACGCCACCGGCAGATTGAACGCCTCCGCCAGGTGGCAGATCTTCATGAAGGCGGTGATCCCGCCGCAGTTCGTCACGTCGGGCTCCGGGAACGTCACCCCACCGGCCGCGATGAGCTGGCGAAACTCGTAGAGCGTATGGAGGTTCTCCCCCGCGGCGATCGGCAGCCCGCCCTCCCGCACGATCCGCGCGTGGCCGGGCACGTCGTCGGGAATGGTCGGCTCCTCGAGCCACACCGGGCTGAGCTCGGCGAGGCCTCGCGCAGCGCGGATCGCCTCGTCGACGCTCCAGCGCATGTTGGCGTCGACCATCAGCGGAAAGTCGGGACCGAGATGGCGCCGCATGGCCCGCACCCGCTCGAGGTCGTCGCGGAGCGATGGCCGTCCCACCTTCATCTTGATCGCGCGGAAGCCGCGGGCCAGGTTCTCGTCGGTCTGGCGAAGGAGCGCGTCGAGCGGGAAGTCGAGATCGATGCCGCCGGCATAGCACGGCACGCGCGGATCGAAGCCGCCGAGCACGCGCCAGAGCGGCGCCCCCTGGCGGCGCGCGCGAAGATCCCAGAGCGCGATGTCGACGGCCGACATGGCGAGCGCCTGCGCGCCGCCGCGACCGCCGTAGTGGAGCGCCCACCACATCGCCTGCCAGTGGCTCTCGATCAGGTCGGCGTCGCGCCCGACCAGGAGCGGCGCCAGGTCGCGCGCCACCAGCGCGTGAACCGCGGCACCGCCCGCCCCCACCGTGTACGTATAGCCGGTGCCCTCGGCGCCCTCGGTGTCACGCACCCGCGCGGTGACCAGCTCGAAGCCTTTGATGGTCCCGTGCGTGCTGTCGGAGAGGGCCACCGGCAGCGGAATCGTGTAGTGGCTCGCGGCGATCTCGCGAATCAGCACGGCCCGGCCCCGCTCACTTGATCGCGTACGGGTTGATCGGCGTGCCGACGCCGCGCGTGACCGGCAGCGGCGGCGCCACCAGCAGGAACTCGTAGCGTCCGTCGGCGGCGCAATCGGCCGCGAGCTCTTCCAGATAGAAGATTTCACCCAGGGTGAGCCCCATGTTCGGGATCGCGCAGATGTGGAACGGGCTCCGGAACGCCGCCAGCTCCGAGGGCCGTACCTCGACCGCGTAGTTGTCGGCGGCGATCGCGGCGATCTCCTTCGCGTGCATCCACGGCGCGGTGTGCACGGAGACGCCGGGGGATTCGTCCAGGTCGAAGTGCCGCCAGTCGTTGCGGTCCAGATAGCGCGACATGTGGCCGGTGCGGACGATCAGGAGATCGCCGCGGCGCACCTCGACCCGCTCGGCGGCGGCCGTCGCGTCGAGATCGGCCGGCGTGATCGCGTAACCCGGCTCGAGGGCGCGCACCCCCTTCCAGCGCGCGACGTCCAGCAGGACGCCGCGGCCGGCGATCCGGCTCTTGGTCTTGTCGATGCTGTTCTTCGACGTGCCGCCGCTGGTGACGAGGGCCGCGTCGTAGCCGTTGTACATCTTGCCCTCGTAGAAGACGTGGGCGAGGCTGTCCCACTGCGTGACGCACTGGAGCGGCATGACGATCCAGTCGTCCGAGCCGCCGTACCCCTGCAGCGCCACGACCTCGGCCGGCGTCCGCGGCGCGTCGCCGCCGTCGCGGAACATCGTGTGGATCGGGTTGAAGCGCTGGCGCGTGCCGCTCTGCGGCCCCTCGCGCTGGAGCGGAATGCCCAGGGCGAACACCTTGCCGGCCGTCGCGAGCCGGCAGGCCGCCGCGATCGTATCCGGCGTGATGAAGTTCAACGTGCCGATCTCGTCGCTCGGCCCCCAGCGGCCCCAGTTGCGCACCTGCATCGCGAGCTTCTTGAGCGTCTCCTCGCTCATGGCCGGCAATCTTACGCCAACCGCTCGCGGCAGGGCTGGTATTGTGGTGCGCGCTGCAGGCCGTCGCGGGGCTGGGGCCCCGCCGGCCGAGGCGCGCCTATAGACAATGTGCCGCGTGACCGCTCGTACGGACCGGCTCCTCCTCGCCAACGCGATCATGGGCCAGTTCCTCACCGGCGTCGCCACGCGGATCTTCATCGTCGCGCTGCCGACGCTCGCCGGCGCGCTCGACACCGACATCATCGCGATCTCGTGGGCGCTCATCGTGTATCAGCTCGCCGGGATCAGTCTGTCGGTCGTCTTCGGCCGACTTGGCGACATCCACGGCCGCTACGTGATCTACGGCACGGGATTCGCCATCATGACGGTCAGCTTCGTGCTCTGCGGCTTCGCCCCGAACGCATTCTTGTTGATCGTGTTCCGCCTGATCCAGGGACTGGGGGCGGCGATGATCGCCTCGGCCACGCGCGTGCTGGCCATGGAGGCGGTGCCGGCGGGCGCGGAGGGGCGCGCCAACAGCTACATGACGATGGGCTTTCACTCCGGTCTCCTCGTGGGGCCCCCGCTGGGCGGCTTCATCATCGATCTGTTCGACTGGCGCTGGATCTTCTTCCTCATGGTGCCGATGGGACTGACGGGTGTGATCCTGACGGTGCTGCGGGCACGGGGACGCCGCGCCGCGTCGCCAGCCGGACGGGCGCCGTCGATCGACTATCTCGGCGCGGCGCTGCTGATCGCCCTGACCGTCCTGCTGACCCTCCTGCTCGACCGGCGCAGCGTCGAGACGCTCGGCGCCGGGCGCGCGGGCGTCGCGGCGCTGGTGTTCGGCGCCCTCGTGGTCGGATTCATCGCGCACGAACGACGGGCGGCGAGCCCGGTGGTGAACCTCGCGCTCTTCAAGATCCGCATGTTCACGTTCAGCGTGTTGAGCCTCTTGCTCATCGCCACCACCATCAGCGTGATGAGCTTCCTGATGCCGTTCTACATCCAGGACGTGCTCCATTTCTCCGCGTCGTTCATGGGGCTGATCTTCCTGGCGGCGCCGGTGTTCACGATCGGGCTCGCGGCGGTCAGCGGCCGGCTCACCGATCGCATCGGGCCGCGCATTCCCGCCTCGATCGGCGTCCTGGCGACGATGAGCGCGTTCGCCATCGGGCTCTTCCTGCGCGTCGACTCGCACTGGATCATGCCGACGGTCATGATGGCGCTGCTGGGAGTCGGCTCGGGCTTCTTCAACACGCCGAATCAGACCGCGATCATCGGCTCGGTGCCGCGGGAGTATCGGGGCTTCGCCACCGGCATGGTGCAGACGATCTTCGGCATCTCCGCCCTGCTCGGCATCTCGCTGGGCGGCGTGCTGCTGACGCTCGCGTTCCGCTACTACTCGGGAATCGCCGAGGCCACGCCGAGCCCCGCGCAGCCAGGGGCGTTCGTCGCGTCGATGAACGTCGCGTATTTCGCGTGTCTGGCGCTGATGGCGTTCGCGCTCTTCGCGTCGTTCCTGCGCGGAGGCACCAAGATCGAGGCCGCGACCTCCGCTACCTGATCAGCTGGCGCGAGATGTCCTGCGTCTTGACGAGCTCTGGCAGCTGCTCTTCGGCGTCGATCTGCAAGAGCGTGAGCCCCGGCGGCACCACGGCCTGCGGGTCACCCGGCTCGACACCCACGAAGCGGCTGTTGGTCTGCAGCTCCCTGGCCCACGCGATCTGGGCGTCTTTCGTCAGCAGCCAGTTGACGAAGAGCTTGGCGGCGTTCGGGTGCGGCGCCCGGTTGAGGAGCCACACGCCGCTGCCGGAGGACTGATAGTCGAGCTCGGGCAGGAGCCACGTCTTCACGTTCTTGCCGACGCCGTGCGCCTGGAAGTCCTGGAGGGCCAGGCCGTTGAGCCCGATCGCGATCGGGTACCGGCCGCGGACCATGAACTCGGTGAGCTGGTTGCGGTCGCGGCTCAGCACCGGCTCCTGATCGACCAGGATCTGCTTCATGATGCCGTCGCCGAGCCGCAGGCGGGCCGCGGTCAGCGGCCAGAAGGTCGAGCCGATCGTGCGCGGGTCCGAGATGGCGATGCGGCCCTTCCACCTGGGTGCCAGCAGGTCCTTCACGCTCTTGAGCTCGCCCGCCTTCACCTGGTCGACGTTGACGAAGACGCCGGGCGCGCGCACGAGGGTGAAGGCGTACGCCAGGTTCTTGTCGCGATCGAGGAATCCCGCGTCGAAGCCGCCGCGCCAGTTCGCGTTGTTCCTGGCTTCCGCCGCCACGATCGCCGGGCGGATCGGGTCCCAGACCCCGGCCGGCTTCAGAACCTGGAGCGCGGTGCTCATCGGCATCGTCGCGACGTCCCAGGTGAACACGGAAGCCTTGCGCTCCTGAATGACTCGCGGCGAGAACTCCACCGGCTCGAGGTTCGTGTGCTCGAGCTTGATGTCCGGATAGGCCTGCGAGAAGAGCTTGAAGATCCGGGCGTAGCCCTGGCCGGTGAACGTGTTGACCGAGATCTTGCCCTCTTTCTTCGCCGCGGCCGCCATCGACTCCCACTCCGGTGACGCGGGGGCGGCGTGGGCGACGCGGGCCGCCGACGCCAGCACCCCGGCGGCAGCCCCGCGCAGCAGATCGCGCCGCGACAGCCGGTCGTCGTTCGCCGCCGATCGATCGTCGTGAGCTTGGCGCACGCGGACGTCCTCCTTCGGGGCGCCGGCTGGATTGACCCGGCCCCCGAGCGCGACTATCTTACGCGAACGATGAGCGACACCGTCCTTCGGCTCGAGGGCGTGAGCAAGTCGTACGGCGCGGTCCAGGCCGTCGACCGCGCATCGCTCGAGGTCGATCGCGGTGAAGTCTTCACCTTGCTGGGTCCGAGCGGCTGCGGCAAGACCACGACCCTGCGTCTGGTCGCCGGGCTGGAGGATCCGGACTCCGGCGAGATCAGCTTGCGGGGCCGCCTGGTCGCCTCGGTCTCGCGCCGGCTCTTCGTGCCGCCGCACAAGCGCAACCTCGGGATGGTCTTCCAGTCCTACGCGATCTGGCCGCACATGAGCGTGTTCGAGAACGTGGCCTACCCGCTGAAGCTTCGCGGCATCCGGGGGCGCGCCATGCGCGATCGCGTGGCCCGCGTGCTCGAGCTGGTCGGGCTCGGCGGGCTCGAGCGGCGGTCGGCCACGCTCCTGAGCGGCGGCCAGATGCAGCGCCTGGCGCTCTGTCGCGCGCTCGTGTACGAGCCGGATCTCCTGCTGCTCGACGAGCCGTTCAGCAACCTCGACGCGAAGCTGCGCGAGCAGATGCGGGTCGAGCTGAAGTTTCTCCAGCGGCGGCTCGGCATCACCGTGCTCTTCGTCACGCACGACCAGATCGAGGCGCTCAGCCTGTCCAGCCGCATCGCCGTCATGCACGGCGGGCGCGCCGAGCAGATCGATTCGCCCCGCAACCTCTACGAGCAGCCCGGCTCGGCCTTCGTGCGCGACTTTCTGGGCCAGACGGTGGTCCTGAAGGGCCGCGTGCACGGCGGCGACACGCAGACGGTTGCGGTCGCGCTGGACGGGTCGCTCGCCGGCCAGACCGTGGCCGGGCGCGTCGCGCCGGGCGCCATCCTGAGCGGCGGGGCGTCGGCGCACGCCGCCGTGAGGCCCGAGGATATCGAGGTCGTGCCGAACGATCGGTCGCCGGCGCGCAGCCATACGCTCGTCGGCGTGATCGAGGCGCTGCTGTTCGTCGGCGACCGTTACGAGGCGCGGGTGGCGTTGAGCGCGGAACAGCGCATCGTGCTCTTCCTGGGCCGCGGCGGCGACTGGCGCGAGGGCCAGCGGCTCCGGCTCTACTTTCCGCCCGAGGCGGTCAGCGTGTGGCCGGCGTGAGCCGCGCGAGATCGACCGTGTCGCGAGCGACCGCGGAATCCTATAATGCGCACGCGGCAGAGCTCCAGCTGCCGCGCACGGGAGGTCGCCGATGAACCACTACGACGTCGCGGTCGTCGGACTCGGAATCGTCGGCGCCTCGGCCGTATATGCAGCCGCCTGGACGGGCGCGCGCGTGCTGGCGCTCGACGCCGGAACCCCGGGCGGCGGGACGAGCGGCACCTCGTTCGCGTGGCTCAACTCGGTCAGGAAAGAGCCCGAGGCGTACCATCGGCTCAACGCCGCCGGGATGACGGCTCACCGCGAGCTGTCGCGCGAGCTCGGCGGTGACGCCGGCTACCACGAGGGCGGCTCGCTCGAATGGGCGGAGCCGGGCGACGCCGAGCGCGAGCTGCGGGAGCGCGTCCACCGGCTGGCGGCGCGCGGGTATCCAGCCGAATGGATCGGCCGCGAGCGCGCCACGGAGCTCGAGCCCGGCCTTGCCATCCCCGAGCCGATCCGCGAAGTCGTCTTCTTCGCCGCCGACGCGTGGCTCGACGCCCCGCGACTGATCGGGCGCTTGCTGGCCGCCGCCTCCGCGCGCGGCGCCGAAGTCAGGGACGGGAAACCCGTCCGATCGTTCCGCCGGCGCGGCGATCGCGTCGAGGCGCTCGTCATGGACGGAGGCGAGGTGACCGCACGCTCGGTTCTGATCTGTGTCGGCCCGGCCACGCAGGCGCTCCTCGAGCCGCTCGGCGTCACCATCCCGGTCGGCCGCGTGCCGGGCCTGCTCGCGGTCACCTCTCGCCCCGCGACACCGCTCGGCCGGGTCGTGCATGCGCCGGGCATCCACTTGCGGCCCGACGCCGGCGGCGGGCTCCTGCTCGGCGCCGAGGACGTCGACGCGCTCCCGGCGAGCTCGGGCTCGCCGGCGTCGCTGTCGGCGCTGCTGCTCGAGCGCGCGGGGCGCGTGTTTCCGGCGGCGCGCCAGCTCCGGATCATGGACGGCCGCATCGGCGTGCGGCCCATGCCGGGTGATCGCCACACGATCGCGGGCCGGATCCCGGGATTCGCCAACGCCTGGCTGATCGCGACCCACAGCGGGATCACCCTGGGTCCGCTGCTCGGACGGCTGATGGCGGACGAGATCGTCCGTGACAAGCCGAGCTCCAGCCTGACGCCGTTCCGACCGGAGCGTTTTCTGACCTCGACGACTGCCGCGCGGTGATCACGCGGGTCGCCGTCCGCCCGGCACGCGGTCGGAGGGCCGGGGGCCCGCCCGCGAAGGCGCGACGACACACCGAGAGACGGGAGGACTGAGCATGGGACGCCTCGAGGGCAAGATCGCGATGGTCACCGGCGCGGGCGGCGAGCACGGGCTCGGCCGGGCCATCGCGCAGCG
>CAYVHH010000569.1:0-8304 GCA_964450175.1 uncultured bacterium | reverse complement strand
GAGCTCGAGCTGCGCGGCCCTCGGCTTCGACGCGGGACGTTTCCGATGGCGCAGTTCGCCAGCGTGAGCGGCACCGCATTTCTCGGGAGCACGCCCGTGGGTTTCATCGTGCTGCTCGGCGAGCCGCAAGCCGACAGTGACGTCGTCCGCTCCGCGCTCCGCGCCGCGGTGGGCACGGTCTATCGCGCCTGGGCGAGGTAGCCCGTCGTTCGGCGCGCGAGCCACCGGTGCGCCAGTCCGGCAAACCATCGTTTTTATTTGCAAAACTCGCTGATAGTTCTTGCTGGTTTCCCGGGGCCTTCGGAGTAAGCTTTGTGCTCACCTAAGGAGAGTCAGGCCATGCACGACGGTGGGCGCTCGATCCTGATCGTGGTGCCGAGAACTGGACAGGATGCTTGTCGATCGCTGAGTCACACGTTCGCGGATGACTCGACGGTCGAGGTGATCGTCGATCGCCGGATCAAGGACCGGCGCGCGACGGACGGAATCTACCGGCCCGATCGGCGCCGTAGCGATCGACGAGTTCGGCTCGACGGAGACGCGGAGCTGAAGGTCGATCGGTGGATCGCGGTTCCCCGCACGACGGCGAAGGTCGACTTTGACGATCCGGACTCGAAGGCGATCCTGTTCCTGTGCTGCAGCCAGCACATCGTTCCCTGCCAGAGATGCCAGAATACATACCGGCTCGGGTGGATCTCGCGCTCGGAGCCCGGCTTGTTCCCCTGCCCGCTCTGCGGGAGCGATCTCACGGCGGTGGTCACCGCACACGCCCAGGTCTGCTCGTACTGGGTCAATCGCGCGGGCATCAAGCGGCCGCTGACGCGCGTTGCGAGTGAGCCGCCCGCGCAGGCGGCAACGGGCTAGTCGCGAGCGGCTCCCTCGCCGGCTCGCACGCCCTGCAGGAGCTTGTCCGGCTCGTAGACCGCGCCGCGCGCGATCACGCGCTCGATGCGTCCGACGTTGCGGATGTCGGCGAGCGGATCTGCGGTCAACAGCAGGAGATCCGCCGAGCGACCCGCCGCGAGCGTCCCGAAGACATCGCGACGGCCCAGCCGTTCGGCGGGCCGTCGCGTCGCCGCCATGATCGCCTCCATCGGAGAAAGCCCCGCGCGCACCAGCAGCTCGAGCTCGCGGTGCAACGAGAAGCCCGAGACGATCGCGACGTTCGGACAATCGGTCCCCGCCATCACGATGCCGCCGGCGCGATGGAAACCGCCGACCAGCGCCAGAATATTGTCCCACGCGCGCCGCATCCGGTGCCTCGCCCCCTCCGACGCTCCGTGAGCGGCAGTGCGGCGCTCTGCCCACCGGTCGACCAGCTCCCTGCCCACCGCCGCGGGGAGAAGCGGCAGGAGCTTCGTGCGCTCCGGGTCGTCCATCGACGTGTCGCCGACGTCGTCGCCGAGCGAACCCGGACGCGCCGCGTAGAGAACCAAGGTCGGGTCGAGCACGGTGCCGGCGGCGATCAACCCGTCGTAGAGACGCCGCACCGAGTCTGAGCGCGGATCCAGATCGCCGAGCCACCGCCAGAGCCAGCCGCCGTACTCGAATGGATTCAACTTCGCGGGCTCGGCCAGCCAGAAACCCTGCGGCGCGAGCTGGCCGAAGACGTTCACGTGCTCGACCGAGTCGACGCCGGCCAGCGCGGCCTCGGCGCCCCAGGTCGCGTGCTGGTGCATGAAGACCGGCAAGCCACGCGCGTGCGCGCGTGCGCACGCGCGGCGCGCCGTGTCGGGCCGTACGGTCACGTAGAGCTTGATCGCATCCACACCCGCGTCGGCCAGCCCATCGACCTCGGCCTCGGTTCGCGCCGAATCGAAGCGACGGCAGAACCCGGCGAACCCCGCGTACAGCTCGCCTTCCTCGAGCATCGGTCCGGTGAAGAGAATGCGCGGGCCGGGTCTGGCTCCCGAGTCGACCGCCGTGCGAAACGCCGTGACGTCGTGAAGCTGGCCGCCGAGATCCAGCACGGTGGTGACGCCCGCGGCCAGGAAGAGCTCCGGATGCCATTTTTCGGGCGTGTAGACGTGGACGTGCATATCGACGAGGCCGGGGATCACGAACTTGCCTCGGCCGTCGATCACCGTGGCACCCTCAGGGACGTGCGCCGTCGCGGCGGCCTCGACCGCGAGAATTCGGGCCCCCTCGGTGGTGACCGTGGCGCTCTGGAGCGGGGGCCGTCCGGTTCCGTCGAGCACGGTAGCCCCGAGAACGGCGAGGCTGTGGATTTCTCTCACGATCTAAATCCTATATTTCTCAATATCTTAGATCACGATCCAGGGTTCTTACCAACAGGGTTATCCACATCAGTGCATAACTCACACGCACTCTGGATGCCCGCGCCGAACGCGGGATTTCAGTGCCTGACCGATGCCACTTTCCCGATCACGCGCAGGACGGATTGGGACTCGCTCTGTCTCACGGGCGCAATCCGCGGCAGCCGCACGACGAACTCGCTTCCATGACCGGGCCCCTCGCTGAAGGCCTCGACTTGACCCCCGTGGAGCTCGACGAGTCGTCGCACCAGAGTGAGTCCGACGCCGAGTCCGCCTTGAGCGTGAACGAGCCGACGCTCGCCTTGCGGGGGCGCGTCGAACATGTGCGGCAGGAGCTTGGGGGGAATGCCGATGCCGGTGTCAGAGACGCCGATGATCGCGAGTGTCCCCTCGCCGATGACGCGGATCCGGATCGTGCCGCCCGGTGAGGTGTACTTGATCGCATTCAACAGAAGATTCGAGACGATCTGGTTGAGCCGCGCCGGATCCGCATTCGCCCAGACCGGCTCGGCGCGTACGTCGACCACGTGACGCTCCAGCCGGCCCGTCCCCGCCAGATCGCTCACCGATCGCTGAACGCTGGTCGCCAGGTTCAACGGCTCGCGCGCCAGCGCGATCGCGCCGGTGGTGACGTGGACGATATCGAGGAGATCGTCCACCAGCCGGCCGAGGTGCGTGATCTGGTGACGGATCGCCTCGCGCGCGCGGATCGCGACGTCGTCGTGTCCACCGATTCGGTCGAGCACGCTGACCGCGCTGATGATGGCGGCGAGCGGATTGCGCAGCTCGTGTCCCAGCATCGCCAGGAACTCGTCCTTCGCGCGGTTCGCGGCTTCAGCCTCCGCGCGCGCGGCCTGCGTTCTGATCAGCAGGTGCTCGCGCTCCTGCTCGATGCGGCGGCGCTCCTCGACGACCGCGCCGGCCGAGATGGCCATCACGGACACCGTGCCCATGAAGACCTGCAGCAGCAGGAGCGAGTCGTTCGTCGGCACGCTCGACAGCGGACCGAAGCCGTGCAAGGTCTCCCAGATCGCGATGCCGGACAGCACTGCGACGAGCATGGCGGCCTCGCGCTGTCTGAAACGGACCGCGGCCCACACCAGCGGCGGCGTGCAGAGGAACGTCAGCGGCAGCGTCATGAACCCGAGGTGCGCGAGACCTTCGCCGAACACGGCCAGCCCGATGAGGGTCGTGGTGAACCAGAGAGCCGCGGCCTCGAGCAGGCGGCCACGTGACGGGCTCCACCCCCAGTCGCGGACCAGCAGGATCAGGAGTGGAGCGAAGACCAGCGCCCCGGTCGCGTCACCGAGCCACCACGTGAGCCAGATGCCGTCGAAGGCGGACCATCGGGCGAAGCCGCCGAGCGAAAGGCTCACCACGCCGATCGATGCGCTGACGAGACTGCTCAGCAGGCCCGCCAGGGCGGCGAACTTGAAGACGTCCTGAGCGTGGTCGAACGCCCGCACGCCGTTCGCGTACCGATTGACGAGATAGGCGCCGAGCAGCCCCTCGAGCGTGTTGCCGAGCCCGATGGAAACCGATGTCGCCAGCGATCCGGCGGTGCTGAAGTTCACGACGAAGGCGCCGACCAAAATCGCCGGCCAGACCCGATAGCCGAGCGTCAAGAACGCGGCAATGGCGATCCCGGTCGGCGGCCACACCGGTGAAGCGCTCTCGTGGACCGAAGCCAGCGAGAGCCCGAGCTTTCCCGCGAGAACGTAGAGGCTGAACAGCCCGGCCAGACTGAGCGGATATTTGCGATCGGCGAGCATATGAGAGTGCGCGCCCTCGTTCCGGCTGGGGTCCGTTCGCACAGGCCCGAACCTGTCGCTAGAGGTCGCTACTCTGGCCCCACTCCGCGTCGAACGCAACCTCAAAGTGAGGCTGCGGCGGTCGCGCGGTCCGGGACGGACGTCGATGATGCCTACGGAGAATCAGCGGGACGACGCTTGCCGGTGACCGAGGGCGTGCTGGCCGACCGCTCTGGGCCGACATTCATCGGCGCGCCGCCAATCACTTCGCTCTTGATGCGATCGATCAGACCCTTGGCCTTCGCCACGGCGCGCTCGGTCGCGTCTTCGACACGCGCCGCGTACGTTTCGATCGCGCCATCCGAGCTCCACCGATGCGTGATCGGTGTCGGCGGGATGGCCGTCGGCCGCATCGCCGCCGGGTGCGCCGGATTCGGCCGCTTCGGAGCCGCGATCCCCGGGCTCGGTGCGCGCGGCGCCGGCGGAGCAACCTCCGGCGTGCGCGGCACCACGGATTGCTCGAGTCGGTCGAGCCGCGGTGCCGGACCCGAGACGTCGGACTTCGTCAGCTCCGCGGACGTTGTCATGTCCCGGGGGACGCGACCGGAGAATCCGCTCGGAGGAGGTGCCAGGATGAGCGCCACCACGACGGCGCCGGCGGCGCCGGCCACCCGCCCCGACCGTGACTCGTGCCGACGCTTGAAGCTCAGGATGTTCTCGAAACGCGCGCGGTCTTCCGCGTCCGGCTCCTCCGGAGAGCGAGAGGTCGACGGCGCGGCCGGCACGATCGCGAAGCCTTTGGTCCTCACGGTGAGATCGACGTCCGGGTTGTGGCGGCGCTCGAGGAACGGCGAGGCCGGTGCTCCAGATTTCGTGTCGAATACGTCCCGCGCGCGCCGACGATCCATGACGATCTCGACTTCGTCGTCCGGATCCAGCGACGCTTGCAGGCTCAGAACCAGCTCGCTGCACTGCAGCGGATCGCGGGACACGACGCAGAGACTCCTGCGCGAGCGATTCATATCGTCCGCCTTGGCGCGCCGTGTGCGGTCACGGTCCGAGTGGAATCTCGACCCGCTTGTCACCGGTGATCACGCGCACCCGGAGATCGACCGGTGACGAGGTCGTCGGCAGCGAGCCTCGATAGGTTCCGCGATCTGGGTCGAAGTCCATGCGGACGTTCTCGACGGTGCCGTCCGGCATGCGCGCGAGGAGCAAGACCTCGGCGTCCGACAGCGGCTTGCCCGCCGGGTCCACGATGCGTGCGGAGTATGTCCCGCCCGCCGAGCTCGGCTCGCGGCTGAGCTCGATGCGGGGCAGCCCCGCGAACCGCGGCGAGACCGACCTGGACATTGGCGCGGACGGCGTTGGCGCAAGGGCGGCCTGTCTCTCCATCGGCGTGCTCACGCTCGGCCGCGCTGTTTCCGTCGAGCGCGGTCGCCGTGCTGCGCCCGGCGCGGCCGACGCTCTCGGCGGAACGCTGCCGTCGGCGGCCGGCGCTCCCGCGTCGCGCGACGAGTTGATCGTGCCGGCCTCACGCGAGGGCGCGGGCTGGGGGGACGATGCCGGTCCGCGCAGCGGTCGTTCGACCTCGGGTGCTTCGGGCGCGGGCGCGCGCGTCGGAGCGTCGGCGGCCGCCGGCTTGTCGGTGACGACCGGGCCCTGAGCCTGGGGCGCAGGACTGGAAGGCTGCGGCGGCGGTGGTTCCGCGGAGCTCGCCGGGCTCGAGGAGCTCGTGGTGTCGGTCGACACTCGCTGCGCGACGGATTGCTTGAGCGCGTGACCTATCGGAGACAGGACGAACGCGGCCGCGGCGAGCGCAGCCAGCCCCGCAACGAGCCACGGCACGAGGGTGCGCGAGCGCTCGCGCTTGAAGCTGCGAATCGCCTCGAGCCTTTCCGCGTCGTCGTCGTCATCGTCGAACGCGCCGTCCAAGCTCGGCGCCGAAGGAATCAGGAGGGACATCGGCGTACGGTGCCCAGCTTGGCTCGGCGCCGGCGCCGGCACAACGGCGAAGCCGTTTGCCTTCAACGCGAGATCGACCTGAGGTCGGCGGCGGCGGTCCCGCGCCGGATCCCAATCGTGCGAAGGCTCGCCGCTCCGGCGGTCCACGACGATCTCGAGCTGCTCGTGCGGTCGGAGCGATGCGCCGAGGGCCGCGATGAAATCGTTACCGCGCAGCCGATCGCGAGACACGATGCAGAGGCACGTGGTTTGATCTGCCACGAGGATATCCTCCCGTAGCAACGCGGATGCCGGGCGCGGATCCACAGTGAAAACCCTGAGCATGACACGCGCCGTGAGCGGAAGCTCGCGTCAGGTCAACCTCGCATCGCGCCGATCGGCAGATAGGTGCAGCCGGCCGGGACCACAAGGCGAGTAGAAGTTACTTGCCATCGAGTAACTTCTACATCGCGGGGCACCCGCGAGACGTCCTGACCGAGGATCGAGTAAACTCCCCAACACCTCGCCCGGACCAACGGAGGAAGCGACATGAGGCAGAGCCGCGATCACATCCTGACGAGCCACGCCGGAAGCCTGCCGCGCCCCGAGGAGCTGATCGACGCGAATCGCGCGCGCGAATCGGGCATGGCGACGGACGAGCGGCGCTTCCAGGACCAGCTCCGCGCGAGCGTCGCCGAGGTCGTGCGTCTCCAGAAGCAAGCCGGCCTCGCGATCCCGGGCGACGGCGAGTTCGGCAAGTCGATGGGGCACAAGATCAACTACCGAGCGTGGTGGAGCTATTCGTTCCAGCGTCTGGGTGGGCTCGAGCTCGGCACCGCGGGCCTCTACGATATGCCGGCGCATCGATCTCGCCCCGGCGAGGTCGTCCTCACGAGCTTCGCGGATCGCCGCGACCGCCTGAAATTCGCCGCCGCCTACGCCGATCCGGACTCCGGCATCACGACCGGGCCTCGCGCCGCGCTCTGGCCGGTCTGCGTCGGCAAGCTGACGTACACGGGCCACGCTGCGATCCAGTCGGACATCGCCAACTTCAAGGCGGCGCTGCAGGCGGCGGGTGTCGAGGAAGGCTTCATGACCTCGATCGCGCCGGGGAGCGCCTCGCGGATCGCGAATCGGCACTACAAGACCGACGAGGAATTTCTGTACGCGTGCGCCGACGCGATGCGGGAAGAGTACAAGGCCATCGTCGATGCGGGGCTCGTCCTGCAGCTCGACGATCCGGCGATCGCCGAGAACTGGGACATGGTCAACCCGGAGCCGGCGGTGGCCGACTACAAGAAGTTCTCGATGGTCCGCGTGGACGCGCTCAACCACGCCATTCGCGGGCTACCCGAAGACCGAATTCGATTCCATCTCTGCTGGGGCAGCTGGCATGGTCCGCACACGACGGACATTCCCATGCGGGACATCGTCGAGGTCATGCTGGCCGTCAAGTGCGGCGCGTACTCGTTCGAGGCGGCCAACGTGCGCCACGAGCACGAATGGAAAGTGTGGCAGGACGTCAAGCTGCCGGACGGGAAGCTGATCCTTCCTGGAATCGTGAGCCACGCCACCAACGTGGTCGAGCATCCCGAGCTCGTCGCCGAGCGCATCACCCGCTTCGCGAACGCGGTCGGCAAGGAGCGTGTGATCGCCTCGACCGACTGCGGCCTCGGCGGACGCGTCCATTCGCAGATCGCCTGGGCGAAGCTCGAAACCCTCGCACAGGGAGCCGCGCTGGCGACGCGACAACTCTGGCGCTAGCGCGCGACGCTAGCGCCCCGGCTGCGGCTCCTTCCCGCCACCACGCTGTTGTTGCTGCTGTCCCTGGTGTGCTCCGGCGCGCTCGGGCGATATACGGCTGGCCGGCTCGCCGGGAAGCCGCTGCGGCTGCCCTTGCGGTTGCGGCTGCGGTCCGTGCACAGCCTGCTGCGCCGGTGGCGGCGTCGGTGGCTCGGTCCCGCGCCCGCCGTCGCGCGGCGCCGACGGCGCGGGGCCAGGACGCGGCGCGTTGGCTTCAGGACGCGGCGCGTTGCCACCCGGGCGCGGCGCGCCGGCGTCAGGACGCGGGGCGTTGGCTTGAGGCCCCGGCGCGTTTCGACGTTGAGGGTCGCCGCCAGGGCGTTGAGCGTTGCTATCGGGCCGTTGGGCGCCTTCCGGGCGCGGCGCGGCGCCGCGAGCCGGAGCCGGTGTCGCCGGCGGTTCCGGTGCGCCGAATTGCCGGGGCTGAGGTGGACGCGCCCGCTCCACCTCACTGTTTCCGAACGTGGGCCGCGCCGGCGCCGATCCGGTCGAGACGGGCTTGGGCGCGGGCACGATCCGAGGGGGAGGCG
>CAYVHH010000568.1:0-2988 GCA_964450175.1 uncultured bacterium | reverse complement strand
CGCCTCCTCCTCGCCGTGCCCGTGCTGCTCGGCGTGGTGTTCGTGGTCATGCTCACCGTCGACCTCCTGCCGGGCGACGCGGTGACCTTGATGCTGGGCGAGCACGCCACGAAAGACGCCGTCGCCAAGCTCCGCGACCATCTCGGGCTCGACAAGCCGTTTCTCGTCCGATACCTCGAATACGTCGGCCGCGTCGTGCGCGGCGACCTCGGCCGCTCGATCCAGCAGAATCGGCCGGTCGGTGCGGAGCTGGCCGACGCGTGGCCCGCAACCCTCGAGCTGACCATCGCCGCGCTCGTGCTGGCCGCGGTCGCCGGCATCGTGGCTGGCGTCGCCTCGGCGGTGTGGCCGAACTCGATCTTCGACGCGCTCGCCCGCCTCGGCTCCTTGTTCGGGCTCTCCATGCCGATCTTCTGGACCGGCCTGGTGCTGATCGTCGTCTTCTCGCTCTGGCTCAACTGGCTTCCGGTCGGCGGCGCGGGATCGCCGACCCACCTGATCCTGCCGGCGGTGACCCTGGCGCTGCCGTCGGTGGCGATGATCTCGCGGATGACGCGCGCCGCGGTCCTCGACGTCCTGCGCGAGGACTACGTGCGGACCGCGCGCGCCAAGGGCGTGGGCGAGTTCTGGGTTCTGGCCCGCCATACCTTGCGCAACGCATTCATCCCGATCCTCACCCTGCTCGGGTTGCAGTCGGGCCAGCTCATGGGCGGTGCCGTCCTCACCGAGACGGTCTTCGCGTGGCCTGGACTCGGCCGGCTCATGGTCAAGGCGATCTTCGCGCGCGACTACATCCTGCTGCAGGGCGCGGTGCTCGTATTCGCGCTCGCGTTCGTCGTGATCAATTTGCTGGTCGATCTCTCGTACGGCCTGCTCGACCCGCGCATCGGACGTCAGGGATGAGGGTTTTGCGCGCCGAGCCGATGAATCCTGCTATATGACCGCGTGGAAACGGTTCTGCCGCAACCGCCTGGCGGTGATCGGCCTGGTGTTGATCGTGGTGCTCGCCGTGAGCGCGGCGCTGGCGCCCTGGCTCGCTCCCTACGATCCGGCGCGGCAGAGCCTGATCGAGAAGCGGGCGAAGCCCGGCAGCAAGTACTGGCTCGGCGCGGACGAGTTCGGGCGCGACATCCTCTCGCGCGTGATCTACGGCTCGCGGGTGGCGCTGCTGGTCGGCGTGCTGTCGGTGGTCATCGCGCTGACCGGCGGTCTCGTCCTGGGCACGGTCTCCGGATTCGCCGGCGGCTGGCTCGACGCCGTGATGATGCGCGGGATCGAGATCCTCCTGGCCTTTCCCTATCTGCTGCTGGCCCTCGCGATCGTCGCAGCCATGGGGACGGGCGCCTTGAACACCACGATCGCGGTCGGCGTCTGGGGTATCCCGACGGTGACCCGGATGGTTCGGGGCTCGGTGCTGGCGCTGCGCGAGACGGAGTACGTGGGCGCCGCGCGCGCGCTCGGCGCGGCGACGCCGGCGCTGCTGCGACGCCACATCCTGCCGAACGTCGTCCCCGGGCTCGTCGTGTACGCGACGCTCTTCATGGCGAACGCGATCTTGCTGGAGGCGGCGCTGTCCTTCCTCGGACTCGGCGTCCAGCCGCCGACCGCGTCGTGGGGACTGATGGTCTCGACCGGCCGCGACGTCTTGCTGGTCGCCCCGCACGTCGCGACGGTACCCGGCATCGCGATCATGGTGGCCGTGCTCGCGTTCAACCTCGTCGGCGACGGGCTTCGCGACGCGCTCGACCCCCGCATGCGTGGGAGCGCCTGAGGGAGAGCCGTCGCCTCGGTGTATCATCCCTGCCAGGAGGTATCCCGTGGCCCGAAGGGAACGCCCCTCTCTCCGTGATCTGATCCAGCGTCCCACCCCCGTGACCGCGCCGCTGGTCCTGAATCCACTGATGGCGCGCATGGCGGAAGCAGCGGGCTTCCCGGCGGGCTATCTGGGCGGCGGCTCGACCGGGTATCAGAAGGTCGCGCTCGAGGCGAACCTGAACGTGACCGAGATGTGCCAGACGGCGGTCGACATCGGCGCCGTCTCGTCGCTGCCGCTCATCCTCGACGGCGCGTGCGGCTACGGTGACCCGATGCACATGCACCGCACGATCGGCATGAGCGAGGCGGCCGGCTTCCAGGCGATCGAGATCGAGGACCAGCTCGTCCCCAAGCGCGCCCACCACCACGCCGGCATCGAGCACATGATCCCGGTCGAGCTGATGGCGGCCAAGGTGAAGGAAGCCGTGGCGGCGCGCCGGAATCCGGATTTCCTCATCGTCGCGCGCACCAACGCGATCCGGGCCAGCAACATGGACGACGCGCTCCGCCGTGGCGAGGCCTACCGCCGTGCCGGCGCCGATCTGCTGCTGCTCTCGATGGCGCACAAGCCCGAGCAGCTTCGCACGATCGCGGAGCAGCTCGGCGGGCCGTTGATGTACCTCGCGGGCCGCGGCGGTCTTGCCGGGCTCGGGCTGAGCCTGGCGGATCTCGGCGGCCTCGGTTACAAGATCGTCGCCGATCCCTCGACCCCGCTCCTGGCGGCGTACGCGGCCTGGAAAAAGGTCTACGAGGAGCTGGCCGACGGATTCGGCGCCAACGTGAAGACGAAGCCCGACTGGAGCCCGGTCGAGAAGGACATGCTGGGCGTGATCGATCTCGAAAGGCTGCTGGCGATCGAGCGCGCGACCGTCGAGAACGGCAAGCACTGAGGCCGTGAGCGTCCGGAGAACAGAAAAGGGGTAGGCGATGCTCTCGAGAGAAGACAACGAGCTGCTGTGCCGCGTGGGGCGTGGGACCGAGATGGGCGACCTGCTCCGCCAGTACTGGATGCCGTTCCTGCCCTCGTCGGAGCTGTCCGAGCCCGATGGCGCCCCGAAGAAGGTGCGACTGCTCGGCGAGGATCTCGTGGCCTTCCGCGACACGCGGGGTCAGGTAGGGCTGATGGCCGCCAACTGCCCGCACCGCGGCGCCTCGCTCTTCTTCGGTCGCAAC
>CAYVHH010000567.1:0-6235 GCA_964450175.1 uncultured bacterium | reverse complement strand
GCAGCCGCTCATCGAGTTCCTGACCACGCGACTGTCGCGGACGGTGTGCCACGTGACCTCGGAAACGACCGTGCCGCTGGCCCCGGCACCCAGGCTGCACGGCTTCCGCATCGGCGGCGGCGCCGTCTGCACCTGGTTTTTCCAGACGATCAAGGCCGACGTGATGGTCTTGACGATGCTCGATCTGCAGAACTTCCACCTCAAGCGCTCGCTCCATCCGGTCCACTACGCCTACGTGTTCCACAGCATGGGCAGCACGCACATGGTGGATCACGCGAACTCGTACGATCACTACGATAGCCTCCTGTGCGTCGGCCCGCATCACGTCGCCGAGATCCGCCGGCGCGAGGAGCTGCACCGCTTACCGGCCAAGCGCCTCTTCGCACACGGCTACCCGCGGCTCGAGCGGCTCGTTGCGCAGTCGACGGCCGCCGCCCCAGCCCCGCGACGGCCTGCAGCGCAGACGACCGTACTGCTGGCGCCGACGTGGGGCGAGCAATCGATCCTGCACGTGTGCGGTGAGCCGTTGATCGCCGCCTTGCTGAGCTCCGGTATTCGCGTGATCCTGCGCCCGCACTACCAGACGACGCGCCTGGCCCCGCGGCTGATCGAGGGGCTGGTCGCGCGGTTCGGCGCGGATCCCGGCTTCCGTCACGTCGTCCGGATGGAGGAGAGTGCTTCGTTGTTCGAGTCCGACGTCCTGATCTGCGACTGGTCGGCGATGGCGATCGAGTACGCGCTGGGGCTCGGCAAGCCCGTCCTCTTCGTCGACGTCCCACCCCGCATCCGCAATCCGAACTATGCGGAGCTCGGTCTGGAGCCGATGGAGATGCGCATCCGGCGCGAGCTCGGAGCAGTGCTACCGCTCGACCGGGTGGGGGAGGCGCCGCGCTACGTGGCCGAGCTGCTTCGCGACCCCGCCGACCTCCGCAAGCGCAGCGCGGAACGGCGAGAGGAATGGGTGTTCAACTTCGGCCGCAGCGTCGAGGTGGGAGCGCGGGAGATCGCGCGCATCGCCGACGAGCGGGCCGGCATCGGAGCGCGCGGCCGACAGGCGTGAGCCCGAGACGACGGCTGTTCCGGTGGCTCGGCTGGTTCGCCCTGGCGAACGCGGCGCTCCTCGCGATCATCGGCCTGCGCTATCTGTGGCTCTACGCGGCGCTCGGCCGCGCGGTGTCGCTGAGCTATGCGCTCGTCGCCTTCGTCGGCCACATGAGCGCGCTCGCCTGCGCCCCGCTTCTGGTGCTGCTGGTCCCGGTCGCGGCGCTCATGCCGTGGCCGCGTCTGGTGCTGCCGCTCGGCGTCGGGCTCGCCAGCGTCGGCGTCGCCTTCCTGGTGCTCGACAGCTTGATCTTCGCCGAGAACCGATACCACTTGAACGTCCTGACGTTCAGCCTGCTCGAGCCGCAGACGTGGGCGTTTCTGGCGCTCTACTTCGTCGTGGCGCTGGCGATCGAGTCGATGCTGGCCGGCTGGATCTGGCAGCGGACGGTATACCCCGGGAGGCGTCGAACCGGGCGGTATCTCGCGATCGGCCTGGCCGGATGCTTCGTCGCCGCGCACCTCGTTCACGCGTGGGCCTCGGCCCACTACGACGTATCGGTGACCGCGTTCACCCGCTACCTGCCGCTGTACTATCCGCTCCGCAACCCGGGACTCATGGCGCGGCTCGGTCTCATCGATCGGACGGGCGCGCGCGAACGCGGAGTCGGCGCCGCGCTCGACCGGCCGGAGGCGGGCGAGCTGACCTATCCGCTGGCGCCCATGCGATGCGATCGTCGCACACCCGGGCTCAACGTGCTGCTGGTCGTGATCGATGCCATGCGGGCCGATGCCTTGACTCCCGAAGTGTCGCCGAGGCTCGCCGGACTCGCACGCGGCGCGATCGAGTTCGACCGGCACTACAGCGGCGGAAACTCGTCGCGGGCCGGGATGTTCTCCCTGTTCTACGCGATCCCCGCGACGTATTTCGACGAGTTCGCCGGTCGCGCCCGATCGCCCGTGCTGATGGACGTGATCCGAGAGCACGGCTACCAGCTCGGGCTCTTCGCCAGCTCGCCGATCTATCGCCTCGTGGACCTCGATCGCACGGCCTTCGCCCACGTGCCCAATCTTCGCCTGGAGACGAGCTCGGGTGAAGGGTCGCACGGGCGGGATCGCGTGCTGACCGGCGAGTGGATCGAGTGGCTCGCCCGGCGGGATCCGGCGCGGCCGTTCTTCGGCTTTCTGTATTACAACGCCGCGGTCTCCGTCGAACCGCCGCCGGACTATCATCCGGCGATTCCGCCGCCGACGCGCGCCACGCCGGCGCTGCAGTCGCGCAACGAGCAATACCTCGCCGCCGTGCACTACGACGATTCCCTGCTGGGCCGGGTGCTCGACGACCTGGTGCGTCGAAAGCTCCTCGATCGCACGATCGTGATCGTGACGTCCGACCACGGGATCGAGTTCGATGAGAACCGGCTCGGCTTCAAGGGCCACGGCACCGCCTACAGCGAGTACCAGATGCGCGCGCCGCTCGTGGTGCGCTGGCCCGGCCGGCCGCCCGGAAAGGTCGCGCGCCGTACCTCGCACAACGACATCGCGCCGACCCTGCTCACCGAGCTGTTCGGTTGCGCGAATCCGCCGTCCGACTACGCGAGCGGGTCGAGCCTCTTTTCCGACGCTCAGTGGAGCTGGCTGGTCGTCGCCAGCTATCGCGAGTACGCCGTCGTCGAGCCGGAGCGCGTGACGGTGATCTTTCCTGCCGGCTACGAAGTTCGCGGTCGCGACTATCAGCTCGCGCGCGTTCAGACGCCACCCCGCGACGCCCTGCGCGCCGCGATGCTGGAGATGAGCCGGTTCTATCGCTGAGGGCGTGGCCGCTCGGCGTGCTGGTCCTCTGCGCGATGGGTGCGACGGCCGCATCGGTCTCCGCGGAGCAGGCGGGAAGCGGAGTCGTCCGGGTGGTGGGCGATCGCCTGAATCTCGTGATCGCGCTCGAAGGCGCCACGCCCGTCGAGTGGCGGGCGTGCCACCCATCGTGCACGAAGGCCGACGCGGGGGCCGGCACCTCCGTCCGGCTCGTAGTCGCCGGCGATCCGCCGGCGACCGGGCTGATCGTGCGCGATCTGGATCCCCCGCTCGATCTGCAGCGTCTGCGATTCGCGGCCGCCTTCACCGAGGACGAGCGCGCGCGCATCGCGACCTTCCGGGCGGACTTGCCGGCGCCCGGTGTCCGGCTGGTGAAGTCCTTCGAGGTCTCGCGCGACGGCGACGAGGTCGTCATGACGGCGCGGATGGTCGGGCCGAACGCCGCCGCGTTCATGTCGGGCCGGCGGCTCACGCTCGAGCTGGCCGGTGGCCGCGGCCTGTCACCGCCGCCCGCGGCGGGTTTCGCCGCGATGCTCGAGCGGATGAGCCGCGTCGTCGTGACCGGCCGGGTGCGCGCGATCCGGGACGACAGCCGCGAGCCGACGGCGCTCCGCGCCGGTGACTGGATCGGATTCCGCAGCCGCTTCTGGGCGTTGCTCGTTCGCTCGGACGGCGCCGGCGATCTCGAGCCGCAGCCCGGCGCGACTGCCCGGCTGGCGCTGACCGACGAGCGAGGCCGACTCTCCTGGCGCTACACGTTCTATGCGGGCCCCCTCGAGCACGCCACGTTGACTCGGGCCGATCCGCGGCTCGGTCGGCTGCTCTTCTCCGGGCTCTGGTTCTGGCTGCGCCCGCTGAGCTTCGGCCTCCTGTTCCTCCTGCGCGGGCTGACCGAGCTCGTCGGCCATCCGGGGATCGCGATCATCGCCCTCGCCGTATCGGTCAAGATCCTCTTGCTGCCGCTGACTCTCGTGGCCGAGCGGCTCCAGGAGCAGGTGAACGCCACCCAGGCGCGGCTTCAGCCCGGCATCGACGCGATCAAGGCCGCGTGCCGCGGCGAGGAGCGTACGCGGCGCACGATCGCGCTCTACCGCGAGCACGGCGTTCACCCGCTCTACACGCTGAAGAGCCTGGCCGGTTTCATGATCCAGCTTCCGGTGTTCGTCGCCGTGTTCGACATGCTGGCCGAGGACTTCGATCTGCAGCACCAATCGTTCGCCTGGATCCAGGATCTGTCGCGGCCGGACGCGCTCGCGCGGCTGCCCGCGTGCGTGCCGTTCTTCGGCTGCGACGTGAACCTGCTGCCGTTCCTGATGAGCGGCGTGTCGCTGGCGACCCTGCTGCGCTTCCGCTCGTCGGTGCTCACCCCGCCGCTGGTGCGCCGCCAGCGGCGAAACCTGATGGCCATCACGGCCCTGTTCTTCCTGCTCTTCTACACGTTCCCGGCCAGCATGGTCCTCTACTGGACCTCGACGAACTCCTTCCAGCTCGTGAGCCAGGAGCTCGCGAGGTTATGGCGCCGAGCGTGAATGCGATACCCTGAATGAGGCGTGAACGCAGTTCGAGCATGGACGCTGGCGTCGCTCGTCGTCGTCGCGTCGTGGCATGCCGCGTCGGTCGTGGCGCAGCCGAGCCCCGCCGGCGTGTCGAAGGAGCGCGTCACCTTCAAGAGCGATCAGCTCACGCTCGTCGGCTTTCTCTTCAAGCCCGACGGCCCCGGCCCGTTTCCCGGGCTCGTCTGGAATCATGGCAGCGAGAAGAGCCCCGGGACGATGCGGCAGTTCGACGCGGTCGCGGCGATCTTCGTCCCGGCCGGCTACGTGGTCTTCGCGCCGATGCGACGGGGCCACGGCGATTCCGAGGGGCCGTACATCATGGATCAGCTGCGCCGGGCGCAGGAGGGCCGCGCCGCACCGGCGCTCGCCGTGCGCTTGCTGGAGGGTGAGCAGCTCGCCGACCAGCTCGCCGGCCTGGCGTATGTGAAGAGTCTGCCGTACGTCGATTCCCGGCGCCTGGTGGTGGCGGGCTGCTCGTTCGGCGGGATTCAGACCTTGCTCGCGGCCGAGCGCGGCGCGGGCTACCGCGCGGCCGCGGCGATCTCGCCGGGCGCGCTCAGCTGGAACGGCAACCCGCTCCTCCGCGATCGGCTGGTCGCGGCCGTGCGCAAGACCGAAATCCCGGTGTTCATCATCCAGCCGCCGAAGGATGCGAGCCTCGAGCCGAGCCGTGTCCTCGGCGCCGAGCTCGAGCGGCGCGGCACGCCGCACGCGGTGAAGGTCTATCCGGCCGACATGCCCGAGGATCAGCAGGGGCACTGCTTCGGCGGCGCCCGAGGCATGCACGTCTGGGCGCCGGACGTGCTGGCGTTCTTTGCCGGAGCGCTCCGGTGAGCGGCTCGCGCGCCCCGATCCGCCTTGACCTCCTGAGAACGCCCGCCTAGGGTGGTGAGCATGAGTGACGCTGAAGACTTCGCCACGCTATTCGCCCGCGAATCCGCCAGGCCCGTGCTCGAGATCGGGCAGATCGTGAAAGGGCGCGTCATCCAGATCTCGGCCGAGAGCGTGTTCGTCGACGTGGGCGGCAAGGGCGAGGCCTGGATCGAGCGTGCCGAGCTCACCGATGGGGAAGGCAAGCTCCGTGTGGGCATCGGCGACGAGATCGAGGCCACGGTCGTCTCGACCGGCGACGAAATCCGGCTCTCGCACAAGCTTCGGCAGGGCGCGCAGGCCCGGCAGGCGCTCGCCGTCGCGGCCCAGACCGGCATTCCGGTCGAAGGCAAGGTGGCCGCCGTCATCAAGGGCGGCTACGAGGTCACGGTCGGGGGCCTGCGCGGCTTCTGTCCGTTCTCGCAGATGGATGTCCGGCGTGTCGAGGCCACCGACGAGTACGTCGGCCGCGTCCTCGAGTTTCGCGTGACGACCTTCAGCGACAACGGCCGCAACCTGGTCCTTTCCCGCCGCCGGCTCCTCGAGGAGCGCTCCGCCGAGATGGCCGAGGAGACGCGCAAGAAGATCATCCCCGGCGCGGTCCTGGCCGGCACCGTCGCGTCCCTCGCGGACTTCGGCGCGTTCATCGACCTGGGCGGCGTGCAGGGGCTCGTTCCGCTCTCCGAGCTGTCGCACTCGCGAGCGAGCCGGCCCGCCGATCTCTTGCGCGTGGGCGACGCGGTGTCCGTCAAGGTGCTCCGGATCGACCAGGAGAAGGGGCGGATCTCGCTCAGCCTGAAGGCCCTCGAGGGTGATCCGTGGGCCGGGGTGGCCGGACGGTTGCGCGAGCGCCAGATCGTGCGCGGTCGCGCCGTTCGCTCGACCGAGTTCGGCGTGTTCGTCGAGCTCATGCCCGGCGTGGACGGCCTCCTGCACATCACCGAGATACCGCGGAG
>CAYVHH010000566.1:0-12724 GCA_964450175.1 uncultured bacterium | reverse complement strand
CCTCCTTGTCGACCCGGCTCTCATCCACATGGCGCTCGGTCCGGCTCCGGTGTCTTGCTGCAGATTGCCCGCACTCGACGGGAGAGCAGGACGGCCGCGCTCACGAGACCGCCTCCGATCGCGAAACACGTGAGGCCGATGGCAAGCCGTCCCGAGGCATGCGGCACGGGACCGAGCAGGTAGGAGTTGCAGGCCCGCTCGAGCCCCATAACGACGAGCACCAGTCCGGTGATGGACAGCATTCGAAGGGGCACCACCGCGGCGGTCATCGACGACGAAATGTCGTCTCGGGCGTCATCGTGTCGCCTCCGCCACTCGCTCGCCATCGTCCCTCGGATCCAGCGCCACGCCGTAGTCACTGTCCGCCGCGACATTTTTTGGCCCGGGCGTCGCATCAGTCGATCGTGGTACTCGCGTTGCACTCGTCCGACGCGGGTGAATCATGCAAATGGAAGGCCGCACCACCGGAACGGTGCTCGTCGTCGACGACGATCGCGACATGCGCAACGTCCTCAAGGACTTCCTCGAGCGCGATGGGCACCGCGTCATCGAGGCCGACAACGGCGCCGATGCGCTCTTCCTCGTCGAGGCACATACGATCGACCTCGCGATCCTCGACAAGGAGATGCCCGGCATCAATGGCCTCGACGTGCTGTCTTTCCTTCACCAACGTTGCCCGGCCCTCCCGGTGATCTTCATCACGGCGTTCGGCGGCGGAGAGGTCGCCGAGGAGTCGCGCCAGCGGGGCGCTCGCTACTACATCGAGAAGCCCTTCCGGGTCGGCCGAATCATGCAGGCCGTTCGCCGGGTCATGCAGCGAGGCCCCTGAGCGCGGCCGGCGCCGCCGCGCTATGCTGGAGAGCCACGATGGGGCTGAAGCTGCGGCTGATCCTGGTCGTCGTGATACCGCCGATCCTGGTCGTCGGCGTCTACGGGCTCGTGCGGGTGCGGATGGGCCGGAGCGAGCTCATCGCGGATGACGAGCGCAACGTGGTCATGGTCGCCAAGGCCGTGCGCGTCGCGGTCGAGCAAGCGCTCTCGAGCGCGCATGGCGCCGATCTGGATGAGATGCTGCGCGAAATCGTCGCGGACCAGAAGCAGGTCGACCGCCTGCGGATCTTCGACCGATCGCTCCTGCGCCCCACCGTGGTGTCCAGCCGGGGCGGTATCGGTGACGATGTGCCGACCGAGGTGCTCATGCGTGTCACGGCGACGGGCCAGGCCGAAGGTTTCTCTCCCCGGCGAGGCCGCGTGCCCGTGTTCTACTACGTGATCCCGCTCCGTGACGGGAACGGCGCGATCGTCGGCGCGATGGAAGTCGCGCATCTCATGTCGGGCATCGAGCCCAAGGTGCGCGTTGCCACGTGGGACATCGCCTTTCGGCTCGGGCTGCTGGTGATTTCGCTCACGCTCCTCACCGCCGCGGTGCTCCAGCGTGAGGTGCTACGCCCCCTCTTCCGCCTCACCGAGGGCATCCGTCAGCTCGGACGCGGCAATCCCGCCCAGCCCCTGGCGGTGGAACGCCGCGATGAGCTGGGCAGGGTCGCGGAGGCGTTCAACACGATGGCGGAACAGCTCCAGCTGACCCGGCACGAGCTGCTCCTGGAGACCGAGCACACCCTGGATCTCGAGCAGCAGCTGCGTCACTCGGCGACGCTCGCCGTCGCCGGGCGCCTGGCCAGCGGCCTGGCCCACGAGGTGGGAACCCCGCTCAATATCATCTCCGGACGTGCCGAGTTCCTCATGCAGAACCTCCCGATCGGCGACGAGCGCCGCGCCGATCTGAACGTCATCGTCGAACAGATCGATCGGATCTCGGCCATGATCCGCTCCCTTCTCGACACGGTCCGTCCGGTCAAGCCCGACATCCAGCCCACGCAGCTGAAGCGGGTCGTCGACCGGCTGCTCCTGCTGCTCGAGCACGCGGCGCGGCGTCACGGTGTCACCCTCGAGGTCGCGATCCCTGAGACGCTGCCGTCGATCCTCGCGGACAGAAACCAGCTCCAGCAGGTCCTGATCAATCTCCTGATGAATGCCTTCGAGGCCGCGCGGCCCGCAGGCAACGTGCGCCTCACGGCTCGGCCAACGCCACGACGATCACGGCCGGGTGTCGAGATCACGGTGATCGACGACGGCCCCGGAATCGCGGCGCCACTGCAGTCGCGAATCTTCGAGCCCTTCTTCAGCACCAAGCCGCCGGGCGAAGGCACCGGCCTCGGTCTGCCAATTTGTCGGGACATCGTCAAGAGCCTCGAGGGGGAGATTCGCGTCGAGAGCGCCCCGGGCTCGGGAGCTACCTTCGGCGTTTGGCTGCCCGAGGCACCAGCGGACCGGAAATGACCTCCCGCGTCCTCGTCGTCGACAACGATCGCGAGATGCTCAAGACCCTGCAGCGCCATCTCGAGCACGAAGGGTTTCGGGTCACCGCGCTCAGCAGTGGCCCGGACGCCGCCGCGGCCCTGGCACGCGACGAATTCGACGTCGTCCTCACGGACCTGGTCATGGACGACGTCGATGGCCTCGCGTTGATCGCGGAGGCGCAGCGCGTGCAGCCGGCGGTGCGCGTCATCCTCATGACGGCGTTCGCGAGCCTCGAGACGGCCATCGCCGCCATGCGACGGGGCGCCTACGATTACCTGTGCAAACCGTTCAAGATGCCCGAGGTCAGCATCGCCGTGCGCCGGGCGGCCGAGAATCGCCGTTTGCGCGAAGAGAACCGTCGCCTCCGCGCGGAGGTGGAGCGGCACTACAGTTTCGCGGCTCTGCTCGGCGAGTCCCGGGCGATGCAGCCCGTCTTCGAGCAGATCACCGCCGTGGCCGACAGCGAGGCCAGCGTGCTCCTCGTCGGCGAAAGCGGAACGGGTAAGGAACTGGCCGCGCGAGCGATTCACTGGAACGGCCGCCGCCGGACCGGCCCGTTCGTCGCCGTGAACTGCGCGGCCATTCCCGACGCGCTGCTGGAATCGGAGCTCTTCGGTCACGAGCGGGGCGCGTTCACGGGGGCCGACCGCAAGCGGCAAGGACTCTTTGCCGAGGCCAACGCCGGGACGTTGTTCCTCGATGAGATCGCCGACATGTCCCTGCCCTTGCAGGCGAAGCTCCTGCGCTCCCTCCAGCAGAAGACGGTCCGGCCCATCGGCGGCAACGAGGAGATCGCGATCGACGTTCGCGTCATCAGCGCCACCAACCGCGATCTCGCCGCCCTCGTCCGTGACGCGCGCTTCCGGGAAGATCTCTACTACCGGCTGGCCGTGATTCCGATCCGCCTCCCGACGCTGCGCGAGCGTACCGAGGATATCGCCCTTCTGGCCACGCACTTCCTCCGTCGAGCGGCGACGAGGCTCGGCAAGCGCCTCGACGGATTCAGCGACGACGGGATGGCGTGGCTGCTCGAGCAGCGCTGGCCGGGCAACGTGCGCCAGCTCGAGAACGTGGTGGAGCGCGCCGCGACCCTGGCGAAAGGGCTGTGCATCGGTGCCTCGGAGCTCAACATCGAGTTTCTCACTCCCGCCGGACCCGCCGCCCGGCTTCGCCCGACACTCGAGGAGCTCGAGCGCGACTACATCGAGCGAGTGCTGGCCGAAACGCGGGGGGACAAGAATGCGGCGGCGCGGATTCTCGGCGTGAGCGTCCGGACCCTCCAGCGCATGTTCAAGGAATCCTCCGAGTCCGACTCTCGGTAACGTCATCGTGTCGACCTCGGCGACATCTTGTCGCCGAACGGCCGGGCTCGCCTCTGGCGCGCCGCCTGGCGATCTCCTCGATGATCCGGCTGTGAGCAGCCGGGTTTGGGAGCGCGTTCAGACGATCTCGCGTTCCGCGCTCACCGACGCCGATCGCCACGGCGTCGGATTTGCATTCAGCCTGCGGTGACCTCGCCTCGATGCGCCGCAGGGGTGACATCGAGCGCGACGGAGGTGAAATCATGGCGAGTCTAGGTGAGCGCTGGAGTCGGACGCGGCCGACAAAGACCTTTACGTTCTGGTTCTGCTTCGCCGCGGTGCTGCTCACGGTGATCATCGGCTTCACCTGGGGTGGCTGGGTGACGAGCAGCACGGCCCAAACGACGGCGAAAGCCATGGCCGAGGATGCCGTGGTCCATCGCCTCACGCCGATCTGTATCGCGGCGGCGGAGCACGATCCCGGCCGGGACAAGAAGCTCAAGGACCTGAAGGCGACGAGTGAGTGGGAACGCGCCGATTACGTGAAGAAATCCGGCTGGGCGACCATGCCCGGCGACAAGGAGCCGGACGAGAAAGTCGCCGACGAGTGTGCCCGTGGACTCGTGGCGCGAAGCGAGACGCGCTGAGTCCCTGGACACCGCCCCGGCGATCTGTTCGGGGCGCGCGTGGCGCACTGGCGTAAGACGGCGCCGAGGGAGTCGCGTCTCCCCCTCGGCGCCATCTTCGCCTCGCCGGCGCCGCGCGTGATGGCTCAGGCGTACAGGAGGCGCGCACCCCCGCAGTCGGAGTGGCCAAGGCCTTTGCTGGCGACGATGATGCCGACGTCCTGCATCCCGCGCACGGCGGTGCCACAGGCGACGCATCGTTTGCCGGCCTTCTCCCACTGGGAGTAGCAGGGACCACAGACACACGCACCTTGTGCATCCTGCCCACGCCGCGCGTCGCGCTTGGGCGCCCGCGACTGACACAACTCGCACGTCACCTTGCCGAATCTGAACATCTCAGTTCTCCTCCGTCGTCAAATCGTGCGTCGCTAATCCGGCGCCCAGAGACACCGGATTGGTTGAACTGCCAAGAGCAGTCGGACGCTAGCGCGGGAGGAAGACCTCGATGCGCGGCGGAACGAACGGGGGACGCGAGGCAGACAGGGAGGCCACGACGACATCGGGGGCCGCGACCGGTCCAGCCAGGCCAAAAACAACCGGGGGTGATGTGAGCACGAGGATCCCGGGTGTCGTCTTCCACGACCAGGTTGAGGAGTCGGAGTGCGCAGTCTTTGCGTGGCGCGGATGCGTGTTCCAGAGCTGGAGGGCACCGTCGCCGGCGGCGAAGCCAAGGCATGGCGTCAGCACGAGGAAGATGACGAGCCCGCCCACGACGAGGCGCAGTAGGTTCATAGCCGAGATGGGTTCATATTCCTAGCGGAACACGGCGGACATGTCAACGCGCGCCACTATGGGCCGAGGGGAAGCCTGCGGCCGCAAATCCCTGCCTGGCACGAGGCCCGAATCGTCTCTCCCGACGCCGCCAATGCCTCTGGGAGGCGCACGTACGCCGGAACCGCTATCATGCCCCGTCGCCGAGCCACGCGGCACCGGCAGCGTGGAGAGGACAGGCGGCAGGTGCAGATTCGGGACGTGAGAGTTCCGCTTCACGCGGACCCTGACGAAGCTGGAGAACGCTCGATGATCCGTCGGTCGCTCACGCTCGCCCTCCTGCTCGGCCTTCTCGCCGCGCCGCTCGCGGCTGAGGCGCAGGCGACGGCGAAGGTATCTCGACTTGGCGTCCTGCTGGATCGCCCCAACCCGGAGATCGGGCAGGAGTTGCGCCGCCTCGGCTACATCGAAGGCCAGAACATTCTGATCACGCAGCGGTACACGCAGGGCAGCTTTGAAGCGGCGGACCGCTTGGCCAAGGAGATCGTCGCGTTCCGACCCGACGTCGTTCTGGTCTCGAATGGCGAGATGGCGTGGGCCGTACGCCAGGTAAGTCCGGCGACCTTCATCGTCGTTGCGGCCTCAAGCGATCTGTTGGCGCAAGGCCTCGTCGCGAGCCTTGCGAAACCGGACGGCAATGTGACGGGCTTGCAGATCATGTCCGGAGATCTCGCGGGAAAGCGCGTCGAGCTCCTTCGCGACATTGTGCCCCGCCTCGCTCGCCTCGCCGTTCTCGTTCCGTCGCCCAATAGAACCGCCTTTCCCTCTGAGCGGCGCCAGACCGAGGCGGCGGCTCGGTCGCTCGGGGTGCAGTGCGACGTCATATGGGTGGGAGAGCGGAACGACTTGTACGAGGCGTTCAAGACGGTGACTCGAAGTCGCTACGATGGCCTGTTCGTGTTCTCGAATCCCTTCACGTACAGCGAGCGACGCGAGATTGCCCGGCTGGCCGCAGCCAGCGGGGTGCCAGCAATCTACGAGGCGCGAGGGTTTGTCGACGCCGGCGGTCTTCTCTCGTACGGGCCGAACGTCTCGGTCCTCTATCGCCGCGCCGTCGCGTACGTCGACAAGATCCTGAAGGGCGCCCGGCCCGCGGACCTGCCTGTCGAGCAACCGACCAAGTTCGAGCTCATCATCAATCTCAAGACTGCGCAGGCGCTCGGGCTGACCGTCTCGGAATCGCTCTTGGTGCGAGCGGACGAAGTCATCCAGTGACTTCGCGGCGAATATTCCTGGTCACTCTCGCTGGCGGCATTCTCGCCGCGTCGCTCGCCGCCGAGGCGCAGCGAGAGGCGTTCCTTCAAGGCCTGCGCGAGCTGGAGTGGATCGACGGCCAGACCGTGACGATCGAGTATCGCTCGGCGGAAGGCAGCGTCAATCGGCTGTCGGCTCTCGCGGAGTTCGTCCAGCTCAAGGTCGATGTCATCGTGCTGGCCGGTCCACAGGCGATCCACGCTGCGCGGCGGGCCACGAGCACCATTCCCTTCGTCTTTGTCACTCTGAGCGACCCGGTCACCACCGGGCTCGTCGCGAGCCTCGCGCGTCCGGGCGGAAACATGACCGGATTGGCGTCGCGCGCGTACACCAGGAAACTCGAGGCTGGCGAATCCGATCCCACTCTGAACCGGAGGATGAATTCAAGTATGCCCTGGAACCACACTCGACATTTTTGGTCACCAACGCCCCCGGCGCGACGGGCACGCCGGGGGCCGGCTCACCAGCCAACAGCAGGAGATGCGTGATGACGACCTACGAGGAAAGGGAATACCGGGGCCGGCACACGCGGCGAGCAGCACGCCAAGGACTTGATCGACGATGCCAAGAGCCCGGCAGGCTGATCGAGTTGAAGGGCCGCGGTGGCTTGGTTGTCGCGTTCGTGCTGCTGACGGTCGCGGGTTGCTCGTCCGTTTCAATCTGCCTCGAACAGGAGAAGGGCGTCTCCGCCAGCGAGGACGCCCGGAGCCAAGGGTGCCAGCCGAATCGACCGACGCGGTGACACGAACAAGACCGGAGGCGCGTGATGGCCCCCAAAATGACTCAGCGCCAACTCGAGGAGCCGAAGTAGCTGCTGAAACGGGTCGCGATTGCCCGGCCGCAACTGAAGTCAGTCGGTTGCGTCGACTCTCCCGACCCTGGGTCGCAGCCTACTGATCGCGGGTGAGACAGCGGGGCTCGCCAGGCGACGGCCATAGATTTCTCGCAGAGTCGGAGCGCACAATGTGAGGACGGTTACCGCGCCAAAAGCGAGACCCGGCAGCGCGAGCATCGGCCCGGCGCCTAACCCGTCGGCCAGACGGCCGGTGGCGAGGTTGCTGACGGCCATCACCCCGCCGGTCGACCCCCAGTACAACCCCAGCACCCGGCCACGGACGCGATCGGGGGTGGCGATCTGGAGCAAAGTCGTCGCCAGCGCAACGAACATCGACTGCGTCAGACCGACCGCCGCCGCCGCGAGCAACGCGCCGGGCCAGGAGACGGCATAGCCCAGGGGCACCAGGGTCAGCCCGCTGAGAATGCTCGTCGCGAAGAACAGATACCCGCAGTGGACCCGTCGCGCGAAGCCGGCCAGCAGGAAGGCACCCACGAGCGAGCCGCCGCCCATCGCCATCATGAGCAGGCTATACGCTGTCCCGGTCGCACCGAGCACATCAGACGCTCGCCGGGGCAGCACGGCATCGTAGCCCATCGTGAAGGCGCAGTGCAGGAAGACGAGCGTGATCACCGAGCCCACGGCCGGGGCGTGGAAGACGTAGCGGACGCCCTGTGCGAACTGCGCAAGCGGGTTGTGATTCGAGCCGCTGCGTTGGTGCGGTACCTCGCCTAACACCCAGATCGCCCAGACGGCCAGGGCGAAGAGCGCGGCCGCGACAAGGAAGGCACCGGCGCCACCGCCGACATGCAGCAGCGGCGCGGCCAGCAGTGGCCCGAGCAGCCGTGCGCCGTTCAGGTTCGCCTGGAGAAGGGAGACGGCATTGAGTAGGTCGCGCGCCGGGACGAGGCTCCCGAGCATCGCCTGCTCCATCGGCGTGCTCGACGAGCGGGACGCGCCGAGGACGAAGGAGACCGCGGCGAGCGGCCAGGCGCTCTGGCCTCCGGCCCATGCGAACCAGGCGAGCCCGAGGGTCGAAATCAGGCCGATCGCGTTCAGGATGAGCAACATCGTCCGCCGGTCGTAGCGGTCGGCGAAGACGCCGGCGAAGGGCGTGATGATGAGCGACGGCAGAAAGGACGCGAACACCACGAGGCCGACGGTGCTCGAGTGGTGGTGCAGGTCGAACGCCACCCAGCCGCACGCGGTGAGCGCGGTCATGTAGCCGACGCAGGACAGGATCGAGGCCGTCCACAGCGGCCGAAAACGCTTGTGCTGAACGGCTGAGAAGATGCCCGCCCGCTCCTGGCCGGGCGCGACGCCGGTCGGCATCCGCTCTCAGGCTCCCCTTCCGCCCGGCGTCAGGTACGACAAGCCCTCGCCGGACCGGCGCTGGTTCCAGGGTGATCCACAATTCGAAAAGACGCCGTGACGGGCTGCCGGGGTTGATCCAGACATCATGCGCGGCAGTGTACTTGAGTGATCGGGAACGCGCTCGAGTCGGGCACACCGCCGGCCGTGCCGCAACGACTTGATCGTTGGGACGACGACGACGGCGAATCGACCAATCCTCAGGCCGAATCGCCGTCGCAGGTGCGGGCATCAGGGCAGAAGTTGAGGCTCGCCGTAGATGAAGTCATCCATCACAACGAGGTCCCGGCCTTCCCGTTCGTCCCGGCCTTCCCGTTCACGCTCGCCAGGCTCGACATCCCGTTCGCGCTCTCCGAGCTCGACATCACCGCTGGTAATCCGAACGAGGAACACCTCTTCACCGGCGTCGAAGGCGACCCCCAGGAACGAGAGCGTTTCGTTACCCCTGGCCGGCGGCACGAAGCCGGTGAACAGGAGCGCGCCGTTGACATCGAAGTACTCGATCTTCGTGCTGGAGGCCCGGTCCACGTCGGTGAAGACGCTCCCGAATCCCCTGCTGGTCGCCGCGTGCGCGGTGCCTGGAACGAAGAAGAGGATCTCGGTGATCGGGCTCCCGAGCGCCGTGAACAGCCGCGGGGGACTGAAGACGGCAAACTTGTGTGACGCATTCGGACGGAGGTTGTCGAACTCGACCGGCGCGACTCCCTCCTTGCCGCTCACCTGAAAACCGAACCCCGGCGTGAAGAAGATCACGCCGCGCGGAGAATTCTTGTTGAAGAAGTTGGCCGGCAGGTTGTTCGGGGCGGCGAAACCGTCGGGCACACCGTCCCAGTTGATCTCACGCCGGCCACCAGTGAAGGTGCCGCCCACGCCGTTGTTGGCGCCGAGGAAGCTCCGAAAATCGTCGACCGCTCCCTGAATGTCGGCCGAAGTCAACCCGGCAGCCTCGAAGACGACGGGCGCAGCGACGCTGGTCGCTGGCCACGCGGCTGTCGCCGTCGCCGCAGCGATGAACAGCCATCCGAACGCGTCCCGCATCCAGGTGCGGGAGCTTTCCTTCTCGCGGATCTCTCGTTCCATCGGCGTCCCTCCTTCTTGTCGAGTGAGTGAATGAAATGAAAGATCGGAAGCTTGACCCAGCCCACGACCGAACTCCTGCGGCATCACCTCCTCCCGTGTGCTTCTCGGGCGATTTGCCCGAAAGTCCTCTCGGTGGCTCCGACTCGGAGGCCCGCGCCGTGCCGACCTGAGGCGGCGCCACCAGTGCGTTCGTCAAGCAAGTACGGATGGAGGGAGTGAAAGTTTCGACAGCCGTCCCGGCCCGGCCGTGAAACTTTCTTTTTCGGAGGGAGAAACCTTCAGGTCCTAGTCACGCATCTCATAGGGAACCGCCATGAGTGGTCGTGATGGCAAACCCAGACCTTGACGGCGCGGACGCCGCCATGGAGCGCTACGCCAGAGGCGATGCGGCGGCGTTCGCGGACGTGTACGATGCGATCGCCCCGCGCCTGCTGGTCTTCCTGCGCAAAGCGACCCGGGATGCCTCCGCCGCGGAGGACCTGATGCAACAGACACTCCTGCACATGCACCGGGCTCGTGGATCATTCATCCCGGGAGCCCCGGTGATGCCGTGGGCCTGTGCGATCGCCCGCCGGCTCGTGACCGACAGCGCTCGCCGGCGTCGAGTGGAACAGCGCGTGTTCTCGGAAACTCCGGCCGACGACGATCGGATGACGTTCGATCCGGTCGCCACGACGGCAGCCGCGGACGATCTCCTGCACGCGCACCGTCTCGCGTGGCGCATCCAGCAGCGGATCGATGCCCTGCCCGAGCTCCAGCGGAGCGCCTATCGGCTCCTCCGGCAAGAAGGCCTGAGCCTCAAGCGAGCCGCCGAAGTCCTGGGCACTACGGTCAGCGCCGTGAAGCTGCGAGCGCATCGCGCCTCCGTCGCGCTGCGCGCCGCGCTTCGCGAAGCGGAGGAGCCGGCATGAGCGCGGAGCTCAGGGCGCGCGTGCTGGCCGCGGCCGCGGCGGAGACGTCACCGACACGCGCGGACTTGAGGCGCCGATGCTTGTTGATCGGGCTGGTCGCGGCCGCGAGCGGGCTGGGCGCATTCGTGATCTTCGCGGCGCTGATGTCCGAGGGCCACCTGCTGCGACTCGGCGGCGAGGTCGCGCCGCACCAATACCTGGAGCGGCCCGTCGGGCTGGTCGCGACGTCGGTGAGCGGGGCCCTCGTTGTCGCGGCGACAGCGATGTGGCTGGCGCTTCGGAGAGGCCGATCGATGCTCGGACGGTCGCGCCGGCGGCTTCTGTTCGGCGCCGCGCTGATCCCATTCAGCCTGCTGGCGTGGAAGGTCGGCTGCAGCATCGCGTTCGGCGCCTCCATGGTGGCGTGGCCGGAGCGACCCGGAGAGCGGTGTTTGGCGTTGTCGCTCTTCGTCGCGGCAGGACCATTACTGTCATTCCTCGCCATCCGCCGAAGCGCGCCGGTGCAGCCCGCGCTCAATGGAGCGGTCATCGGATTCGCCGCCGGCGCCTTCGCGTGGGTCGCCGCGGACCTGTGGTGTCCGATCGGGTATGTGCCACATGTGCTGCTCGGCCACGTGCTGCCCCTCGGTGTACTCGCGGGCGTGGGCGCGCTGCTCGGGCGGGCGCTCCTGGCGCCGCGGTCTCGCTAGCGCATCGCGGACGAGGTCAGCGCGGCCTCGTCCTGACGCCCGACAATGGCCGGGGGGATCCCACGAGCGCCGTGATCCGAATCGAGCAAGAGAGCAACAACCTCGGGATGCAGCTGGGCGCCAAGTGGACAGATCGCCTGTGCCTCATGGAGGGTAGTGGCGAGATCTGTTACAACCGCAGCCGATGACGGCGCGGTCCAGGATGCCGGGTCTGGCTCAGAACCTTGGGCCTGGCATCACGCCTCCGCTTCGATGAGGATCGGGGTGTCCTGCGAGGGCGTGTAGCCCATGTGCGCGGGGAACTCAGGGCTCAGCGGCCACGTGGTCGGGAACTTGAGCCAGAGCCGCAGCATGTGGCGCTTCTGGTGCGGCTCGGGGCCGTCCACGAAGCCCGTCCGCGAGTGCAGGATCGTGTAGTTGTTGATGAACTGGATGTCGCCGGCCTGGAGATCCATGTCCAGCCGCAGGTCGGCCCGCCGCGTCTGCTCGTCCAGGAAGTCGAGCGAGGCTTTCTCGAAGGTCGTCAGCGGCACCTCGCGCTTCACTGCGCCGGCGTTGATCTGGTTGCGGATGTAGCGCGCGCTCACCTGGCCGTCGCGGTAGCCGAACACCGGGATGGCCCGGTCCGACACGCCGCGCTCGGTCAGCGCCGCCTCTCGGCGGATGTAGTAGAAGCCGTTGTAGAGCAGCCCCAGGTACTCCGGGTGCGCCTTCAGGATCTCGTTGTGCACGGTCACCGAGCTGACGATGCTGCTGAGCCCACCCTCCAGCGACCGCCGCAGGCACAGCAGGCCGACCATGTCGCCGGCGTCCGTGTGGTATGGCAAGTAAGCGTTGGTCTCGTAGCCGCGCACGTCGATGTTGCCGTAGGTGCGCCCGTGGTCGTAGACGTGGCCCAGCAGGTCGCCCTTGGGATTCTGGTAGAGCGGGCTGCCGAGGTAGCGTCCCATCCCCCAGAAGATCACGCCGACGTCGTCGTCGCTGTAGCGCGCGACGGGCAGGCCGCGCAGCACCAGGAACCCGCGGCCGTCACGCATCTCCACGAGAGCCCTGTCCAGCGTCGCGCGCATCACGGTGAGCGGGAACTGCTCGCGTCGGATCTCGGCCAGCGGCCGGCCGCTGGCCCGCGCGGCCTTCAGCGCGCCGTCGAGGTCGGCGATCTCGGCCTCGGTCAGCGTCACGATCCACGAGGTGTCGCCGGCCAGGTCAGCGCTGCGCCAGGCCTTGGGTCCGGTGATGGGAGTGGTGCAGATCAGTGACATTGGGACGACCTCCTTGGGGCGCAGCACTTTCTGTAGTCTAACGGTTCTCACGCCGGTGCCGTCGGCACGTCGGGCGAGGTCCTACGGCCGCCGCCGGTGGCGGCGGCACATTGTCCGCGCGGGTTCCGCCGCGGCGACAGTAGCACAGCGTCTCTCCGCCGATGTCATCACCCGCCGCGTTTCTTCAATCAAGCGCCGCTGGC
>CAYVHH010000565.1:0-12380 GCA_964450175.1 uncultured bacterium | reverse complement strand
TAGAGGCGCGCCTCGGCCGGCGGGGCCCCAGCCCCGCGACGTCCTGCTGCGCGCCCGTCCATCGATTCGCCTCCTGCGCCCAGAGCCGTCGCGTCTTGTCGCCGGCGCGCCACTCGTCGGCTCGGCGCGCACGGCCGCGTCGAGCGTGCCGGGGAACTTGAACGACGTGTCGCCGGTCAATGCGCTCGTCTGACGAGCTCGCGAATCGAGTCGCCGTCGGACACGACGACGAGGTGGGCGGTCCCGAGGAAGAGCCCGGTATCGATGACGCCGGGGATTCCGCGGATCTTCTGCTCGAGCGTCGCCGGATCGTCGATCGGGCCCGTGTCGCAGTCGAAGATCACGTTGAAGTTGTCGGTCACGAACGGGCGCTCGTCCTGCATCCGCAGGGTGGGCTTCACCTCCAGATCCTCCAGCCGGCGTCGGCAGAAGGGGACGGCGAACGGCATGACCTCGACCGGAAGCGGACCGCGCGTACCGAGCGTCTCGACCAGCTTCTCCGATGTCACGAGGATGATCTGGCGCCGCGACGCCGCAGCCACGATCCGCTCCCGCACCAGCGCTCCGCCGTGGCCTTTGATGAGATTCAGCCGGCCGTCGACCTCGTCGGCGCCGTCGACCGTCAGCTCGAGCTCGGCCTCGAGGCCGACGAGCTCGAGGCCCAGCTCGCGGGCAAGCCGCGCCGTTTCCTCGGACGTCGCCACGCCGCGGACCCTGAGGCCGCCGCGCGCCCGCGCGGCCAGGGCGCGGACGAAGGCGCTGGCCGCGCGGCCCGAGCCAAGGCCGACGACGTCACCGGCCCTGACGAAGCCGAGGGCGTGCGTTGCCAGTGTCGCGAGTGGATCGCCGGTGGTCGCCATGGTGCGGGCACGCGCCCGTCCACAAGGATACCGCTAAGGCAAATAGCGCGGGAACGGGACCTACTGGCTGCGCATCCCGATCAGCTGCTCGACGAAGCCGCGGAGCGGCGGGAGGTTCGTGAACAGCGCCTGGAACGCGTCACGGTCCACCGCCAGCAGGTTGACGCTCGAGCGGCTCCGCACCGTCGCCGTGCGCGCGCTCTCGCCCACGAGGGCAATCTCGCCGAAGCAGTCGCCGGGTCCGAGGGTGCGCAACGTGACGTCGCCCTGGCCCGGTACCGCGCGCAGCACGTCGACCTGGCCGTCGACCACGACGTAGAGCCAGTCGCCCCGGTCGCCCTCGCGGAAGATGATCTCGTCGGCCTCGAAGTGCTCGCGGCGGATCGCGAAGGACTTGTCGGTCCTGAGCTGGACGATGTCGGGCGGCAGGAGCAGGTCCAGCGTCCAGTCGGTCGCGACACGGAGCTTGCGGTCGAGTCCCGGAAGCTTCATGAGATAGACGGTCCGCCAGAGCCACCATGCGAGGAACCCGGAGATCTTCAGGCCGAAGATCTCGGCCACGGCCGAGCGGTGACCGAGCGAGCCCATCTTGCCGAGCGCGCTGAACGCGAACGGCTTCCGCGCCGTGCCCCGGATGGTCGCCACGATGTTCTCGGCCAGGCACTTCGCCTCGCGGACCGCGTGTTGCGCCGTCGGCGGGCACGGCTCGCCGGTCTTCGCGTCGAGAATCCAGGCGCAATCGCCGGCCGCCCAGACCCCCGGATAGTCCGGAACCTCCAGATGCCGGTCGACGACGATCCGGCCCTTCTCCTTCTTGCAAGGCAACGCCGCCACGAGCGGATTCGGCGCCGAGGGCACCGTGCTCACGACGGTCCGCGTGACGATGCGCTCGCCGCCGGCCAGGAGCGCCGCGTCCATGGTCGCGCCGTGAAGTCGCGTGTCGAGCCTGATCTCGACGCCGCGCCGGATCAGGATCTTCTGGGCGAACTCGGCCAGGGCGCGCGGCAGCTCCGGCAGGATGAGGCCCTGCGCATGGAGGAGCACGACGCGGATCTCGCTCGGATCGACGTGGCGGAAGCTCTTCGCCGCCGCCCGGACGAAGTCGTTCAGCTCGGCGACCGCCTCGACGCCCGAGAAGCCGCCGCCGGCGACGACGAACGTGAGCAGCGCACGCCGGACCTCGGGCAGTGGCTCGGTGTCGGCTTCCTCGAGCGCCTGGATGGCGCGGTTGCGCAACGCGAGCGCGTCGCCCAGGTACTTGAACGGGAGCGCGTGCTCGGCGAGCCCGGGCTGACCGGCGAAGCTGGTCACGTTGCCGAGTGCCACGACCAGGTGGTCGTACTCGAGCTCGAACTGGCGCGAGCCGAATCCGGCCGTCGCGATCACTCGCTTGCGCTCCAGATCGATGCGCTCCACCGTGCGCGTGTAGAGGTGCGTGCTCCGGCAGAGGCGCCGGATGGGCGTGATCGTGTCCACGAGGCCGATGCTGCCGGAGATCACTTCGGGCAGCATGGGCTGGAAGGTCAGGTAGTTCTCCTTGCTGATCAGCGCGATCTCGGCCTCCGGGCCGTGCCCGAGGAGCTTCTCGAGGGCGAGCGCCGTGTAGACGCCGCCAAACCCTCCGCCCACGATCACGATCCGTTCAGGCCGATCCTTCGCCACGTCAGACGTCCTCCCGCCTCTTGGACACGGACGGCGCGCGCGGCGATTCGGGCTCAGACGAAGTCGCGTGTGAGCTGTTCGCGGAGGACCATGCGGGCGCGGTGCAGGCGCGACTTCACCGACGGAACCGACTCGGAGAGGATCTCGGCGACGTCCTCGTTCGAGAGCCCTTCGACGTCGCGCAGGACGAGCACCGCGCGATAGTGCTCGGGGAGCGCGTCGAGCGCGCGCTCGAGGAGCCGGCGCCGCTCGCCCGCGAGGCAAGCTTCCTCCGGGCTCTGCGACCAGTCGGCGAGCAGGAACGAGCGCTCGCCGTCGCGGTGGCCGTCATCCTTGAAGGTCGGCAGGAGATCTTCGAGCGGCGATTCGAGCTCGAGACGCTTGCCGCGGCGCTTGTTGAGCGCGGTGTTGGTGGTGACGCGATAGATCCAGCTCGCGAGCGCCGAGCGCCCCTCGAACGACGCGCCCTTGCGCGCGAGCGTGAGGAGCACGTCCTGCAGCACTTCCTCGGCGTCGCCCTGATTACGCGTCACGCCGAACGCCAGGCGGTAGATGCGTCCGCCGTAGCGCTCGGCGAGCACTTCGAGCGCACGCGGCTCGCCGCCGGCCAGCGCGTCGAGCAGATCCTGGTCCGGGGTCGACTCGCCGATCGGTCGGCTCATCGCGAGGCCTTGAGCTGCTCGGCGACGAAGGGCGAGCAATTCACGAGCGCCACCTGCCGCCCGCGCAGGTCGCGGAGAAGCTCCACGCCCGCGCGATCGACGAACGTGACCTCGAGGAGATCGACGTTCAAGGGGCCGCCGACCCTCAGGAGCCGGTCGCAGGATCGGCTCAGCTCGCCCACCCACGGGCCCGCCACGCGTCCCGCGAGCTGGAGCGTCGCGGTGCCGTCTTGAAGGTCGAGGAGCTGGATCCTCAGCACGACCGGGGGTTAGAGCAAGGACCGTGCTAGGCGGCGCCCGGCTCGCCGGTGACGCCCAACTGCTCGAGATTCATGGAGCGACATCGCGGCGACACGAAGAACCGGAGCTCGCGGCCACGAATCTTCGTGGGGAACCCCACGAACGAGAGTAGGGGCGGCTACGAAGTCCGGGGGCCCGAGCGTTTGATCCCGAGCTTCTCCATCCGGCTCCTGAGCGTGTTCGGATGGATGTCGAGGAGCTTCGCGGCCCCCCGGGGCCCTTCGATCACCCCGTCGGCGCGCTCGAGCGCCGCGACGATGTGGGCGCGCTCGGTGTCTTCCAGGACGCCGGCCAAGCCCGACGGAGCTGGGCGCTCTGAGGCGGGCTCGGCCTTCGGGCGCTCGACCGAGGGCCCGGCGTCCGCTCGGCCCGCCGATGGGAGCAGATCGCGGTCGAGCTCCAGGGCCGGGCCGCGAGAGAGCACGACGGCGCGCTCGATGACGTTCTGCAGCTCGCGAATGTTCCCCGGCCACGGATAGCGGACGAGCCGTTCCATGGTCTCGGCCGAGATCGTCTGAGTCGGCCGCCCGAATTTCTTCGCGAAGCGCCCGAGGAAGAACATCGCCAGCTGCGGGATATCCGCGGCCCGCTCCCGCAGCGGCGGCACGCGCAGCTCGACCACGTTCAGCCGGTAGAACAGATCGGCGCGGAAGCGTCCCTCGCGCACGGCCTCGGTCAGATTGCGGTTGGTCGCGGCGATCACGCGCACGTCGACCTTGACGGTCTGATTGCTGCCGACGGGCTCGAACTCCTGTTCCTGGAGCACACGGAGCAGCTTCACCTGCGTCTCGAGCGGCAGCTCGCCGACCTCGTCGAGGAAGATCGTGCCCTGATCGGCGAGCGCGAAGCGCCCGACGTGCCGCTCGATGGCGCCGGTGAAGGCGCCCTTCACGTGACCGAAGAGCTCGCTCTCGACCAGGCCCGCCGAGATCGCGCTGGAGTTCACCTTCACCAGAGGCCGCTCGTGGCGAAGGCTCCTCTTGTGAATCGCGCGGGCCACGAGCTCCTTGCCGGTACCGGTCTCGCCGTAGACCAGCACCGTCGCGTCGGTCGGCGCGACCTGATCGATCTGCCGGAGCACGTCGAGGAGCGCCGGGCTCGAGCCGACCAGCTCCGCGTAGTTGTGCTCGACGTGAATCTCGTCCTGCAGGTAGACGTTCTCCTCCTGGAGCCGGTTCCGGAGCATCTCGACCTCGACGAGGGCCACCCGGAGGCGCTCGTTCAAGGTCGTGATCGCCTCGTACGCCTTCATGTTCTCGACCGCCAGGACGATCTGGTTGGCGGCCTCCTGCAGGAAGGCGGCGTCCGACTCGGCATACTGATCCGGCCTGGTGCTGGCGACCGCCAGGACACCGACACTCCGGCCCTGGGCGACCAGCGGGACGAGCACATAGGAGCGCACGCCGTCCTGGTAGGCGCGTTCTTCCATCGGATACCGGCGCTCCCGGCCGAGATCTCGGCAGAGCAGATAGCGCTGGTTCTGAAAGGCCCAGCCGACATGGCTTTCGCCCGGGAGCATCTCCATGCCGACGGTGAAATACGAGGTCGGCAAGGACGACTGGAGGATGAACAGCCGGAGCACGTCGTTGCCGCGATCCGGCAGGAAGATCGCCGTGCGCTCGAAGGGAACCGCGCGGCGGAGGGCACCGGCGATCGCGCGGAAAAGATCTTCGCGCGTCAGGCTCGAGATGACGGCGTTGTTGATCTCCAGCAGCGTGCGGTAGCGTGCCGCCTCGGCCGGGCTTGTCGGGTCTGCGCCTGCGTCCGTCATGGGGGGCCGGTCGTGGCCACCCATTCTACGCCGGTCACGTCGGCGCCGGAGTGCCTACGCGGGGAGCAGCTTCTCGAGAAGCTGCTGGTCGGCCGGGTCAACCGACGTCAGCCTGATGCTGGTGACGCGCGCGGCGGAGTCGCCGGTGACGCCGACGACCTTGCCGTACAGGTCGCCGGACTCCTGGCCGAGGTCGGGCGCGTTGACGCGAACCTTCACGTTCGTGAGCGGCGCCAGCTCGGCCGCCAGGTGGGCGTCGAAGGAGCGACGGCCGAGACGGGTCACGGTGCCCGAGAACTCGCCGCCGAGCTGCTTGCCCTCGACGATCCAGCCTCGGAGCGGCAGCCGCGCATCGACGCGCGGATCGCTGGTCGTGTCCGCGGCGGCGAGACGCTGCGCGAACCGCCCGCCGATCGCGCGCAGCTCGTAGAGCAGCACCGGTTCGGCGATACCCTTGAGCTCGACGCGGACGGGCTCGCCGACCTCGGCGAGATCGCGGATGCGCTCGAGGGTCGAGGTGGTCACGAAGATCTGACCGCCCACCGTGCACCCCTCGACCCGCGCCGCGAGGTTCACCGCGGCGCCGACCACGGCATACTTCGCGCGCTGCTCGGAGCCGATGTTACCCACGACCGCTTCGCCGGTGTTGACGCCGATCCCCATCTCGAAGCGCGGCCAGCCGCGAGCCGTGTGCTCGCGGTTCAGCGCATCCATCGCGCCCTGCATGGCCAGCGCCGCGGCGGCCGCGCGCTCGGCGTGATCGGGCTGGTCCAGCGGCGCGCCGAACACCGCGAAGATGGCGTCGCCGATGAACTCGTTGATCGTGCCCCCGTGCGCGATCACGAGGTCGGCCATCCGCGCCAGGTAGCCGTTCAGCACCTCCATGACCCGCGCGGGGTCGCCCTGCTCGGCGAAGCGCGTGTAGCCGCGGAGGTCGGACATGAGCACGGTCACCTCGCGCTTGTGGCCGCCGAGCCGCAGACCCTCGGGCGACTCGAGCAAGGTCTTGGCGACTTCCGGCGACACGTAGCGGCCGAACGCGTTCCGGATGAAGTCGCGCTGGCGCAGGCCGCCGACCATCTCGTTGAACGCGCGCGTCAGCTGGCCGAGCTCGTCGCGCGAGCGCACCGGGAGCTCCTGGCCCAGATCACCCGCCGCGACGCGAGCGACACCATCGGTGAGCGCGCTGATCGGACGCGTGAGGCGGCGCGCCAGGGCAAGGCCCAGAAGGAGCGCCGCCACGCCCCCGGCGAGCGACGCCTGCACGATCGTGATCTGGAGCTCGCGCAGCCGCTCGAAGTACAGATCGACCGCGTAGTCCATGCTGAGCACCGCGATCGTGCGGCCTTTGCGGTCCACGATCGGCGCGATCGCGGTGATCCAGGCTCCGCTCGCGTTCCGGTAGATCCGCGTGTAGCGGGCGACGCCATCCTCGAACGTCCAGCCCAATGCCTGCACCATCTCCGGAGCGACCGCCACCATCTCACCAGGGCGGATCGATCCGTCGCCCACGACCACCACCCGCGCGGAGCGCCTCCCCGGATCGAAGTCGGCGAGGGTGCGAATCGGCGTCGTCAGCAGGGTCTCGGTCTGGACTGCCGCCAGCGCCTTCTCGATGCGGGTGTACGCGGGCGACGTCCGCGAGAGGGTCATCTGGACCTCGGCGTGGAGCGCCGGATCCACCAGGAGAACGGCGGTGCGAGCGATGTTGAGGAGCTGGGTGCCGACCGTGTCCTCGACCTCGCGCTTCTGGCGCTCGTGGATGAGCCCGCCGACGAGCCCGGCCGTGAGCAAGGTCAAGAGCGCGAAGCCCACCGCGAGCTTGACCCCGAGGCGCTGCCAGGGACGGAGCGCCGGCGCTGTCAGATCCCCCGAGGTCGCGGCGCTTCGTCCCGCTTCCGGCGTCACACCCGGCCGGACGCTCCAGGCTCGAGCCCGACCAGTCGGTCGAGCGACCACGGGCCCGCTCCGCGCGTGAGCAGGAAGACCAGGATCGACGCCCAGGTGAGATGCTCCGCGTAGGCGCCCGGGTACACGAAGAGCTGGATCGTCATGATCATGCCGAGCAGCGGCAGGGTCGCCAGCCGCGTCGCCAGACCCGCGACGAGGAGCAGCGAGCAGCCGATCTCGAACGTCGCCGCCATGCGGGCCGCCATCTCGGGCGGCAGCACCGGCACCTTGTACTCATCGGCGAAGAGCTGCACCGTCAGCTCCCAGCTGGCGATCTTGTTGAGCCCGGCGTTCAGGAAGACGCTCGCGATCGCCAGACGAAACATACACTGAACGATCGCGATCGGAAAGCGGCCGAGGCGCTCGAGCGCCTCGGCGACACGGCGCCGTCCCTGTGTGGCGCTCAACATGGACGCTGCGCCGCTTGGCATCGTGGGCCTCCGTCACTCCCTGATGGCGCGATCGCGCCGACGACGAGCCCGTCGTCCAGCAACGCGCGCAGCGCGTCGGCCAGGTCGAATCGCGGGTCGGCCCCGCACGCCGCATCCACCGCGCTCTGAAGATCGAGACCGTCCGCCAGCGCGCTCCGGAAGGCGTACGTGTCCGCCGCGACCGTCCGGAACACCACGTCGTCCTCGAGACGAGAGACCTCGAGAGATGCCCCGCCCTGATCGAGGCTGATCGTCGCGTCCGGATCGGCGCCGGGCTGATTCGCGCGCCAGATGCGGTCGATCGGCCACGGCGACCGGAGCAGCGACACCGACGGGTGAAGCCGGAGCCGCACGCGGCCGATTTCGTCCGGCGGGAGCGCGGCCAGCCATCTCGGGTCGAGCGTGACGGCGTCGGCGGCGTGGAGCGCGCGATTGAGCGCCCACTCGAGCCGGGCGACGTCGGGCAGATAGGTCAGGTGCCGTGACGGCGGAAAGCTCGCCAGGAAGTCTGCGAGTGATTCGCCGTACTCGAAGAGGCACGGCCCCGCCGGCGGATACCGGCGGATGTACCGGTCGGCCGCGTAGGCGAAGAAGCGACGGTCGACGAGTCGGACGACGACCGGATAGGTCGCCACGAGCGCCTCGGTCAGCGTGGTGAAGACGTGGTGACGGTAGATCGCGAGTCGCGCCGCCGGGTCGAGGCCGTCGCCCTCGATCTCGGCGACGACCGGCTCCTCGGCCCCGCCGAGCAGCGCCGCCGCGAAATCGCGCTCGAGCTCACGCGGCGACGACACGGTGCTCCCGGCTCTCGACCGCCAGCAGGACCCGCTCGGCTCGCGCCGCTTCGTCGAGCAGCACGCCGAGCTCCGGTAGATTCGTGTCCCATTCGACGAGCGTCGGCATCGGACCGAGCCGCCGGAGCGCGGCGTGATAGAGACTCCACACCGTCTCGTCGACTCGCGAGCCGTGGTCGTCGATGAGGATCGTCCGGCCGTCGGCGGCGTTCGTGGCGTACCCGGCGAGATGAATCTCGCCGATCGCGTCGGACTTCAGCGCGTCGAGATACGCGAGCGGCTCTTCACCGAAGTTGATGCTGCTCACGTAGATGTTGTTGACGTCCAGCAGGACGCCGCATCCGGTCCGGCGGCAGAGCTCGAGCAGGAACTCGGGCTCGGGAATCGGCGACTGGCGAAAGCGAAGATAGCGCGCCGGGTTCTCGACGAGGATCCTCCGGCCGAGCGTCTCCTGGATCCGCTCGATCCGCCGGCTCGTCGCGTCCAGCCGCGCATCGTCGTAGGGCAGCGGCAGCAGATGGTTGAGATAGGCGCCGCCGCCGACGCTCCACGCGAGATGCTCCGACACCAGCACGGGCTGGATCCGCTCGACCAGCCCCTTCACGCGATGCAGATGCCGGTCGTCCAGCGGATCGTTCCCCCCGAGCGAGAGCCCGACCCCGTGCAGCGACACCGGATAGTCGTGCCGCACCCGCTCGAGCGCGGTGACGGCCGGACCGCCGCCCAGGTAGTTCTCGGTGTGCACCTCGAGGAAGGCGATGGCCGGCCGGGTCGCCATGACCTCGGCGACGTGGGGTGCCCGCAGGCCGATCCCGGCGCGAGCCGGAATGGCCCCCGAGCGATCGTCGCGCGCGATCATGGCACCCGCCGCCCGCCGTTCATCGAGCTCGATCAGGCCCGCTTGGGCATGAGGCTGCCGCCGACGACCTTGCCGCAGGCTCCCGCGGGCATGTAGATCCACGCGTCACCCTGGCCGTCACGCTTCGAGGTGCCGGCGCAGGACGAGTTGGCGGTCTGGCAGTCGTTCTTGCCGGCCTTCGCGATGCCGTAGCACTTCTCGGCTTCGAACTTCGGCTTCGGCGCGGGGCCGCCCTGGGCATCCGAGATGAGCGGCAGGGCGAAGGCCGCCGCTACCGCGGAGGCGATGATCAGGTTGGACGTCTTCACGTCGAGTCTCCTTGTTCCTGCGGGCTCGGGATCGCTGCGGCACGGCTCTGTCCGAGCCGGCGCCCGCCCGATCGAGCCCGCGGTTGTCCGGGCCAGGCCTCAGCACTGTGGACACAGATTGTCGGCTACCGGGTTCGACCGGATGTTACAACGATGTGAACTCGTCCGATCGCGCGTCAGGCGCGAGACAGCTCGTGCCACGCGCGCAGCGTCTCGGCGACGCTCCACGCCTGGGCGATGCACCCGCCCGGTGTGAAGGGCGGATCCCCGTCGAAGATCTCGGCGATCGAGCCGATTCCGTAGTCGACGAGGTGATCGGCGAGCGGCGCCAGGAACGAGCGCGCCGTCGCGGCATCGCCGTAGACCTTGAAGTGGGCGAGCGCGAACGGGCCGAGGAGCCAGGCCCACGCCGTGCCCTGGTGATAGGCGCCGTCGCGCGCGTACTGGTCGCCGCGGTAGTGACCTCGATAGGCGGGATGACCGGGAGCGAGGCTCCGCAGCCCGAACGACGTCAAGAGGTACCGTGCGCAGGTGTCGACGACGCGCTGCTGCTGCTCGGCGGAAAGCGGGCTCTCCAGGAGCGAGACCGCGAAGATCTGGTTGGGCCTCAGCGCGTCGTCGTTTCCGGAGGGCGAGTCGACCACGTCGTAGCAGCAGCCGGCGCTGTCGTTCCAGAACCGCGCGAAGCCTGACTTCGTCCGCTCGGCGAGCGCTTCCCACGGAGCGGCCGATCCGCGCAGGCGCTGGGCGAAGCCCGCCATCGCGCGAAGCGCGTTGTACCAGAGGGCGTTGATCTCCACCGCCTTGCCCGTGCGCGACGTCACGACCCAGTCGCCCACCCTGGCATCCATCCAGGTGAGCTGCACCCCCGGCTCACCCGACGACAGGAGCCCGTCGGCGGGATCCTCCTTGATCGAGTACCGCGTGCCGTTCCGATGCCAGCGGATGATCTCCTCGAGGACCGGGTAGAGCTCCTTGAGGAGCGCGTCGTCCTCGGTCGCCGCGTGATATGCGCGAATGGCCTCCACGTACCAGAGCGTCGCGTCGACGGTATTGTACTCGGGCGCCTCGCCGCCGTCGGGGAAACGGTTCGGCAGCATCCCGCGATCCACGAATCGGGCGAACGTCGTGAGGATCCGGCGCGCGACGTCCGGGCGGCCCGTCGACAGGGCGAGGCCGGGGAGCGCGATCATCGTGTCGCGCCCCCAGTCGCCGAACCAGTGATAGCCCGCGATGACCGTCCGGCCGTCCGGATCGGCGGCGAGCGGACGTCGGGCGACGAACTGGTCGGCGGCGAGCACCAGCCGGCTGATCCACTCGGGCGCGCGATCGGCCGCGGGCTGAGCGCTGCGCCACGCGGCGAGGATCTCCGCCTCGTGGCGACTACGACGGGCCAGGGCCCGCTCGTCGTCGAGCGACGGCGCCGGCTCCGCCGAGAGCACCAGGGTCAGCGATTCGCCCGGCTGGAGCGAGGCCTGGAACGTCGCTGCGTGCAGGTGGTCCTCGACGGCGTCGAGGCCCCGCTCCCGCTCGCGTCGAAGCTCGTAGCGCTGATACCAGGTGTGGGCGATGCGCGCCTCGCCGCGGTCGGCCAGCAGGTGAAACGGCCTGGCGCCGTCGAACGCGATCACGCGAAGGCCATGCGTGACCGGTGAGATGTCCATCCGCCATCCATCGCTACGGGTCGTCGCGTGGTAGTCGCGGTAGTTCACGAGGATCTTCAGCTGGAGCCCGACCGGGCACCGCGCGCGAAGGGCACGATATCTCACGTACGTCGTGTTGGCGCCCGGCTCCATCCAGACGCGCTTCTCGACGCGCGCGTCGGCGACGGCGTAGGTCCACACCGGCGTCGTTCCCTCGAGAGCGAAGCGCTCGAGCCCGACGTAGCCGGTCGGATCGATGGCGCCCCCGACCCAGCGATTGGTGGCGAGCGAGACCACGGACCCGTCGTACGCAACGGTCTCGTCGGCCTTGGCAACCAGCAGGGTCCGCCCCAGGGGCGGGTCGAGCGCGGCGACGAGCAGCCCGTGGTAGCGGCGGGTCAGTGATCCGGCCACGGTACCCGACGCGAAGCCGCCGATGCCGTTGGCGCAGAGCCACTCGCGCCGCTCGGCGGCCGGGAGATCTCCGCAGACCTCCCGGCCCCAGCCGATCATGCGAGCCGGGTCTTCAGGTGGTCGCCCACGCGCAGCGCGTTGGCCATGATCGTGAGCGCCGGGTTCACCGCGGCGCTCGACGGAAAGAAGCTGCCGTCCACCACGTAGAGATTGTCCACCTCGTGGGCCCTGCAGTTCGCGTCCAGCGCCGAGCTCATGGGATCGCGGCCGAACCGGATCGTCCCGTTCTGGTGCGCGACGCCGGCGAGCGGGATGCGCTGGCCCAGGAAGAGATGACGCGCGAAGAGGCCTTCGTGGCATTCGTGGCCGTGAACGCCGCATTTCGTCTGCCGGGCCATCAGGCTCTTGAGCTTCGCGATCAGCCGGCGGTGAGCCTCCTGGTTGTTCGGCTGGTACGAAAGCACGATTCCACCGTTGCGGTCGAGTGTCACGCGGTTGTCGGGAGCCGGAAGATCCTCCGAGGTCAGCCAGAAGTCGAGCGAGTGCCGTGCCATAAGATCAAGGCTCCAGCCCGGGGCGATGGCCGGCGCGCCGCCCTTGAGGGCCTCGCCGTCGAGCTTCCCGACGAACGAGACGTGGCCCATCGGATAGTCCCAGTCTTCGGACCCGAAGTAGAAGTCGTTCAGGCCGAGCGTCTTCTGGAAGATGGTCGGGTTCGGGCACTTC
>CAYVHH010000564.1:0-4213 GCA_964450175.1 uncultured bacterium | reverse complement strand
CGCGCAATCAACGCGATTCGCGCCGTGGGCGGCATCAAGCCCGCGGTGGAGAAGGGCGTGCTCACGCGCGGTGTCATGCACGCCTGCGTCGCGCACGGCGTCGACTACGTCCTCGCCGGCAGCATCCGCGACGACGGGCCGCTGCCCGACGTCATCACCGACAGCGTCCGCGCGCAGGACGAGATGCGCCGGCGGATCCCCGGCGTCGGCCTCGCGATCATGGTGGCGACGACGCTGCATTCGGTGGCGACGGGGAACCTGCTGCCGGCGTCGGTGCGGATCATCTGCGTGGACAACAACACCGACACCATCACGAAGCTGATGGATCGCGGAACCCGCCAGGCCTTCGGGCTCGTCACCGACTGCCAGTTCTTCCTGAAGGAACTCGCGGGGCGGCTGCCGCGGTAGGTGCGCCGACACGAGCGACGAGCGATGAGCGACGAGTGACGAGCGCTCGGGCCTCAGGTCCGGCGGCGGTCCACCATCACCACGTAGAGGATCTCGCCTCCTCCGTTGCGGCGGATCTCGAGCTCATCGGTGAGCATGGTCAGCGCGGAGGCCGCGCTGTAGTCGGGCGCCTGGTGGGAAAGCTGCTCCCCACTGCCTTCGACGAAGGGACCGATCGTCAACTGCAGGCGCTGGGCATCGGTCGAGATCGCGAACGACATGCGCGCGCCCTTAGCCGCGCGAGCGGCGTGCGCGGCGATCGCGTCGGTGACGAGATAGACGTCCGAGAAGCGGTCGAGCGAGAAGCGAGCCCGAGCGGCCAGGGCCCGCGCCACGCGGCCGAGCACGCCGGCGAGAAGGCTGATCGGCGACAGCGACACAACGGCGTCTCCGGACAACCATTCGGCTTCGTGCTCGTCGGGACCGGCACCGGTCGGAAGGTGAAAGAGCGGCTTGCCGTCTCGCTGTCCCGCGAACGACATGCGCACCTCGGTGCCGCCCTCAGGCCCCGCGCGGAAGTCCGCCTGCTCGGCCAGGGCGCGGATCACCGACAGCCCCACGCCTCGGATCGTCTCGTCGGCCGGCGCGAGCGGCGGAAGCCCTGAGCCCTGGTCCAGGACCACCACCTCGATGGCCTCGGGCTCTATGTACATGCGCACCTCAAGCGGTCCCGTCTCGCCGCCATAGGCGTGCATCACCACGTTGTTGCACGCCTCGCTGACCGCCGTCTTGAGGTCATCGAGGAGCTCCGGATCGAGTCCGATCAGCTCGGCCACGCCGGCCAGCACACCACGCACGAGCGTCAGGGTCTCCGGGCGAGAGTCGAGCTCGAGCCGTACGGCGGGCGATGCCTCGTTCAGAGGCAACGATCCTCCGGCTCACCGGGGAGCCCGTGCTGCGCAGCGCGCCCGGGAGGGCGTCCCGCGACAGGGAGGCTTTTGAGGTTTCCTTGCGGGGTAAACATATGTGGAGTCATGGATTCACGCATACGTGCCCTCTACAAGATCACGCCCCAACCGGAGGGTCCAGCGCTGGCCCGCCGCATCATCGCGGAAGAACTGTCCGCGCGCGTGCCGACCCCGGTGCTCGACGGCCTCAAGCTGATGGTCTCGGAGCTCGTGGCGAACGGGATCGTCCACGGCGCCACACTGGACAACGCCCCGGTCATGCTCGACCTGTGCCTCCACGGGAGTATCCGTTGCCGGGTACTCGATCACGGACACGGCTTCGCGAGGCGCGTGCGGCGTGAGGGCCCCGGCGGGTGGGGCCTTCACGTGGTCGAGCGGTTGGCCGACCGCTGGGGCATGCAGTGTTCGCCGCAACGGACCGAAGTATGGTTCGAACGGCATGCCGCGTGATGTGACGTGGCACAGGGGCGCCGGATCGGGCGCCCCCGCCACCGATTTCCCCTCGCCCCCTGTAACCGGCGGCATCCGTCAGACGACGGATGCTTCGTCGCCGGTCTCCGTCATCTCGCGCAGGCGAGCCAGAGCACGGCGCAAGATGCGCGAAACCTGCATCTGCGACACGCCGATCTCCTCGGCGATCTGAGTCTGGGTCAGGTCCTGCACGAAGCGCAGCGCGAGCACGTGGCGCTCACGCGCGGTCAGCTGATGCGCCGACGCGGCGATCGTGACGCTCGCGTCGACGAGTTCGAACCGCTCGTCCTCCTGCCCGAAGGAATCGACCAGCGAGCCCGTCTCGCCGTCGGCATCCTCGCGCGGGGCGTCGAGCGAGGTTGAGTGGTGGGCGCCGGCCGTTTCCAGCGCATCCAGGACGTCTTCGATGCTCATCTCGAGGTACTCGGCCAGCTCCGGCACGCTCGGCGGGCGGCCCGTCTTCGAGGTCAGGGTCTGCTGACCTTCCTCGACCTTGAGGGCCTGCTCCTGGGCGCCGCGCGGCACGTGCACGGACCAGCCGAGGTCGCGGAAGTAGCGCTTGAGCTCACCGAGAATGGTCGGCACCGCGAACGATGAGAACGCGGTCCCTCGCTCGGCGTCGAAACGGTCGACGGCCTTGACCAGCCCGAGGCTGGCTACCTGAAGCAGATCCTCGAACGGCTCCCGCGCGCCGGCGTAGCGCCGGGCGAGCTTACGGGCGAGAGGAAGAAAGCGAGTTACGAGCTCGTCGCGCGCGCTGCGGTCCCCGTGCTGTTGCCAGCGGACGAAGAGATCGGCGGAGTCGGTGCGGGCGATGGCTAGAGATGTCATGCACGGGGGATACCCACGAGTAGGTTTCCTAAGCACGAGTTGGACTGAAAGACTGGATTCCGGTCACGACACGGACATGGGCCTCGCCGGGAAATCCGGCTCGGGACCACATGCAGCTCGAATGCCAGTGGGCCGGATTTCCTGAAGGGAATTCGGCTCTGAAGCGTGAGTCGGGGCGTTATCTCCGGGGCCGAATTCCCCGGGCCGTTCCGCCGGACATCCATGCCCGGCGGGGTAGCCGCGAGTGTCAGGACGGGGTACCAGGCCCCAGGGATGCCGGCAAAGCCGGCCCAAAGTCGCCTCAGACCGCGACCGGCCCGCGGCGCGGGGTCATCCGCGTGAGCAGGCTGGCGATGATGTGGCCCACGATCAGGTAGACCAGTGCGGCCAGGCCCCAGTTGACGGCCATGGCGAGCTTCACGTTGTGAATCGAGAACAGGTTCTTGAACGGCCCGGCAAGCCACAGAAGCAGGAGGCATGAACATGCCCAGCAAGCGTGAGGAGCAGCTTCAGCGCATGCGCGAGGCGCTCGATGAGAAGGCCAGGGAGTCCCGGGTGCGGGCGGAGGAGCACTCGCTCGAAGCCTCCGACCGTCCGCCGGACGTCGAGAGCGTGCGCGCGAAGTCGTCCGGCCACAAGAAGAAGACCGCCGACAAGTGGAATCAGTGAAGGTGGGGCGCGCTCGCGCCTAGCTAGCGTCCCTGCGCCCGCATCAGGCGGCGGGCGCGGGCGGGTAGATCGGCGATCGCCTCGCGGGTTTCCGAGAGCCCCTCCCGGAGTTCGCGGTCGCCGACCTCCACCGGCATCATCGAGTCCTGCAGGTCGGCCAGGCCCTGGTCGGCGCGCTCGATCGCCTCCACCGCCCGGTCGACGTACACCCGGGGATCGCCCGAGTGCATTCCGCCCGAGCTGGGCTCGAAGGTTCCGGTCGGGAGGCCGTGGCGCTCGGCGAAGTCCGCGTGGGTGCGCCGCAGCCGGCCGTAGGCGTGCTGGACCGGGCGAAACAGCTCTTCCTCGAGGCGGTCCGCCGTCTGCTCGTCGAGTTCCTCATAGGCCTCGGTCAGGGCGGCCACCGCGAGGGCCAGCTGATCGGTGGCGTCGGCCACGTCTTCCAGCAGCTGCTGTCGGGCTTCGCCGGCGCTATAGGACATCGACGCTGAATTTTCTCATCCGCGTCCCCACCGGTGCCTATGCTACGTGGCGGACGTGGCGTCGATCGCAAACCTTCTGCGGGGCAGCGACCGCGAGTTCTTCGACTTGTTCGAGCGCGCGGGCGCGAACATCGTGCGCTCGGCGGAGCTTCTGGACGAGATGCTCGCGCGCTACCCGGAGAGCGCTGAGATGGCCCGGGACATCCTGGCCTGCGAGCACGACGGCGATCACATCACCCATGACGTGATCACGCGGCTGAACCAGACGTTCGTCACCCCGATCGATCGCGAGGACATCCTCCAGCTGATCTCGGCGCTCGACGACATCGTCGATTACATCGAGGAGGTGGCCGACTACCTCGGGCTGTACAAGATCGAGGCGCCGATGGCGCAGGCCCAGCGGCT
>CAYVHH010000563.1:0-13670 GCA_964450175.1 uncultured bacterium | reverse complement strand
AAGCGATTTCCAGAAGATGGTCGAGACGCAGGCGCCGCTCGGACGCATCGGGCGGCCGGACGATGTCGCGCCCACGGCCGTCTATCTCGCATCGTCGGATTCGAAGTACATGACCGGCGAGCGGCTGGTGGTGTCGGGGGGGCCTGAGATAACGGGACGTCGGCGCATACTGGACCTGCAGCACGCGCGATTTCGCCCACTCGCCGCTCGAAAGACGCGATCGTCGAACGCCTGCGGCGTCAGCGCGGCGCGGCGAGCCCCCCGGCGACGTTGATCAGGTCCTTCGCCTTCCACCCGTCGACGTCGTATTCGGCCATGCAGGTCTCGGCGAACTGCTTCCAGCGATCGTACTGGCCCGAGGCGAGCGCGCCGAACAGCGCGTAGCGGCGGATCTCCTCGTGGCTGCCCGAGTAGTTGATCTCGTAGAGCTCGTGCCGGCCGCCGAATTCCGTGCCGACTGCGTCCCACAGGAGCTTCATGAGCTTGACGCGCTCGACTGCGTCGACCCCGCCCGAGCCGCGCATATAGAGGTCGAGGTACTTGCGCAGGTCCGCGTTCTTGAAGTCGCGCGCGTGCGAGTTGAGATAGATGAGCCCGCTGGCGACGGTCTTCTCGATCAGGTTCTTGATCTGCACGTAGGCCTCGGGCGCCAGCACCTGGTACGCGGCCGCCGGCTCCATGGCCGGCAGAATGCAGCCGCCCGTCCACGGATCGCCGCTCTTGGCCATCGCGTCCGACAGGCCCCAGATCATGTTGCGCCACGCGATGACCTCGCCGATGTTCGCCTCGACTCCCCGAAACGAGCGCGCGCCGGTGATCTCGGTCGCCTTGATCATGAGCCCGGTGATGAAGTCGAGCTTGACCGCCAGGCGCGTGCAGCCGTGGATCAGGGCGCGGGGCAGGAAGCCGGTGCGCGGGAAGAAGTTGTTCGCCTTCTCGACGTCGGCGTGGACGAACACGTCTTCCCAGGGCACGAACACGTTGTCCATCACGAAGATCGCGTCGTTCTCGTCGAGCCGGCTCGACAGCGGGTAGTCGAACGGGCTTCCGAGCAACGCCGCCCGCATCTCGTTCGAGACCCGGCAGATCAGCTTCACGCCCTTGGCGTTCGTCGGCACCATGAAGACGATCGCGAAGTTCTTGCCCTGGACCGGGATGAGCCCGTGGTGCGCCACGAAGGTGAAGTGCGTCAGCGCCGAGCCCGTGGCCACGACCTTGGCGCCGGAGACGTAGATCCCGCCGTCGGTCTCCTTGGTGACGTGCGCGCAGATATCGACGGGGCCGCCCGGCGCGCCGGGGGCCAGGTTGCGGTCGACCGGCGGGTGGATGATCGCGTGATTGATGAACGGCACGCGCTCCTGCGAGAACCGGTACCAGCGCCGCGCGTTGTCCTGATACGGTGCGTAGAACTCGGCGTTGGCGCCGAGCGTGCCCAGGAACGCCGCCTTGTAGTCGGGCGAGCGCCCGAGCCACCCGTAGGTGATCCGCGCCCACGCCGCGATCGCGTCGCGCCCGGCCACCTGCTCCTCGACCGTGGTCGGGGCACGGAAGTATCGATGCGTGAACCCGCCCCACTCGGTGGGCTCGGTCAAGACGTTCTTGCCGCTCGTGTGGTCGTCGTGCAGCGCATCGTAGAGCCGCGCGAGCATGCGGGCGCAGTTCTGGAAGGCCGGGTGCGCGGTGATCTTCTTCACGCGCTCGCCGTAGATCCAGACCTCGCGGCCGTCGTCGAGACTCTCGAGGTACTCCTTGCCGGTGTATGGGAGCGTCGGTCCAGCCATGGTCACACCCCCCTGAGGATTCGACCCCGAACCGCCCCCACTAACACCCGGGATCAGGGTGCGGTCAAGACCGAAATCCGTCAGCGGACACCGCACGCGGGACGCGCCGGCCGAACAGCCGTCCGAGGCACGCGCGCGGCGCGAAGCGCGTCGCGGCGTCGTCGAACAGCGAGTAGAACACCGGCGTGGCCAGGAGGGTCGCGGTTGGCCTGGAGGATCGCCGCCTCGCGCGCCATCCCCTGCGCTCGCAGCGCGATCGTGTGATCGATCTGGAGGATGGCGTTCTTCTTGACCACGCCGAAGAGCACCAGCAGGCCGAGGGCGGTATAGATGTTGAGCGACTGCCCGAAGGCGACGATCGACAGGAGCGCGAACGGAAGCGTCGGCGGCAGGCGATCAAGATCGTGACCGGGTGGAGGTCGGCGACCTGTCTCCCGGTCGCCGCGTGCGCCGCGCTGTAGGTGCCGGGCGTCAGGCTGCTGGCGACGAGGCCGCCGATCACCTGGCCGCCGCTGGAGAGCGGCAAGAGCAGCGCCGAGCGGAACCCGGCGTCGCGGACGAGATGCTCGACCGAGCCCTCGGCGGCGTGGCCGTAGTCGTCGCGCAGCTCGTCGAGTCGCAGCACACCGCCGCCGAACATCGCGGCGAGCGCGCCCTGGCCGAGGGCGTAGCGTCCCTCAGGTGAGAAGCTGGTCGTGTAGTGGCTCGCGTGCAGCACGGGGCCGTTGGCCGCGTGCTCGGCAAAGACGGTAAAGCTCCGGCAATCATCGGTCAGGCAGGCGATGATCAGCCGGTCGTGCGGGATGAGCCGCTGGGGCTCCGCCGAGAACTCGCCGCGGAACTTCCGCGGATCGAAGGCGTCGTCCAGCGACCGCCCGATGGCGGCCAGGCATGCGACGAGGTCGGCGAGCACGGCGCTCGCGTCGTGGGCGGCGCTCATCGACTGACGATATCAGTGCAGGCGGGCCGGATTGACTTCGCGATTGGTCGTGCTACAAGGCACTTGAAGTCAGGAGGCGACCATGGCGCTGAACCTGAGAGACTTCCTCGCATCCCTCGGCGACGACCTGATCCGTGTCGACGACGAGATCGACCCGATCACCCAGGCTGGCGCGCTCTGCTCCGCGGCGCCCCGGCCCATCATGCTGAGCCGGCTCAAGGGCTTCCCGGGCTGGTCGCTCTGCGACATCCTGGTGAAGGACCGCGCGCGCCAGGCCAAGGCGCTCGGCACCACGCCGCGGCACGTCGTGCGCGAGCTGTCCGACCGTATGTTCACGCGGGTCCCGGGCGGCTCGAAGCTCGTGCCCGACGGGCCGTGCAAGGAAGTGAAGCTGCTCGGCGCGGACGCCGACGTCACCAGGCTTCCGATCCCGATCCATTCCGAGGGCGACGCGGGCCGCTACCTCGGCTCCGGCGTCACGATCACGCGCGATCCCGACACGGGCGTGCGCAACGAGGCGATCATCCGCGCGATGGTCCGGGGGCCGCGCAAGATGGGCTTCTGGATGGCCGCGCGCCACAACTGGGCGCACCTCATGAAATACCAGGAGCGCGGCCTGCCGGCGCCGATGGCGTTCGCGATCGGCCTGCATCCCGGCTACGAGATCCTCGCCAACTTCAGCGGCCGGCACGAGGGCTACGACGAGCTCGAGATGGGCGCGGGCGTGCTCGGCGAGACGCTCGAGCTCGTGAAGTGCGAGACGATCGACCTCGAGGTGCCCGCGCAGGCGGAGATCGTGATCGAGGGCGTCGTGCCGCCGGGCGTACGCGAGCCTGAAGGCCCGTTCGGCGAGTTCACCGGCTACAGCAAGGGCGCCGAGGGCCCGGCACCGGTCTTCGAGGTGACGGCAATCACGCGGCGACGCGACGCGATCTACCGCCACATGCAGGCCACCGTGTTCACCGATCATCAGCCGCTCGTCTCGGTGCCGATGGAGGCCAGCCTCTACCGGCGGCTCAGCGAGATTCACGGCCGCACCGAGATCCACGACGTCTATATCCCGCCGTGGGTCACGATGTTCACCGTGTTCGTGCAGATGACGCCGCGCTGGGACGGTCAGGCGCGCGACGTGCTGCTCGGCGTGCTGTCGAGCCCGTACCTCCACCCGAAGATCGCGATCGCGGTCGACGAGGACGTCAACATCTACGACCCGCGTGAGCTCTTCTGGGCGATCTCGACCCGCGTGAACCCGGAGCGGGACGTCATCGTGATCCCGCACGAGCGCATCCATCCACTGGACATATCCGCGCCGAACGTGGACCGCTCCGAGGTGACGGTGATGCGCGTGGGCGGCAAGATGGCGATCGACGCCACGAAGCCGCCGCTCTGGCGAAAGAAGGAGCGCGACGAGTTCGCGCGCATCAAGCCCAAGGGCGCCGACGATCCCGGCCTGCAGGCGCTGCTGTCGCGCCTGACCGCGATGGGGTAGCGCTCAGCTCACGCCGCGGACGCGCGCCGCGCCCGCCGGCGCCGCGGACGCGCGACCTTCTGCAGCGGGCGCCGGGCGGAGAGCCCGACCATCCGCGCGGCGCTCACGCCGGCGCGCTGAACCGCATGGGCCGCGCCCTGCGCCGCGCCGGCGGCGACGCGTCCCACCTCGCCACCGACCTCACGCCCGGCATCGACGGCGCCGCTGGTAGCGCTCATCGCCAGCCGTCCGAGATCGCCGCCGATCTCCTCGGCGGCCCGGATCGATCCGCGGACGGCGCTGAGCGCGGTCGTGCCGAGCTCGGCACCGACCTCCTGAACACCGCGCACCGCGGTGACGACCGTCTCGGTCACGGCCTGCACGAGACCGATCGACAGCGCTTCCGCGCCGTGCAGTGTCGTGCGCAGGGCATCGGGCATGCGCGCGTCATCGAAGATCCTGGTGGCGGGAACCGACGTGGCTGCTCTCCGCGTGCGACTCGTGGCTCGTCTTGGCATCGGTGAAACCCCCTCTAGCACCTCGTGAGATAGTGACATTGTGGAAGCTCGGTGCTGGCCCGTCAAACGCTCGCTCGGCACGAGGTATGAGCCTTTTTTCACTCCGCGCAATGAGTTGCGCAAGGGCGTAACACAAACGTAGCATTCACCCGGCAGCCCGGCTGATAGCCTCCACGCCAGATCAGGGGGGTCCCCATGCGAATCCATCCAATATCCTTTCTTCTCGGGCTTGGCGCTGCGTTGGTCGTTCCGCTCTTCACCCGGGTCCTCCGCCCGCTGGCCGTCGAGGCCGCCGTCGCGGGCATGGGGGTCATCGAGGAGGGGCGGCGCCTCGCCGCCGAACAGATGGAAACGTTCGAGGACATCGTCGCGGAGGCCCGGGCGCGGCGCGAGGAACAGCTGCTTGCCGAAGGCAACGGCCACCACGTCGAGGCCGACGCCGAGGTCGGCAACACCGAAGAGCCGGCCGAGCCGGCCGGGGCGCGGCGGCGGAGTAACGGCGGCCGGCGGCGCGTGTCCTGAGATGTCGGCCGTGACGCGTCTGGACGAGTGGGCGGACGCCCCGCGCGCGATCCGCGTCGTCCACGACATTCCCGGGCGCCTGCGGCTGCGCTTGCCGCCAGGGGCGAGCACCAGCGGCCTTCAGGACGTGATCGACGGGTTGAACGGAGCACAGAGCTCCGTCTGGTCGCCACGCACGCGAAGCCTCCTGATCCGCTACGACGCCGGTATCCTCACGCCGGCCGAGATCGCTCGAGCGGTGGCCGAGCACGCCGATGTGGACCCGCCGGCATTTCACGCCGAGTCCGGCACCGAAGAAGGCCGGTCCCCGGTGGCCGCGGCGATTGTCGATACGTTCAACGGCCTGAACGAGCGCGTCACGCGCCGCACGCGCCGACGGCTTGACCTCGGGATGCTGGTCTCGGTCGGCCTGGTCCTCTGGGCAGGGCGACAGCTCCTGCGCGGTCCGGTCACGTCGCTGTCGTGGACGTCGGCGCTCTGGTACGCGCACGGGCTCTTCCGCGACTACACGGTTCCGCCCCGCGGACGATAGCCCGCCGATGCGCCGCACGATCGCCCACTCGGTCCGCGGGCGGCTCCGCGTCCGCTACCCGGCGCGCTGGCTGGAGCCGCGCTGCTCGGCGATCGAATCCGAGCTCAAGACGTTGCCCGGCGTTCGGGCGGTGCAAGGTCGGCCCCTGACCGGCAGCCTTCGAATCGACTACGACCCCTATAGCCTCGCCGCCGACGCCCTCGTCGACAAGCTCGACCGCATGATGGCGGAGCTGGCCGCGCCCTCGAAGTCGACCCGAGCGCACGCGCCTCGGCGGCCGCGTCAGACGCTCCCGTCGGCGCCGGTGCTGAAGGTGATCGGCGCGACCTCGATGCTCGTCACCGCATGCTGCCTGCCGGTTCCGCCCGTGCTCACCGCGGGTCTTTTGCTGGCCTCGAGCGTCCCGGCGTTCCTGCGAGCCAGCGCCACGCTCGCCACTCGCCGGCGGCTGAACGGAGACGTCCTCGAGGCCTCGACGCTCGGGCTCCTGATCGCCCGGCGAAACCTCACGTCTGCTGCGCTCCTGACGTGGGTGCGAGCCGTGGGCGAGCTCGTCGTGGCGCGCAGCATCGTGCGCGCCCGCACGTCGCTCAGCGACGTCGTCGGGATGCCCGAGCGGGTCGTGACTCGACGGACGGGCGACCATCTCGCGCCGGTCGACGTCGGCGCCCTCCACACGGGCGACATCGTCGTCGTCGAGACGGGTCAGCGAATCCCCGTCGACGGCACCGTCGTCCGCGGGGAGGCGATGGTGAATCAGCAATCGATGACCGGCGAAGCGCTGCCGGTCGAGAGCCTCGAGGGCGATCGCGTCTTCGCCGCCACGACGGTCGAGCAGGGCGAGATCGAGATCCGGGCCGAGCAGCTCGGGCCCAACACGGCCGTGGGCCGGATCGTGCGCGCCATCGAGGCGGCCGCCGCGGAAAAACCGGACATCCAGCTCTTCGCCGAGCGGCTGGCCGATCGCGAAGTCTGGCGCACCTTGGCCCTCGCCGGGCTCGGCGGTGCGTTCTCACAGAGCTTCGACGCCGCCGTGGCGATCCTCGTCGCGGACTATGGCACGGCGGCGCGCGTGGGAATCCCGACCGCCATTCTGACCTCGCTCCGGCGCGCGGCGGGCGAAGGCATTCTGGTCAAGGGGCCGCGGACACTCGAGCGCCTCGCGCGCGTCGACACGATCGTGTTCGACAAGACCGGCACCCTGACCTCGGGCGCGCTTCACGTGACGCGCATCGTCTCCTACGAGCGCGCACTCGACGAGGCCGAGCTCATCCGATTGAGCGCAGCGGCGGAGCACGGATTCACTCATCCAGTGGCCCGCGCCGTCGGCCGACTCGCGCGGGAGCGTCGGATCGTCGTCCCGCCGGTGACCACGACAGAGTCGGCGCTCGGGCTCGGCATGGACGTTCGAGTCGAAAACCGTCGCGTGCTCATCGGGAGCCGGCGATTCATGGAGCAGCAGCATGTCCGGCTCGAGCGCGCGCGGGAGGACGAGGCCGCGGCGCACGCGGTCGGCGCCTCGCCGATCTTCGTGGCGATCGACGACCGCCTGGCCGGCATGCTCGAGCTCCAGGATCGGCTGCGCGACGACGCGCCCGCCGCGGTGCGGGCCCTCCGGGCCCGCAAGATGCGCAACGTCATCATGCTGTCTGGCGACCATCCCGAGCCGAGCCGTGTCATCGCGGACTCGCTCGGGCTGAGACATCACTATGCGGAGCTCTTGCCCGAGGACAAGGCGCGCCTGGTGCGCGAGCTCAAGGCCGAGGGTCGCGTGGTGGCGATGGTCGGCGACGGCGTCAATGACGCGCTGGGCCTGCAGGCGGCCGACGTCGGTATGGCGGTGCCCGGCGGCGCCGCGATCGCAGCCGAAGCCGCCGACATCGTTCTGCTCTCGGGCGGGCTCGATCGGGTCGTCCTCGCCATCGATCTGGCGCGCGAAAGCATTGTTGCGGTGCGTCAGACACTCGGCGTGGCCGCGCGCGCCAACCTGGTCGTCGTGGGGCTCGCGTCGTTCGGCTGGGCGCGACCGCTCACGAGCATCCTCTTGAGCCACGGCACGACGGTGGCGGCGGCCGTGGTGACGGCGGCGCGCGGCGCCGCGGCCTCCTCGGCCCCGGCCGAGTGACGTTATTAGAATGTACGCCGGGCGACATCGACCTGACATACTCGTCTCATACTGTGGTGATTGGGGAGGACTCCCCGGGCTATGGATTGGGAGGGGATCTGATGCTCGCTCGACTCCTGATGCGCCTGATCGCCGATATGCTGTTCGAGGCGGCGACATCCCGGAATCGCTCGTATGAGGCGGAGGTCGACCGCTACCTCGAGACGCAAGGCTTCATCCTCGACCGCAAAGCGAGGCCGTCCGTCCGCTAGCTCCGCGCCGCGCCCGACCGCTCCCGCCGCCGTCACGATCGTCTTCGTCGCCGTTCGCGGTCGCGCGCGTCTGCACGTCGAGGGCCTCCGCGGCCGGCCCGTGTGCGCCGCCGGCCTCGAGGCGCGGATCGCCGGAGCCCACGGCATCCGACAGGTTCGTGCCAGCTCGACGACCGGCAACGTCCTCGTCCTGTTCGATGCCGCGACGATCGATCTGCGGTCCCTGATCGCCGCGGTCGCGCGCCACGCCGCCGAGACTCGCCACGGCGATTCCCGGACCCCGGCGCGCGCCGACGGCGTCTGGCATACGCGGTCGGCCGCCGCCATCGTCCACGAGCTCGGCGCGAACCCCGAAGTCGGACTCGGCGCCGACGAGGTCGCGCGACGACTGGCGGCCCTGGGCGACAACAGCCTGCCCACGCCGGCGCCGAAGACCGCGCTCGAGATCCTCGCCGGCCACGTGACCTCGATGCCCGTGCTCCTGCTCGGCGTCGCCGCCGTGCTGTCGCTGGGCATGGGTGCCGTGGTCGACGCGGTGGTCATCGGCGCGGTGATCGCCGCCAACGGCGCCGTGGGCTACGTCACCGAGCGCCGGGTCGAGCGGGTCTTCGCCTCGCTCCAGAACGGCGGCCTGCCGTCGGCGTTCGTGCGCCGTGACGGGCGCGACATGATGGTGGCGGCTCACGAGCTGGTGCCGGGCGACATCATGCTCCTCAAGACCGGCCACACGATCGCGGCCGACGCGCGCATCGTCGAGGCCGATCACCTGGGCGTCGACGAGTCGACGCTGACCGGCGAGAGCATGCCGGTGACGAAGATCGCGGCGCTCATCTGCGATGCCGATGCGCCGCTGCCTGACCGGCTCAACATGGTCTTCGCCGCCACCGTCGTGGCGGAGGGCTCGGGGATCGCGGTCGTCGTCGGCACCGGCCGAGCGAGCGAGATCGGACGGGTGCGGGCGCTCGTGGCCGAGACGACGACCACGACAACGCCGCTCGAGCGGCAGCTCGAGCGCATGGGCGGACAGCTCGTCGCCGCCTCGCTCGGCTTCTGCGGTCTGGCGCTCGGCCTCGGGCTCGTGCGCGGCGTCCCGGCGATCGAGATGCTGCGGACGGCGTTGTCGCTCGCCGTCGCCGCCGTGCCCGAGGGCCTCCCGGCGGTCGCCACCACGACCCTGGCGCTCGGGATGCACCGCATGATGCGCCAGCGGATGCTCGTGCGCCGCCTGGCGGCGGTCGAGAGCCTCGGCGCGACCACCGTGATCTGTCTCGACAAGACGGGCACGCTCACCGAGAACCGCATGACCGCCACCGCGTGGCATCTCGGCCGCCGCGAGTATTTCGCGCCGCCCAGGGGCGCGCGGGGCGAGCGCCAGCCCGACCAGCTCCTGGCGCGTGCGCTCGCGATCGGCGTCCTCTGTAACGAGGCCGAGCTCGCCGAGGATTCCGACGATATCAGCGGAAGCTCGACCGAAGCCGCGCTCCTCACGACGGCGCTCGACTTCGGCATCGATTGTCGAGCCCTGCGCCGGCAGTATCCGCTGCAAGAGCTTCGGCCGCGCCGCAACGGCGACAACTGGATGGCGACCGTTCACAAGGAGAGCGCGATCGAGCGGCTCGTGGCGGTCAAGGGCGCGCCGGAGGAAGTCCTGGCGCTCTCGAGCTCGTGGCTCGACGGCGAGGCGGTCCAGCCGCTCTCGCGCGACGCGCGGGCGGAGATCCTGGCCGCCAACGCGCGGATCGCCGCGGGCGGCATGCGCGTGCTGGCGCTCGCGTTCAAGCGGATCTCGGCGAGCGCGGCGGCGACGTACGACGAGCTGACCTGGATCGGCCTGGTCGCGTTGAGCGACCCGGTGAGGCCGGGGGTGCGCGAGGCAATCCAGGCGTGTGAGCGCGCCGGAATCCGCCCCGTCATCCTGACGGGCGATCAGGCACGGACGGCGGCCGCGATCTATCGCGACTTCGATCCCACCGGACAGCGCATCCCGCGCGTGATCGAGGCCTCGCAGCTCTCCGGTCTGGATCCGGCGGCCCTCGCGGCGCTGGTCGCCGAGGTCGACGTCTTCGCGCGGGTCTCGCCGGCCCACAAGCATCAGATCGTGCGCGCGCTCCAGGCCGGCGGCCACGTGGTGGCGATGACCGGGGACGGGATCAACGACGCCGCGGCGCTGCGCGCCGCCGATATCGGCGTGGCGATGGGCGCGCGCGGCACCGACGTCGCGCGCGACGTCGCCGACGTCGTGCTGATGGACGACGACTTCGCCTCCATCGTGCAGGCCGTCGAGCAAGGCCGCACGATCCACGCGAACATCAGCAAGGCGCTGCGGTTCCTCTTGTCGACCAACTTCAGTGAGATCCTCGTGACGCTCGGGGCCCTGGCGCTGGGCGTCGCCCGGCCGATGTCGGCGATCCAGTATCTGTGGATCAATCTCCTGTCCGACGTCGTCCCGGCCCTGGCCCTGGCCATGGAGCCGCCCGAGCCCGACGTCATGAACCGGCCGCCGCTCGACCCGCGCGAGCCTATCCTGACCCGCGCGAGCCTCGTCGAGATCGGCAGCGACGCGGCCATCTTGTCGGCGGCCACGCTCGGCGTGCACGGTCTGGCCGTCGCGCGCTACGGCGTCGGCCCGCAGGCGACGACGATCGCGTTCTGCACCCTGACCGCGGCGCAGCTCGTGCACGCGCTCAACTATCGCTCGGGGTTCTCGCGCGGCAACGGCTTCCCGGCTCTGGAGACCGCGGTCGGCGGCACCCTGGCGGTTCACCTCGCGGCGATGACCGCCTCACCGCTGCGTCGGGTGCTGGGCACCACCATCCTGTCCGGGTCTGACTGGCTGCTGGTGGCCGGCGGCGTGGCGGTGCCGCTGGCCGTTCGGGGACTGAGACGAATACTGGCGTTGGAGACGAGATCGATCGAAAACGACCGAGCACACGAGGTGATGGGATGGAAGCCAAGCGGCGCGCGGCAAGAACGACGCGGCAGCGGAAGACCGGCGGGGCGGGCAAGAACGGCGCGAGAGCGACACGCGGCGATCGCAACGGAAACGTCGAAGCGTCAATTCAGAAAGCGGTCAGCGGAAGCGGGACCGTCGCCGCCGGCGTGGTGAACCTCGCCAAGAACACGCTCGTGACCGCGATCTCCGGGGCGCGCGACGTCGGCGGCGAGATGGGCACGGCGGCCCTCGCCGCGGTGCGCGGATCGATTCGCGCCGCGAGCGAGATCGGGGCGGATCTCGGCGCCGTCGCCCGCCACTCGATCATGGGCACGATCGAAGCCGCCGAGCAGATCGGCGGCGAGCTCGGCGGAACGGCGCGCTCGGCGACCCGCGTGAGCGGAGGCGTGAGTCGTGTGGCCGGCCAGGCGGTCCAGAGCACGGCCGACGCGGCGGTCCGGCTCGGCGCCGACGTCGGGTCCTTGATGCAGGGCGCCGCGCGCGGCGCCGTGGCGGCGGCGGATCGCATCGGCTCGGCGGCGAGCCGCGCCGTGCGCGCCACGGTCAGCGAAGCCGTCGCCGGGACCAAAGCGCTGGCGAGCGGTCAGGACGGTCCGAAGCCGGCCCGGCGCCGACACCGCGCCTGAGGCTCAGGACAGGGTCAGCATCTCCTTCGCGCTTCCGGTCATGAGCTGTCGCATCTCGACCTCGGTCATGCCGTAGGCGCGCAGCATCGCCGCCAGCAGGCGATAGGCTTCGACTGTCTGCGGCAGCAGCGGAATACCCGCGTCGCTCGACAGCATGAAGTGCTCGGGCCCGATGGCGCGGATCGCCGCCACCATGTCCTGAGGATCCACGCCGAGCAGCGGCGAGAGCTCGTCCCACGTGAGCGCGAAGCGCACGCCGGCCTGGGCCCAGCGCTTCATCGTGGGCACGTCGAGCTCGAACACCTCGCTGAACGGATGATCGATGAACGCGCGGCGGTAGCCGATGGCGCCGATCTCCTCCGCGAGCGCATCCATCTCCTGGGGCGACAGATGCCCGAATGACAGCGCGACGCCGTGGTCGGCGCAGAGCCGCACGGTGTCGCGAATCGCCGGGAGCAGGCGGCCGTGGTCGTCGAGCACGTAGATGCCGGTCTTGAGCGCGTCGTCCCACGCGGTCGGCGGAACCGGATCGTCATAGCGGCGCGCCTTGTCGAACCACACCCCGCGCCCGCCGAGACGGTAGATGCTCCAGGCCGACGTCACCGGCGGCATCCACATGCCGAGAATGCCGCCCTCCACGGCCGCCTTGATCTCGGCGAAGTCGATGGGCTTCAGCGGGATCCCGACGATCCACGCCGACAGGCACTTCACCGGCCGGAGGTTCTCGCGCTCCGCCCAGCGGTCGACGTCGTCCTGGAGGCGGCGCGCGACTTCCCACGGACGACCGGGCGAGATGCTCTTGAAGAGGACCGCCTTCATGCCGGCGCGCGTCGCCTCCTGCGCCGCGTGCATCGGCTCTTCTTCGTCCTGGCCGCGCGCGTGGGCGTGGACGTCGATCGCGTCGGTGAGATCGTACATCGACGCCTTGTTGGCGCCCATGCTGTAGCGCGCCTGGTAGGATCTGACGACTCGCCGGCTCACCATGAGCGTGGTCCTCCTCGGTGCCTTCGACGGATACCGCGGGAGCACGAGCCCGGTCAAGGAGGAAAACCCGAAGTCGAGTGTCGTACACTGGTGCGAACCGCACAATGGCTCGGGCGAACCACCTCGGCACGTGACGCGCGCATCCAAGCCAGGGCGACTTGCCTACTGGATGCGGGCCCTCGGGCGAGAGGACCTGCCCGCGCGGCTGGAGGTCTCGGGCCGCGCCCTGCGCCACGTGGCGACCGCGAAGCACGACTTCTGGGCCGCCACCGGATTCTACGAAGACGACGCCGGCCGTCGGGCCGTGCTCAAGATCTACCGGACCACCCGCTTCGCCGGCATGCCGCTGCGCTGGCTCGGGCGCTGGCAATGCGGCCGGGAGGTCGCCTTCTATCGCCACCTGACCGGGGTCGCGTGCGTTCCGGCGCTGCTCGCCCGCGTCGGCGACACTGCCTATATACGGGCGTTCGTCGCTGGACGTCCCCTGTCACACGAGCATGCGGTGCCGGACGTATTCTGGCCCAGGCTGGACGCCGCGCTGCGCGCGGTGCACGATCGCGGCGTGGCCTACGTCGACGCCAACAAGCCGGAGAACGTGCTCGTCGGTGACGACGGCCACCCGTACCTGTTCGACTTCCAGATCGCGTGGCGATGCGGACCGCGCGCCGATCACGCGCTCGGGCGCTGGTGGCTGGCCAGGCTGCAGCGCGAGGATCGTTACCACGTGCTCAAGCACAAGCGGCGGTTCGCGCGCGGCTTGATGACACACGCCGAACTGGCCAGCGTCCGCCGGCGCAGCCTGCTGATCCGAGCCCATCGCGTGATCAACCGGCCCTATCGCATGCTGCGTCGACCGTTGTTCCGATGGCTTCGGCGCACCGGCCGGATCTTGCCCTCGGGCAGCAACTAGGCCCGCCCGCTCCCGTCTCGGACAGGTCTCGGCGGCTCCAGCCCGCACTCGGCGATCTTG
>CAYVHH010000562.1:0-4043 GCA_964450175.1 uncultured bacterium | reverse complement strand
CGGGGCGCCGGCCAGCCGCAGGCCGTGTTCATCATCGAGCGGGTGATGGACCTGATCGCCCGCGAGACCGGCCGCGATCGCGCCGCCGTTCGCTTCACCAATCTCCAGCAATCGGCGGACATGCCGTACGACGTCGGCCTGCCGAACTATCGCGGCTCCGGGCACGTGATCTACGACAGCGGCGATTACCCGGCGGTGCTGCGCCACGCGCTCGCGATGTCGGACTACGAGCGCCTCGCGCAGGAATGTCTGCGCGCTCGCGAAGCGGGCCGGCTGCTGGGCCTCGGGGTCGCCTGCTACGTCGAGCTGACCGGCGTGGGCCCGTTCGAGGGCGCGACCATTCGCGCCGACGCGGCCGGACGCATCACCGTCTTCACCGGCGTGCCCTCGCAGGGGCAGGGGCTCGAGACGACGCTCGCCCAGGTCGCGGCCGGTGAGCTCGGCGTCACGCCCGAGGACGTGACGGTCATCGGCGGCGACACCCTGGGGATCAGCCAGGGTATCGGCACGTTCGCGAGCCGGGCCGCGGTCGTCGGGGGCAGCGCCGTCGCGCTGGCCGCCCGCGAGCTGCATGCCAAGGCCGTACGGCTCGCGGCTCACACGCTCGGAATCGCCGAAGACGAGATCCAGCAGCACGGCAAGGTCTTCGCCGAACGCGCCCGGCCCGAGCGTCGGGTCGAGCTGGGCCGGCTCGCCGCCGCGGCCGCGATGGCCACCGCGGCGCCCGGCGTGGCGCCCGGGCTCGAGGCCACGTATTTCTTCCAGCCGCCGGACATCGCCTATTCGAGCGGCGCGCACGTCGCGCTCGTCGAGGTCGATCGGGAAGCGGCGCGCGTGCGCCTGCGCGGCTACTGGGTGAGCCACGACAGCGGCCGGCTCATCAATCCCACGATCGTGGAGGGCCAGATCCACGGCGCGGTGGCGCTCGGTATCGGCAGCGCGCTCTTCGAGGAGATCCAGTACGACGCCAGCGGGCAGCCGCTCGGCGCGAGCTTCATGGACTACGCGTTGCCGCGCAGCGACGACGTCCCGCCGGTCGCGATCGACCATCTCGAAACGCCGTCGCCCCTGAATCCCCTCGGCGCCAAGGGCGTCGGGGAATCGGGCACGCTGCCGGTCGCGGCCGTCGTCGCGTCGGCGGTCGAGGACGCGCTGACCGGCCGTGGGATCCGAGTGGAGGGCATGCCTCTCACCGCCGGTGCGCTCCGCCGACTGCTGTGGGCGTGAGTCCCGCCGGCGCCGCGCTTCAGATTGACAGCGCGCGGTGCGGCGCGGACACTCGTGGCGTCGGCGGCGTCCGCGCGGACGGTCCGCGACGACGAAGTCCCATGTGTTGAGCCGCGGTAACGCGGCGCGGAAGAAAGGGGTTCACGATGGCAAAGGTGCTTCGATGTGGCGACTTGATGCCCGGTTGCAGCGCGGTCATCGAGGGCAAGGACGAGGCCGAGGTGATGGCCAAGGGCGCCGAGCACGCCAAGACGGCGCACAAGATGACGTCGATCCCCCCCGAGGTCGCCGCGAAGGTGAAGGCGGCGATCAAGGACAAGAAGTAGCCCATCGAACCTGACGCACTGTAGGACACACGAGCGCCGAACACGGTCGGCGCTCGTCGTGTCTTCAGCGTCCTGAGACCGGCGCGAGCGGACGCGCGCCGTCGCGACACGCTTGACGTCTGAGCGACGAGCCTGATAGACAAGCGCCAGATGCTCGACGCCCGCTCCCCCGGCCCCCGACGGCGTGCACGCTCTCTGTCGCTCGACGGCTCGGCGCCGGTCAAGCTGAGCCACGGCGGCCCCGATGAGTGACGCGGCACGTTTCCGGCAGCGGGACACCGGCCTGGATTTTTCGAGCACGGCCGGCCCGGTTGCGGTCACGTTCTGCACCTCGCGTATCGTGCGTGTCGCCTTCGGTGCCAACGAGGCGCGTGGAGCGTCGTTCGTCGGTCACCGGGCCTGGGCTCCGGCGTCGGTCGAGATTGCCGACGGCGAGCCCGTCCGGCTGACCACGAGCGATCTGCGCCTCGAGGTCGAACCCAGTCCGCTGCGCCTGACGTTCGCCGATGCCGGCGGCGCATGGCTGCTGCGCGAGCCCGCCGACGGGGGGATGGCGCTCGAGCGCGGCGCGGACGGCGCCGGGCGTGTGCGCGCCCGCTTCACGTTCTCCGGCGAGCAGCACTTCTACGGCCTCGGCCAGGGCGGTGGGCGCCTCGATCGCCTCGGCCAGGGCCGCCAGCTCTGGAACTCTCATCTCGGTCACGGCCCGGGCTCGGACATCGCGATCCCGTTGCTCGTCTCGAACCGAGGCTACGCGCTCTTCTTCGACAACCCGAGCGACGCGATGCTCGCGGTCGGTCGCTCGGACAACGGTGTCCGCATCGACTACACCGCCGAGACCTCCGCGCTGACCTGGTACTTCTTGATCGGCCCTGACCTGCGCGGTCTCATGCGTGAGGTGGCCGAGCTCCTCGGGCGTGCGCCACTGCCGCCGCGGTGGGCGCTCGGCTTCTTGCAGTCGACCCGGCACTTCGAGGACACCGCCGAGCTGCAGCGCCTGCCGCGCACGCTCCGCGAGAAGCGGATTCCGTGCGACGCGCTCATCTATCTCTCGTCCTACGGCGAGGCGATGGGGTGGAACCGCGGGGTCGGGCATCTCGAGTTCCAGCCCACGTTGTGGCCGAAGCCGGCAGAGCTACTCGACGACGTCCGCCGGCAGCACTTCGAGCTCATCACGCACGAGTATCCCGTGCTCCACGAGCAGTCGCCGCTCTTCGCAGAGGCCGAGGCGCGCGGCTACCTCCTGGCGACGGGCTACGAGCGTGGAGCCGGCGGCGTGGCCAACTACCGCGAGGGTCAGCGCCATCTCGATTTCTCGAACCCCGACGTGCGCGCGTGGTGGTGGGCGGCGCATCGCGAGCTCGTGCGGCTCGGCGTCGGTGGCTGGTGGCTCGACGGCGGCGAAGGCCCGCCGGCCGCCGCGAAGCTCGCGGCCGGGGACGGGGCGCTCCTGCACAACATCTACGATCGCTTCCGGCACGAGGGCTTCGCCGAGGGCGAGGCCGCGGCGCGCCCCGATCAGCGCGTGTTCTTGCTGTGTCGCTCCGGCGCGGCCGGCATGCAGCGGTTCGGCGCCTCGACGTGGTCGGGGGACATCAACAACGACTTCCCGACCCTGGACGCCCAGATTCCGCTCGGGCTGAACACCGGCCTGTCGGGCGTTCCCTACTGGGGCACCGACGTCGGCGGCTTCTTTCATCCCGTGCCGGAGACCGGTGAGCTCTATGCGCGCTGGTTCCAGTTCGGCGCGTTCAGCCCGATCTTCCGTTCGCACGGCTGGGTGTGGCGTGAGCACACCCCGTGGGCCCACGGCCCGGAGATCGAAGCGATCTGCCGGCTCTATGCCGAGCTGCGCTACCGATTGCTGCCGTACACGTACACCCTGGCCTGGCAGGCGCACGCGTTCGGGCTGCCGCTCATGCGTCCGCTCGTCCTCAACTATCCACACGATCCCAAGACGTGGACGCTCGACCACGAGTACCTGTGGGGCGACGACCTGCTGGTGGCCCCCGTGACGCGGGAAGGGGCCACCGCGTGGCCGGTCTACCTCCCGGAGGGCGAATGGTTCGATTTCTGGACGGGGGAGCGCCACGTCGGACCCGGCGGCGTCACGCTGCCGTCGCCGCTCGAGCGCATGCCGCTGCTCGTGCGAGCCGGCGCGATTCTTCCGCTGGGCCCGATCGTTCAGTACACGAACGAGCGCCCGCTCGACGAGCTGGTCCTGCACATCTATCCGCGGGGCAGCTCGCGCTTCGAGCTGTACGAGGACCACGGCCGCACGAACGCGTATCGCCGCGGCGTGTACGCGCTGACCCCGATCACGTGCGTCGCCGAGCCCGGCCGCGTGTCGATACGGATCGGGCCGGCGACCGGCGATCGCTCGGTCGTGCCCTCCGGCCGCCGCTACCTGGTCCGCCTACGCGTCAGCCGTCCGCGCGCCGTCGCGGTCGAGGGGACCGGCGAGCTGCCCCACGTCGGCGGCGACGCCGG
>CAYVHH010000561.1:0-26098 GCA_964450175.1 uncultured bacterium | reverse complement strand
CTATGTCGACATCGACGCGCACCACGGGGACGGCGTGCAGCACGCGTTCTACGGCGATCCGAACGTGCTGACGATCTCGACCCACGAGCGCGGCGACTATCTGTTCCCGGGCACCGGCTTCGTCGAAGAGGTGGGATCGGGCGCCGGGGTCGGTTACTCGGTGAACCTGCCGCTCGAGCCGTTCACCGACTCGGCGGTCTACCTGCCGGCGTTCGAGCAGATCGTCCCGCCGCTGTTCGGCGCGTTTCGGCCGGACGTCGTCGTCGCGCAGCTCGGAATCGACTCGCACCGCACCGACCCGCTGACGCACCTGGCGCTCGACATTCAGGGATTCACGCGCGCCCTGTCGCGCATCACGGAGCTCTCGCCCAAGCTCGTGTGTCTGGGCGGCGGCGGCTACGACCTGCCCAATGTCGCGCGCGCGTGGACCTCGGCGTGGGCCGTGCTGAACGGTGTCGAGCTTCCGGCCGCGCTCCCGGCGTCGTTCGCGGCGGACATCGAGCGCTACGAGTTCCCGACCGATTCGCTCTGGGATCCGCCGGAGCCGCTCCCCGAGCACCGGCTCGTGCGCGCGCAGGAATTCGCCCAGCGCCAGGTCGACGCGATTCGGCGGACGATCTTTCCGGTCCATCGGCTGTAGCGCCCGGACGCGAGCCGCTACCGGCTCGTCGGCGGGCGCGGAATCCGCTCGGGGATCAGTCCCGCCGGACGCCAGCGCAACACGACGATCAGCGAGACGCCGATGAGGAACTCGCGGACCGCCGCGACCTGGACTGCCTGGAGACCCGGTAGCCACCCGGTCGCGAAGCGCGTCGACTCCATGAAGAACACGACGAGCAGCGCGCCGAGCACCGCGCCGCGGTTGTCGCCCGTGCCGCCCGCGGTGAGCGCGAGGACGATGTAGATCGTGATCAGCGGCGCGAACGCGTCGGGCGCGATGTAGGACGTGTAGTGGCTGTAGAGCGCGCCGGCGATGCCGACGATCGCGGCGCTGAGCGCGAACGCCTCCGCCTTGAACGCGATGACCCGCTTGCCGGCGACCGCCGCGACCTGTTCGTCGTCGCGGATCGCGCGGAGCACGCGACCGTAGGGTGAGCGCCGCACACGCTCGAGCAGCCAGAGCGCCGCTCCGACGAAGACGGCGACGATCGCCAGATAGATGAGGTTGAAGGTCTCCGGCGCGACGCGCCCTCGCCAGGGGCCGGGAATCCCCGAGATCCCGTCGGTCCCCTGGGTCAGCCAGATCTCGTTGCTGGCGATGAGACGCACGACTTCCGAGAAGCCGAGCGTGATGATCGCGAGGTAGTCGCCCCGGAGGTTGCGCGTGGTCAGCGCCACCACGGCGCCGGCGGCCCCCGCGAAGATCGCCGCCGCGGTCAGGCCGACCGCGATCGGCAGGCCGAGCTTCACGGTCGCGAGCGCCGAGACGTATGCGCCGGTCGCGAAGAAACCGGCGAGCCCGAGGTTGATGAGCCCGGTCATGCCCCAGACGAGATTCAGGCCGAGCGCCATGAGCCCGTAGAGGCCGGCGAACGTCAGCATCGCGACGAGGTAGTTCCTAATACGCGCGCTCCCCGAGGATGCCGCGAGGCCGGAGCGTCAGGATCACTAGTATGGCGACGAAGCCGACCGCGGTGCGGTACGCCGGCGCCAGCAGCAGCAGCGACAGCTCTTCGGCGACGCCGATGGTGACGGCGCCGACCACCGCGCCGGGAATCGACCCGAGGCCGCCGACCACCGCGGCGGCGAAGACCGAGAGGATCACGCGGAAGCCGGTGAGCGGATCGATGCTCGTGTCGAGACCGAGCAGCATGCCGCCGACGCCCGCGAGCCCCATGCCCACCAGATTCACGAGCCGCGCCACGCGCTCGGCGTCGATGCCCTTGATGCCGGCCAGGACGGGATTGTCGGCGACGGCGCGCATCGTCTTGCCGGTCCGGGTGAAGGTGAGCAAGAGGAAGACCGCCGCCATGGCGACGAGCGCGATGACGAGGTTCTCCACCTGCTGTGGACCGACGCGAAGAAATCCGAGCCGCCAGTCTCGGCGGAGCGGCAGCTCGTAGCCGCGATGGTCGTTGCCGAAGACGAAGCGCACGACGTTCTCGAGCGCGATGTTCAACGCGATCGCCGCGATCGCCATCGTGAGGGCGCCTGACGGACGGAGCGGACGCAGGACGAGTGTGTCGTTGACGACCCCCGAGACACCGGCGACGAGGAACGCGACGACGACCGCGGCCCAGGCCGGCCAGCCGAGCGCCGTGTTGGCGACGTAGCCGGCGAACGCGCCGATGGTGGCGTGGGCGGCGACCGTGAAGTTCGGAAAGCGCAGCACCGCGAAGATCGCGGTGAAGCCGATGGCCGGCACGGCCAGGACGGTGCCGGCCATCAATCCGTTGAGGAAGAGCTGTAGCGCCTCAGCCAATTTTCAGGAGCTTGAACTTCCCCTTCTCGGCCACCTCGTATCGGAACTTGCAGTCGAGGATGTCGCCGATCTCCGTGAAGTCGCACGGACCGCTGGCGCCCTCGTAGTTGATCGCCTTGCCCTGGGCCAGGAGCTTGAGGCCCTCGACCGCGCTCTCGACCTTGACACCGGACCCTTGGGCGATCTTTCGGACGTTGTCGCGGATCGCCGTGCCGCTGGCCTCGCCCTTGGCCTGCGCGAGCGCGAGCACGACGAGGCTCGCCTGATCATGGGTCTGACAGGAGTACGGATCGATGTCGTCGGTGCCGAGCACCTTGGCCAGACGCTTGTACGCGTCCGAGTCCGGAGCGGGCGAGGGCGCCCACGTGTACGTCCCGTCGGTCACTTCGGTCGGGAGCGAGCCGAGGAGCTTCTGGTTCACCGCGAACGCCGGCGCGACGCGACCGGCGTTGTAGCCGGCCTTGAACAGCTCCTTGAGCACCACCGTGACGTCCGGCGTGTAGCCATTCACGAAGACCATGTCCGGCCTGGACTTCAGGGCCTGATCGATCTCGGAGCGATAGGTCGTCTTGTCCCGGTCGTAGACGACCCCGCCGACGACTTCCGAGCCGCCGGCCGCCAGCACCTCGGCGACACGCTTCTGAACCGGCAGCGCGTACGGCGACTGGGCCGACAGGACGTACACGCGCTTGACCGTCAGGGTGAGGAGGAACTCGCCGAGCTTGGTCGCCTGCAGGTGCCCGTTGGGCTGCGTGCGGATCAGGTAGCCCTGATGCGGCAGGAGCGTGATGCTGTCGGCGCCCGACACCGTCGTCAGGAAGGTCTTGCTCTCCCAGCAGAGCGGCGCGACGGCCGTCGTCACCGACGAGGCCCACGTACCCATGATCGCGGCGACACGATCGACGTCGATCAGCTTGCGCGCGGCCCGGACCGCCGCGTCCGGATTGGTCTGGTCGTCCTCGTTGTAGAGCTGGATCCGCCGCCCGAGCACGCCGCCCGCGCCGTTGACCTGCTCCACCACCCACTCCATCGCCTTGCGCATCGACGGTCCGTAGTTGCCGCCGGCGCCCGTGAGCGGGGTCAAGGTGCCGAGCCGGATCGCGTCGCCCTGCGCGCGAGCGCGCGAAACCGGGAACCCGGCGACGGCGAGCGCGGCGGTACCGGTGAGGAGCGTGCGGCGAGAGATCGTCATGTCAGCCTCCCAGAAAGGTGCGGCGCACGTCGGGATCGCGTGCCAGCTCGGCCGCGGGGCCGCTCGTGCGGTTGCGGCCGTCGACCAGGATGTAGCCTCGCTGCGCGAGCGCCAGCGCCTCGAGCGCGTTCTGCTCGACCATCGCGATGGCGACGCCATCTTGATTGATCGCGCGGATCGTTTCAAAGAGTTTTTCCGCCGCGCTCGGCGCGAGCCCGGCCGACGGCTCGTCGAGCAGCAGCACGGCCGGCTCGACCATCAGCGCCATGGCCATCGACAGGATCTGACGCTGGCCGCCCGAGAGCGTGCGGGCGGCGTGCCGGCGCTTGTCGGCGAGCTGGGGGAAGCGCGTGAAGATCCCGTCGATCTTCGCGCGGCTCCCGCGCGCATCGACGAAGCCGCCCATCTCGAGGTTCTCGCGCACGGTCATCGTCGGGAAGATGTTCTGCTCCTGCGGCACGAAGGCGACGCCGAGCGCGCTGATCTCGCGCGGCGGCCGTCCGTGAATCGGCGCGCCTCTGAGACGGACGCTGCCCCGGCGGGGTGCCAGGAGCCCCGCGATGACCTTCAGGAGCGTCGACTTGCCCGCGCCGTTCGGCCCGATGATCGAGACGATCTCGCCCGTGTTCACCACGAGATCGACGGATTTCAAGATCTCGTCGGTCGCCGTGTAGCCGGCCACGAGACCCTCGGCGGCCAGCAGGGCTGCACCGGCCGTCACGACGCCCAGGTCCGGCGGCCCATGTAGGCCGCCTGCACGCGCGCGTCCGCGGCGATCGCCGCGAAGACTCCCTCGGCGAGCCGGCGACCGTCGGCCATGACGATGACCGGCTCGCAGAGCCGGGCGATCACGTCGAGGTGATGCTCGATGACGAGGAAGGTGACCCCGTCGCGGCGGAGCGCCGCGAGATGGTCGACGATCTCGCCGGCCAGGGACGGATTCACGCCGGCGATCGGCTCGTCCAGCAGCACGAGCTTCGGGTCGGTCATGAGCGCCCGGCCGAGCTCGAGCAATTTCTTCTGGCCCGTCGAGACGTCGGATGCGGTAGCGTCGAGGACTCGCGTGAGGTTCAGGCGCCGGGCCAGTGCGGCGGCGCGCTCGGACAGCTCAGCCTCGCGCCGGCGCGCGGCCGGCCCGCGGAGCACGGCGCCGGTCAGGCGCTCCCCGGGCTGGTCGGTGCCGTAGAGCATCAGGTTCTCGCGGACCGACAGCCGCGGAAAGCCCCGGGCGATCTGGAACGTGCGAACCAGACCGCGCCGCGTGATGCGGTCGGGCCGCCAGCCGGTGACATCCTCGCCGTCGAAGACGACGGTGCCGGCCTCGGGCGGCACGAGCCCCGAGACACAATGGAAGAGGGTGGTCTTGCCGGCGCCGTTGGGACCGATGAGCCCGGTGATCGTGCCCCGCTCGACCGTGAGGTCGACGCCGTCGAGCGCGCGGACGCCGTAAAAGCTGCGCGCGAGGCCGCGGACCTCGAGCAGGGCCGGCACGGGGCCGACGCTACCACACAATCCGCGCGGCCGGCCGTCGCGGGGCCGTGGACCCCGCCGGCCGAGGCGCGACCGTAAACGCGGTGTGCGCCGCAGGCCGTCGCGGGGCTGGGGCGCCGCCGGCCGAGGCGCACCGGTAATCGTGATGTGCGCTGCAGGCCGTCGCGGAGCGGGGATCCCGCCGGCCGAGGCGCACCTGTAAACATGATGGGTATGCGTTACACTGAGACGGTCGTCGTCACAAGACCGATTGACCGGACATGAAATTCACCCTGCGGCTCGTCAGCGCGCTCTGGCTCTCGGTGATGCTGGTCATCGGGGTCTTCGCGTATCTCCAGATTCGTGAGGAGCGCGAGCGACTCGTCGGCGACCTGCAGCGTCGCGCGATGCTGATCTCCGAAGGGCTCAGCGACGCGATCGAGGCCGCGGCGGCCAAGCAGTCGCCGGCCGCCATCGAGCGGATCGTCAAGAAGTTCGGTCAATCGCAGCGCGGGATCGCCGTCTACGACCGGTTCGCCAACCAGCGGTTCGCCACGCCCGACATCGCGCCGATCCTGCCGCCGTCGCTGCCCGAGGTGACCGAGGCGATCTCGCGAAACTCGGCAACCCAGGGCTACCGGACGCTGGGCGACCGCACCCGCTACATCTACGCCACGCCGCTCATGGCCGACGACCAGCCGGTCGGCGCGATCGCGGTGCTGCAGGACGCCTCGCACCTCGAGCGGGCGGAGTGGGACCGCTGGAGCTACAACGCCATACGGTTCCTCGTCCTGGCGTTCGTCATCTCCGTCATCATCGCGCTCGTCGTGAAGTTCAGCATCACCCGGCCGATGGCCGAGATCTCGCAGTGGACGCGGGCGCTCCGCAGCGGACGTCCGGTCCCGCCGCCGCGCAACGTCGCCGACGCCAACATGTTCGGGCCGCTCGCGCTCGAGGTCTCCCGCCTCGCGCGCAGCATGCAGCGGGCCCAGGCCGCGGCCGAGCAAGAAGCCGCGCTCCGGCTGTCCGGCGAGAGCATCTGGACCGAGGAGCGCCTGAAGCAGTTCGTCCAGATGCAGCTCAACGGCCGGCTCCTGGTCGTGGTGTCCAACCGCGAGCCGGTGAGCCACGTGTGGCGGGGCGGCCAGGTTCACGCCCAGGCTCCGGCCAGCGGCCTCGTGACCGCGATGGATCCGGTGATGCGCGCGTGCGGCGGTGTCTGGGTCGCGCACGGCAGCGGCGACGCCGATCGGGAGACCGTGGACGGTCGCGGCCGCATCGGGGTGCCGGTGGACGATCCGCGCTACACGCTGCGCCGGGTGTGGCTCACGAAGGAGGAAGAGCAGGGGTACTACTCCGGCTTCTCGAATGAGGGGCTGTGGCCGTTGTGCCACATCGTGCACACGCGCCCGGTGTTCCGGCCCGACGACTGGGCGTACTACCTCGAGGTGAACCAGAAGTTCGCCGACACGGTGCTGGACCAGATCAAGGACGCCGAGTCGCCGCTGGTGCTCATCCAGGACTATCACTTCGCGCCGCTGTCGGCGCTCATCAAGGCCGAGCGCCCCGACGCCCGGGTGGCGATCTTCTGGCACATTCCGTGGCCCAACTTCGAGGCCTTCGGGATCTGCCCCTGGCAGCGCGAGCTTCTGCTCGGCATGCTCGGCGCCGACCTGATCGGCTTCCACACCCAGTACTACTGCAACAACTTCCTGGAGACGGTCGACCGCGCGCTCGAGGCGCGCATCGACTGGGAGCGCTTCTCGGTGACGCGCGGCGAGCACACGACGTACGTGAAGCCGTTCCCGATCAGCGTCGCGCCCGAGTTCGTCGACGATCCGGTGCGGGTCTCCCGCGCGGAGCTCCTGCGCCGGCTGGGAATCCAGGCCGAGTTCATCGGGGTGGGTGTCGAGCGTATCGACTACACCAAGGGCTTGCCGGAGCGGATCCGGGCGCTGCGCTTCTTCTTCGAGACCTATCCCGAGTACCGCGAGCGGCTCGTATTTGTGCAGCTCGCCGCCCCCAGCCGGGGCATGATCGATCGCTACCAGGAAATTCAGCGCGAGGTCGAGGACGGGGTGAGGGACCTGAACCAGGCGTTCCAGACGAAGACGTGGCGGCCCTTCCTGTACCTGAAGGCGCACCACGAGCACCGCGACATCTGGGCATTCTATCGGCACGCCGATTTCTGCATGGTGACCTCGCTCCACGACGGCATGAACCTGGTCGCGAAGGAGTTCGTGTCGGTGCGGGACGACGAGGACGGCGCGCTCATCCTGAGCCGCTTCGCCGGGGCCTCGCACGAGCTGCGCGACGCGCTGATCGTGAATCCCTACGACCTCGCCGGCATGGCCGAGTCGATCCGGGCCGCGCTCGAGATGCCGCCCGAGGAGCGCCGAGCCAGGATGATCCGCATGCGCCATTCGGTCGTCGATCACAACATCTATCGGTGGGCGGGGCTCTTGTTGAGCGAGCTGGCGCGGATCCCCGTCGAGACCACGGGCGCGAAGGCGTCCTGAGTCTCCCGGTGCGTCTCCTCGACCGTCTCGACCGGGAGCTCGGGGAGGGCGCCGGTCTGATCGTGATCTTCGACTACGACGGAACCCTGACGCCGCTGGTCTCCTCGCCCGGCGCCGCCTTCCTGGCGCCGTCGGTTCGCGCGAACCTCGCGCGCCTGGCCGGGTCCGAGCGCGGGCGCCTCGCCATCCTGTCGGGGCGCGGCCTCGCCGACCTGCGTGCGCGCGTCGCGCTGGACAACGTCGTCTACGGCGGCTGCCACGGGCTCGAGATCGCCGGCCGGCGTCTGCGCTTCCGCCACCCGCGCGCCCATCGCTCGGGCGTGGCGGCGACCGAGCGCGCGCTGGCGGCCGCGCTCCCCACGGTGCCGGGCGCGCTCCTGGAGTGCAAGGGACTGGTCGTGAGCCTGCACTATCGCCACGTGGTGCCCGCGCGCCGGCCCGCCGTCCGCCTGCTCGCGGAGCAGGTGCTGAGCCGGCGCCCTGATCTCGCGCTCGTCGCCGGACATCTCGTCTTCGATTTCATGCCCCGGGTCGGCTGGCACAAGGGCACCGCGGCGCGGTGGATGGTGAGCCGGCTCGTGCGCACCTTGCCGGCGCGTCGGGCGGTCATCGTCTACGCCGGCGACGACGCGTCGGACGAGATGGCGTTCGCGGCGCTGCGCGGACGCGCGCTGACCATTCACGTCGGTTCCAGGCCGACGGCCGCCGAGTATCGCGTGCGCGGCGTGCGGGACGTCCAGGCGCTCCTGCATCGGATGGTCTCCGCGCTGGCCTCGTGATGCGATGACGTCGCGCACTGCCACCCGCCCGTTCACGTTCGCCGGGTGTGTCGAGCTGCGCCAGACGCTCGACGTCCACGCGCTCGACGAGCGTGAGCTCATGCGCCGGGTCGGCGAGGTGCCGGCCGGCTCGATCTTCTTCCACACGTTCGGCTACTTCCTCCGGCACCGGGCGTTCACGACCGCCTACGGCAACGACTTCGCGCGGTGGGCCGCGCTCGAGATCGGCGACCAGGCCCTCGCCGAGCGCCTCGCCGTCGTCGATCCGTTCGCGTTCTCGACGCTCGAAGCGCTGCGCGAGCACCTGGTGACGATCCTCCAGGACCATCTCCGCGGCCGCGAGGCCGAGCGCCGCCTGGAGTTCGATCGCGCATTTCATTTCCAGCAGTCGGACGTCGTCGAGGTGCCGCTCGGCGTGACCGCCCAGACGCTCGGCGAGTTCCGAACCGGCCTGGCGATCGTGGACGAGAGCGCGATCTATCTGCACACCGTCGAGACGCGCGCCCGCGCACGGCACGCCGAAGCGTTCAGTGCATGGCTGCGCGAATCACTCGAGCTGCCCGAGCTCGCCGAGCGGTTCGAGCGGATCGATCCGTACCTGACGACGCTCGAGCGAATCCGCGGCCGGCTGCTCAGCCTGGTCGACGTGGCGCTGGACGAGGCGCGGCGATGAGCCGCATCGACGACTACCGTCGCGTCGCCATCCCGGGCGCGGTCGACTTCATTCTGAAGCTCGCCGAGCAGGTGCAGGGGCGGCGGTTCCTGCACGTGACCGGCGGACGTCTCGGCGGCGGCGCAGCCGAGGCGTTGCGGGCGGCGGTGCCGATCCTGAGCGAGCTCGGCGTCGACACACGCTGGGAAGTGACCGGCGGCGACTCCGCCTACTATGCGACCGCGCGGAGCTTGCAGGCCGCGCTCGAGGGCGCCGAGCGGGTGCTCAGCGATGAGGGGCTCGCGCGCTGGGTGGACATGAACGGGCTCAACGCCAAGAAGCTCGACCTCGAGGCCGACGTGACCGTCGTGCACGACAGCCAGCCGGCCAGTCTCGTGAGCGCCCGGACCGGCGGCCGGTGGGTCTGGCGCTGCCACTTCGATTGCTCGTCGGCCCAGGCGGGGCCGTGGACGTTCTTCCGGCGGTTCGCTGACCAGTACGACGCCGCCGTCTTCGGGATGCCCGGGTTCGAGGGACGTCTCGGCATTCCGATGTACATCGTGCCGCCGTCGATCGATCCGCTCTCGGAGCGCAATCGCGATCTCGCGCCGCGCGAGGTCAGCGAGATCCTCACCGCGCTGGGTGTGGCCCGGGACAAGCCCTTGCTCGTGCAGATCGGGCGCTTCGCGCGCGCGTGCGATCCCCTCGGGGTGATCAACGCGTACCGGCTCGTCAAGAAGCACCACGACGTGCGGCTGGTGCTGGCCGGGACGGCCGACGGCGAGCCGGAGCGCCTCGAGCTCCTGTCCCATCTCCTGGACGCCGCCCACGAGGACCGCGACGTGGTCGTGCTCGAGCTGCCGCCGGAGGCGCACCGTCAAGTCAACGCGCTCCAGCGCGCCGCCACGATCGTGCTCCAGAAATCGGTGCGCGCCGAGTTCGACCTCGGTCCGGCCGAGGCGATGTGGAAGGGCAAGCCCGTGGTCGGTGGCTACGCGGGCGGGCTCGCGCAGCAGATCATCACGAACGTGACGGGCTACACGGTGTACTCGGTCGAGGGCGCGGCCTTCCGCATCCGCCATCTTCTCAACAACCCGGAGCTGATCCCGCGCATGGGCGCGGCCGGGCGCGAGCACGTCCGGCGGTCCTTCTTGATCACACGCGAGCTCGTCGACGGGCTGGCCCTCGGGGTCCATCTGACACGATGAGCGCCGTCGCCGTCGGCCCGGAGCTCCCGCCCGACGTCGACCAGCAGCTCGACGGCCTGCCGCCGGTGGAGCTCGCGGTCGGTGTCCTGACCTACAACAACGCCGCCACCGTCCCGACGGTCGTCGACGCGATCCGGGGCGGTCTCGAGAAGCACCTCACCGGCACGCCGGCCGTCCTGATCAACGCCGACGCCGGCTCGTCGGACGCCACCGTGGAGCGGCTCGCCGACAGCGGCCTGCCGTTCGTCCGGGCCCAGCACGAGGCGCCGGCGGCGCAGCTCGGCGCGGTGCCGTTTCACGGAGTTCCCGGACGCGGGGCGGCGCTGCGGCTGGCCGTCGGAGTCGCCCGCCGGCTCGGGGTTCGCGTGCTGCTCGTGCTCGAAGCCGACGTGACGTCGGTCACGGGCGAGTGGATCGAGCGCCTCGCCCGGCCCGTGCTCGCGCACGGTGCCGATCTCGTGATGCCCGTGCACGCGCGCCACCGGTACGACGGCACGATCACCAACCTCGTGCTGGCCCCGCTCGTCGGCGCGCTGTTCGGGCGACGGCTGCACCAGCCGCTCTCGGGTCCCCGCGCACTCTCGGCGCGCATGGTCGAACGGCTGACGGCGGTGCCCCAGTGGCCCGAGCCCGGTCGCAGCATGACCGATCTCTGGATCGCCGGCACCGCCGTCGCCGACGGCCTGTCGGTTCACGAGGCGCGGCTGGGCCGATGGCGGGTCGAGTCGAGTACGCGTACCGCCGATTTGCCGACGATGGTCGCGCAGACCCTTGGCGCCGTCTTCGCTTTGATGGACGACTATGAGGATCTGTGGCTCGAGATTCCGAGCGGCCCGCCTGTTCCGGCCGAGGGGCCGCCGGCCCTGCCGTCGGACGAGCCGGTGCAGATCGACGTCGAGCGCATGGTGGGCGCCTTCGCGCGAGGCCTGCGCGACCTCGGCACGATCTGGGAGCACGTGCTGGCGCCCGACACGCTGGGCGACGTGCTGAGCCTCGAGACCGACGACGTCGAGGGATTCCGCTTCCCGGACGACCTGTGGGCGCGCGTGGTCTACGACTTCGCGCTCGGTCATCACTGGAGCGTCGTGTACCGCGACCACCTGCTGCGCTCGCTGGTGCCGCTCTATCTCGGCCGGACCGCCGCCTTCGTGCTGGCCACGCGCCGGCGCGACGCGACGGCGGCCGAGAGCGCCCTGGACGCCGTCGCCGCCGCGTTCGAGCGGGAGAAGGCCTACCTGGTGGACCGCTGGCGATGAAGAACACCGCGCGCGACTGGTACAAGGACGCGGTCTTCTACGAGGTCCACGTCAAGGCGTTCAAGGACGCCAACGGCGACGGCATCGGCGATTTCGCGGGACTCACCGAGAGCCTCGACTACATCCAGGAGCTCGGCGTCGACTGCCTGTGGATCCTGCCGATGTATCCCTCGCCGCTCCGGGACGACGGCTACGACATCTCCGACTTCTACGGGATCCATCCCTCGTACGGGACGGTCGAGGACTTCCAGAAGTTTCTGGACGCGGCGCACGCCCGCGACCTGCGCGTCATCACCGACCTCGTGATGAACCACACGTCGGACCAGCACCCGTGGTTCCAGGCCTCGCGCTCGAGCGCGGCCTCGCCGTACGCCGACTACTACGTGTGGAGCGCGTCCGACCGCCGCTTCGCGGACGCCCGGATCATCTTCGTCGACACCGAGAAGTCCAACTGGACCCTGGATCCGACGCGCCGTGAATACTACTGGCACCGGTTCTTCAGTCACCAGCCCGACCTCAACTACGACAACCCCGCGGTGCGCCGGGCGATGCTGGACGTCATGCGCTTCTGGCTCGACCGCGGCCTCGACGGGTTCCGCTGCGACGCGGTGCCGTACCTCGTCGAGCGCGAGGGCACGAGCTGCGAGAACCTGCCGGAGACGCACGCGATCCTCAAGGAGTTCCGCGCGGTGATCGATCAGGAGTACGGCGGCGACCGGATCCTGCTCGCGGAAGCGAACCAGTGGCCCGAGGACGTCCGGCCCTATTTCGGCAACGGCGACGAGTTCCACATGTCCTTCCACTTCCCGCTGATGCCGCGGCTCTACCTCGGGCTCCGGCTCGAGGACACCCGGCCGATCACCGACATCTTCACGCACACGCCGCCGATCCCGCCGGCCTGCCAGTGGGGCCTGTTCCTGAGGAATCACGACGAGCTGACGCTCGAGATGGTGACGAACGAAGAGCGTGCGTTCATGTACTACGCCTACGCCCACGAGCCGGACATGAAGCTCAACCTCGGCATTCGCCGGCGGCTGGCGCCGCTCCTGGACGGCGATCGGCGGCGCGTCGAGCTCCTGAACTGCCTGCTGCTGACCCTGCCGGGGAGCCCCATCATCTATTACGGCGACGAGATCGGCATGGGCGACAACGTCTATCTCGGCGACCGCAACGGCGTGCGCACGCCCATGCAGTGGTCGCGGGATCGGAACGCCGGATTCTCGAGCGTCGAGCACGGGCAGCTCTACCTGCCGGTCATCACCGATCCCGTCTACGGCTACGAGGCCGTGAACGTCGCGGCGCAGGCGCGGCAGCCCTCGTCGCTCCTCAACACGATGCGGCGCCTGCTGGCGGCACGCCGGACGTCGTCGGTGTTCGGGCGCGGCAGCATCGAGTTCCTGCGCCCGCGGAACTCGAAGGTCCTCGCCTACCTGCGCGGCCACGCCCGCGAAACGCTCCTGATCGTCGCCAATCTCTCGGCGGCGCCCCAGCCGGTCGAGCTCGACCTTTCGGCGTTTGCCGGCGCCACGCCGATCGAGATGCTGGGCGCCACCACGTTCCCGACGATCCGGCCCTCGCCGTACTTCCTGAGCCTCGGTCCACACGGCTTCTACTGGTTCCGTCTGGAGCGTCCCGGTGACGGCGACGAGCCGTTCGGGATCGAGCGGACCGCGATCTGACGGAGCGCTTCACGTGGAGACCGTCCGAATCGCGGCTGCGCTCGAAAGGGCGATCGCGGTAGAGCTGCCGCCGGCGCTGCCAGCCCAGCGCTGGTTTGGCGCCAAGGCTCGCGCGATCACCGGCGCGCGTTTGAGAGACGGGGGCGAGCTCGGCGATCGCGCCTGGCTCGCGCTCGTCGACGTGACGTTCGCCGAGGGGCCCGACGAGTCGTACGCGATCCCGCTCGTCCTCGGAGCCGACGCGAGCGCGGCGCCGAGCGCCCTGTCGCTGACGCTCGAGCTGGATGGCGCGCGCGTCCGCGCGTCCGATGCGTTCGATCATCCCGGCTTCTGTCTCGGCCTCCTGACCGGGTTCGAGCGCGAGTCGGTCGTGTCGACCGTTCGCGGCGGCTCCGTGCGCTTCGTTCGCACCGATCGCTTTCCGCGGCTCGCGTCCGCGGCCTCCGTGGCGCCGCGGCGATTGACCGGCGAACAGAGCCACACGTCCGTGGTCTACGGCGACGTCCTCATCGTCAAGGCCCTGCGAAAGGTCCAGGCCGGACCGAATCTCGACCACGAGATCGGCGAGTTCTTGACCTTTCGGGCGAGATTCCCGCACGTGCCGCCGCTGGCGGGAGCGATCGAGCACGTCGCGGCGACCGGAGACGTCACGACCCTGGGCTTGCTACAGCGCTTTGTCCCGAGCCGCGGCGACGGCTGGCGCTGGGCTCTCGATCAGCTCGGGCGTCTGCGACCCGACGAGGCGGCCGAGGCGTCGGAGCCGGTGTTTCGCGATCTGGCGCGCCTGGGTGGCGTGACGGCGGCTCTGCACGGCGCGCTTGCGTCCGACGCCACCGACCCGGCGTTCGCGCCCGAGCCGCTCACCGCCGCCGACGCGACCACGTGGAGCGAGCGCGTCGCCGAGGACCTGCGCCGGACGTGTGGCGCGGTCCGCGCCCGCCTCGACGGGCTGCCGCCCGAGGTCGCGGCCGATGCGCGGGCGCTCCTGGCCAGCCAGAGCGCCTTGGCCGAGCGGGCGCGCGAGCTCTCCGCGCTCGGCGCCGAGCAGTGCGCCAAGATCCGCGTTCACGGCGACTACCATCTGGGCCAGACGCTCCGCACCGACGCCGGCTTCGTCATCCTCGACTTCGAGGGCGAGCCGGCGCGGCCGGTCGCCGAGCGCCGGCGCAAGCAGTGTGTGCTCGTGGACGTGGCCGGCATGCTCCGCTCGCTCGACTACGCCGTGCACACCGCGCTGTCGCCGACCGGCACGCCGTCCCGAGCCGGCGAGCGCTGGATCGAGCGCGCCTCCGCGTCGTTTCTGGAGGGCTACCGGGACGAGATCGCGCGCGTGCCCGCGCGGCTCTTGCCCGCGTCGCCTCCGGCGTTGTCGCGGGCGCTGTCGGTCTTCGAGCTCGATCGCGCACTCTACGAAGTCCGCTACGAGCTCGACAATCGGCCGGCCTGGCTCGGCATCCCCCTGCGCGGGCTGGCGCGGCTCCTGGCTCGCGGGCGCGCGTCGTGAGCTCCGGGCTCCGAGACCAGATCGTTCGGATTGCGATGCTGTTCGTCCTTTTGGCGCTCGGCGGCTGCGTGGCGGGGCAGGACGGCGGGCCGGTCACGCTCGTGTTCAAGTACGCGCGCATCCTCGGCAATGCCGACCCGCTGCCCGAGCTCCTGCGCGAGTTCGAGGCGGCGCACCCGGGCGTGGGCGTCAAGGGCGAGGCGCTGCCGTGGGCGTCGGACGACCAGCACCAGTTCTACGTCATCAACCTCGAGGGCCGGAGCCCCGGGTTCGACGTCATGATGCTCGACTGCATCTGGGTTCCCGAGTTCGCGCGCGCGGGGTGGCTGCTCGACCTGACGGGCTATCTGGGGCCGAACGAGCTCGGACCCTATTTCCCGAGCGCGGTGGCCTCCGCGACCTACGGAGGGCGCGTGTGGGCGCTGCCGTGGAACTTCAACGTCGGGCTTCTCTACTATCGCGCGGATCTGCTGGCGAAGTACGGTCTACGGCCGCCGGAGACCTTCGAGGAGCTCGTCGAGCAGGTCCGGCGGATCCGCGCCGGCGAGCGCGATCCGTCGCTCGAGGGTTACGTGTGGCAGGGCAAGCAGTACGAAGGGCTCGTCGTCAACGTGCTCGAGGCGTTCTGGGCGACCGGCGCCCGACTGCTCGCCGATGACGGTACGATTTTCCCGGATCCGGCGCGGGCCGCCGAGGCGTTGCGGTTCCTCCGCGGTCTGATCGAGTCGGGCGTGAGCCCGGCCTGGACGACCGCCGCCGACGAGGAGCTCTCACGGCGCGCGTTCGGCGACGGCCACGCGATCTTTCTGCGCAACTGGCCGTACGCGATGGATCTGTTCGAGGGCCAGGGCTCTGCGGTCCGGGGCAAGGTGGCGTTCGGGGCGGTGCCGGGGCGCGCGCGCGGCGAGCGCGGCGTCGGCTCGACCGGGGGCGCGCACCTCGGCGTGTCGCGCCGGAGCCGTCATCCCGATCTGGCGATCGCGCTGGCGCGGCATCTCAGCAGCGAGGCCGCACAGCGCGCGATCGCGATCGGCGCCGCGCTCTCGCCGACGCGCCAGGCGCTCTACCACGATCCCGAGGTCGTGCGCGGTCACCCGACGATGCCGCGCCTGCAGACGCTGGCGCTGGCCGGACGCCCGCGTCCGGTGACGCCGTACTACCTGTTGCTGTCGGCGACGGTGCAGCCGGAGTTCTCGGCCGCGCTCGTCGGCGTGAAGCGGCCCGAGCGCGCGATCGCCGACGCGGGCAAGCGGCTCGGCTTCTTCCTGCAGGCGGTCCGATGACCGGCCGCGAGGCCGCAGCCCGCCGGCACGCGCTCGTGTGCGTGGCCCCGACCGTCCTGGCCCTGGGCGCGCTGACGGTGTACCCGGGCATCTGGGTGCTGTGGCTCTCGCTCCAGCGGCGCATCCCGATCTTCCACGTGTCGCGCTTCGCCGGACTCGAGAACTACGCCTTCCTCGCGGTCGATCCGCGATTCTGGAGCGCCGCGCGCACCACCGCCGTGTTCACGGTCGGGTCGGTGGCGCTCGAGGTGGTGCTGGGCGTGGCGGCGGCGCTCGCGATCAATGCGCAGCGGCGCGGGCGGCGCGTGGCCATCTCGCTGCTGCTCCTCGCGTGGGCGATGCCGGCCGTGGTAGGCGCGAAGCTCTTCGAGTGGCTCTATCATCCCGCCGCCGGGCTCATCAACGTGGCGCTCGGCCGGCACTCGATCAACTGGCTCGGCGATCCCGCGGTGGCGCTGCCGGCCGTCATCGTCGCCGACGTGTGGCGCACGATGCCGTTCGTGGCGATCCTCTGCTATGCGCGGCTCCTGGCGATTCCGGCCGACGTGTACGAGGCGGCGCAGGTCGACGGCGCCGGCCGGCTCGCGACCTTGACGCGCATCACCCTGCCGCTGCTCGGACGGATCTTGCTGCTGGCAGTCCTGTTCCGCACCCTGGACGCGCTGCGCGCCTTCGACATCATGTTCGTCCTGACCGGAGGCGGCCCGGCCGGGACGACCGAGACGCTCACGGTGTACGCGTACCGGGCGCTCTTCCAGACCCTGCAGCTGGGCTTCGGCTCGGCGGTGAGCGTGATCGTGTTCGCCCTGGTCATGGCCGTCGCGTGGGCGTACTTGAGACTCCTTCGCACGGGTACCGTCGCCGCATGAAAGCCCGGATGCGGACGCTCGCCGACGTCGCGGTGGTGCTGGCCCTCGCCGCGTACGCGATCCCCTTCTTCTGGCAGCTCCTGACGTCGTTCAAGCCGGAGGCCGAGCTGCTCCGCGTGCCGCCGCTGCTGCCGAGCCGGCTGACCTTGGCCCACTACCACGTCGTGATCTCCCAGAGCCTGATACCGCGGGCGCTCGGCAACAGCCTGGGGATCGCCACGCTCACCACGCTCGTGTCGCTCGCCGCCGGCGTGCCGGCCGCGTACGCGGTCGCGCGGCTTCCGCTGCCGGGCAAGCGCCTGCTGCTGCTGGCGATCGTGGCGAGCACGGCGTTTCCCCAGATCGCGACGGTGAGCCCGCTCTATCTCCTGATGCGCGCGCTCGAGCTGCGCGACACGTGGGCCGGCCTGGTGCTCGTGCACGCCTCGTTCGCGCTGCCCCTGACCATCTGGCTGCTCGCCGGGTTCGTCCGCGAGATCCCGATCGAGGCCGAGGAGGCCGCGTCCGTCGACGGCGCGGGGCTCGTCGCCATGCTCCGGTGGGTCCTGCTCCCGCTGCTGGCGCCCGGCCTGGCCTCGACGGCGCTGCTGACGTTCCTCTTCAGCTGGAACGAGTTCCTCTTCGCCTACACGTTCACGGTCTCGGAGGCGAGCCGGACGATTCCGGTGGCGCTGGCGCTGTTCCCCGGCGTCTTCGAGGTGCCGTGGGGCGACATCGCCGCGGCCTCGATGCTCGCGAGCCTCCCGCCCGTCGTGATCGTCATCGCCCTGCAGCGTTTCCTGGTCCAGGGTCTGGTCGCCGGCGCGGTGAAGGAGTGAGCTACTATTGAACGGGGGACGACCATGACCGACTTCTGGCGCGATCTCGTCCTGACCGCGATGCACAACATGAGCGTGACCCTCGGGGCCGTGCTGCCGAGCATCCTCGCCATGCTCACCCTGGTGGCTCTCGGCGCCCTGCTCGGATGGATCGCGGGCGCGCTCGTGGCGCGCCTGGCCCACGCCCTCGACCTCGACCAGCGCAGCCGCGCGTGGGGCGTCACGTCGGCCCTCGCGCGGGCCGGCATCTACCGGCCGCCGTCCCAGGTGCTGCGGCTCGTCGCGTTCTGGGGCATCTTCGTGATCTTCGCGACGATGGGCATCGACGCCCTGGCGATCCCGGGCGCGCCCGGCGCGACCAGCATGCTCCTGAGCTTTCTGCCACGCCTGCTGTCGGCGCTGCTGATCCTGGTCGTGGGCTGGCTCGCCGCGAACTTCCTCGGGCAGGCGATGCTGATCACCGCGGTCAACGCGGGCATCATTCAAGCGCGGCTCCTGGCGCGCACGACCCGGTGGGTCGTGCTCCTCTTCGCCGTCGCCACGGCGCTGGTCGAGATCGGCATCGGTCGTGACATGGTGCTGATCGCGTTCGGCGTGCTGTTCGGCGGGCTCGTGCTGGCGCTGGCGCTCGCCTTCGGGCTCGGCGGGCGCCATCTGGCGCGCGAGATCCTCGAGCGCGGCCGCCGCCGCGAGCGCGAGCCGGCGACGCAGGATTCGATCACGCACCTGTAGATCGGTTCAGGTCGGGGGCCGGAGATAGGCTGCCCGGCCCCGCGCGCGGCCCGGCTAGACTTTTTGAGTGGCGACGCTGGCCGACGCCCACCGGTTTCCGACCGCGCTTGCCGTCATCGTCGCCAATTCCGTGCCGATCGTCGGCGTCCTGGCGTTCGGGTGGGACCTCCGGTCCATCATGTTCGTCTACTGGCTCGAGACCGCGGTGGTCGTCTTCTACAGCGTGCTGAAGGTCGTCACCGTCGGCGGGCCGATCACGCTGCTCTGGATGCCCGCCCACCTCGCCGTGTTCGGTGTGTTCATGAGCTTTCATCTCACGATGATTCTCGCGCTGACACCGTCGACCGGCGGCGGGCTCTCGCCGCCCGACACCATCCCGGAGCTCTTGCGCCGCACGTGGGGCGCCGGCATCGGCCTGCTGGTGAGCCACGGCATCTCGTTCGTCGTGAACTTCCTGGGCGACGGCGAGTATCGGCGCACGACCGTCAACGCGCAGATCACCGCGCCGTGGAAGCGCCTGCTCGTCATGCACGTCACGACGTTCGTCGGCGCCTGGTCGGTCATGCTGTTCGACGCCCCCGCCGGCGCGCTCGTCGTGCTGGCGGTGCTCAAGGTCGTCCTCGACCTGCACGGGCATCTTCGCGAGCGGCCGGCGCCCTCGGGGGCAACGCCGTCGCGCACCGCACCGGTCCCGGCGACGACGATCGAGGGCGTGCTCGGCCTGTTCGGTGCCTTTCTCGTCTTCTGCGGTGTGGCTCTGGCGGCCGGAAGCGGGGGGCAGGTCTATCGCGCGTCGCGGATCAGATCCCACTGGCCGACGGTGAACGCCGAGGTGGTCGAATGCCGCGTCCGCGAGTCGGTCGACCGAGCGCGCAATGTCTCGTCCGTGGTGCGCTGCCGCTTCCGCTACGACGTCGCCGGGGCCGAGCACGTCGCGGTCTTCTCCACGCCCAGCACGCGCGATCCGGAGACCGTCGCCGAGATGCGTCGCTGGGTCGCCCGGCATCGAGGCGGGAGCATGCAGGCGATCCACTACGACCCGCTGGCCCCGGACCGGGTCAGCCTCGGCGAGCTCGGCCAGACCATCGAGCCATCGCTCGTCGGTCAGACCTTGACGGCCGCCGGCGCTTTCGCGGGTACGGGCGCGCTCCTTCTGGTGGTCGCCCGATGGCGGTCGCGACGCTCGCTCGCGCGTCCGGCGGTCGCGTAACGGAGTCCGTCGAACGTCGCGCGATTTCCGCGTGACCTGGGGCCGTGCTCGTGTCGTGGGGCCGTGCTATGGTGGCTCCGGAGGTTCGGGACGAACGTGGGCGGCGCACTGATCACGCTCGAGGGCGTCGAAGGGTCGGGCAAGACGACCCAGATGCTGCGGCTCGAGCGATGGCTTCGTCAGCAGGGCCGGAAGGTGGAGCACACGCGCGAGCCCGACGGGACACGGCTCGGCGTCGAGGTGCGCCGCCTGTTCGAGCGCCCGGGTGTCCAGCCGACGCCGCTCGTCGAGGTCTTCCTCTTCATGGCCGCCCGCCAGCAGCACGTGACCGAGAAGATCCGGCCGTGGCTCGATCGGGGACGCGTCGTGCTCTGTGATCGCTACGCGGACGCGACCGTCGCGTACCAAGGATACGGACGCGGCGTCGATCCCGATCTGATCCGCGAGCTGAACACACGCGCGACCGGTGGGATCATGCCCGACCTCACCTTGCTCTTCGACCTCGACCCGGGGGCCGGGCTCAAGCGGAATCGCGCGCAGGGGCGCCGCCTCGACCGCTTCGAGCGCGAGAAGCTCGCGTTCCACCGGCGGGTGCGACGCGGCTATCTCGAGATCCTTCGCGCCGAGCCCAAGCGTGTCCGGCTGATCCGCGCGGCACAGCCGCCGGACGTGATCGAAGGCCAGGTCCGGGCGATCGTCGAGGAGCTCTTGCGTGGCGCTTGAGCGCATTCTCGACCAGCCGCGGGCGGTGGATCTGCTCCGCCGAGCGCTGGCGAGCGATCGAGTCGCCCACGCGTACGCGTTCATCGGCCCCGCCGGCGCCGGACGCATGACGACTGCGCTCGCGTTCGCCGAAGAGCTGCTGGGCAGTCCGGTCCGGACCCATCCTGATCTGCACGTGATCGTGCCGACGCCGCCCGAGTCGAATCCGCGCGGAGCCCGCGCGATTCGCATCGGCGCGATCCGCGAGCTCGAGCGGCAGGCGTCGCTCCGGCCCGCGATGGCGCGCCGCAAGGTGTTCATCCTGGACGAAGCCGAGCGGATGACGGACGACACGCCGCAGGCGTTCCTGAAGACCCTGGAAGAGCCGCCCGCCGCGACCGTGATCGTCCTGATCCTGCCGCGGGCGCGGGCGGTCCCGGCCACCTTGCTCTCGCGCTGCCAGATCGTCCGCTTCGCGGGGCGCGCCGACGCCGGCTCCACTGCGGCCCGGGCGCAGGCGCTCGAGCTCCTCACCGAGGTGAAGGCTCAGGGCGTCGAGGCGCTGTTTCGCCGCACCGACCGACTCGAGCGCGAAAGGGCCGAAGGCCTGGTCGACGCGTACTGGCTCTATTGTCGCGACCTGCTCCTGGCGAAGTCGGGCGCGCCCAGCGCTCTGCTCCTCGATGCCGAGCGAGCCGCCGAGCTCGCGCGAGACGCGGAGAGCTGGACCATCGATCAGATCGTGTCGGCGGTGGACGTGTGCCGGCAGGCCCGCGAGGCGCTCTTGCGCAACGTCGCCCCGCGTCTCACCCTCGAAATCGTGCTGAGCCGGCTCGCCCTGCGGGCGGCATAGGATAGAGGCCATGGACGAGTTCCTCGTTGGCGTCCGGTTGCGGCCCCCCGCCCAGGCCGACGACTACCGAGTCGGCGATCTCGAGCTTCACGTCGGCGATCTGGTGTTCGTCGAGACGTCATCGGAGCTGGCCATGGGCGAGATCCGGCGGCCGAAGCGCGAGATCCCCGAGATGAAGAAGGACCGCGCGTACCCGCGCGTGGTGCGGCTGGCGACCGAGGAGGAGGCGCGCGGATATCGTGAGCGGCGCGAGCGCGAGGAGCGCGCGATCGCGACCTGCCAGCGGGTGGCGCGCGGCCGCGGCCTCGTGATGAAGGTGGTCGACGTCGAGATGCACCCGGTGGCGCGCCGGGCGACCGTGTACTTCAACGCCGAGGAGCGCATCGACTTCCGCGACCTGGTGCGCGAGCTCGCGCGCGAGCTGCGCTCGCGGGTCGAGATGCGCCAGATCGGCGCGCGGGACACCACGAAGGTCATGGACGGCATCGGGCCGTGCGGGCGCCAGCTCTGCTGCACCTCGCACCTGCGGCGCTTCGATCCGATCTCGGTGAAGATGGCCAAGGCGCAGGACATGCCGCTGACCGACAACCGGCTGCTCGGCAACTGCGGTCGGCTCAAGTGCTGTCTGCTCTACGAGTTCTCGACGTACGAGGAGCTCCGGTCGCGGCTGCCGCGGGTGAACTCACCCTGCCAGGCGAACTGCGGCACGAGCGGCTGCATGACGGGCAAGGTCAGGTCGATCCGCGTGCTCAAGCAGAGCGTTGTCGTCGGCTTTCCCGACGGCACGCAGGCGGAAGTGCCGATCGACCAGGTCACGTGGGAAGGACGGGCTCACATCAAGGCCCAGCTCGAGCCGTGACCGCCGTCTATCTGACGACGCCGATCTACTACGTGAACGATCGCCCTCACCTGGGGCACGCGTACACGACGATCGTCGTCGACGCGATGGCGCGCTATCGGCGGCTCGCGGGTGACGACGTCTGGTTCCTCACGGGCACCGACGAGCACGGCGACAAGATCGCTCAGGCCGCGGCCAAAGCCGGCGTGACGCCGCAGGCGATGGCCGATCAGAACTCGGGCGCGTTCCGCGCGACCTGGCAGGCGCTCGGCATCCAGTACAGCGACTACATCCGGACGACCGAGGAGCGCCATAAGACGGTGGTGCAGGCGATTCTCCAGAAGCTCTGGGACGCCGGCGAGATCTATCTCGGCAAGTATGGCGGCCACTACTGCTACGGCTGCGAGCGGTTCTACACCGAGAAGGAGATCGTCGACGGCAAGTGCCCCGACCACCTGACGCCGCTCACGTGGATCGAGGAAGAGAACTACTTCTTCAAGATGTCGAAGTATCAGGGCTGGCTCATCGAGCACATCGAGCGCAATCCGGACTTCGTGCGGCCCGACCGCTATCGCAACGAGGTGCTCGGCTTCCTGCGCGATCCGCTGACCGATCTCTCGATCAGCCGGCCGCGCCGTCGGCTCGAGTGGGGGATCCCGCTGCCGTTCGACGACAACTACGTCACCTACGTCTGGTTCGACGCGCTGATCAACTACGTGTCGGCGCTCGGCGGCCCCGGCGATCCGCGGTTCGAGAAGTTCTGGCCGCACGTGCAGCACGTGACCGCCAAGGACATCGTGAAGCCGCACGCGATCTACTGGCCCTGCATGCTGAAGGCGGCCGGCATCTCGCTCTACCGGCACCTCAACGTCCACGGCTACTGGACTCTCGGGGGCCACAAGATCTCCAAGTCCGTCGGCAATCTCGTCGAGGCGCTGGCGTTCAAGGAGAAGTACGGCAACGACGCGTTCCGCTACTTTGTGTTGCGCGAGATGGTCTTCGGGCTCGACGCCGACTTCTCCGAGGAGGCCTTCGTCGGCCGTCTCAACGCCGACCTGGCCAACGACCTCGGCAACCTGGTCTCGCGCGCCACGACGTTGATCGTCAACCTCGCCCAGGGCGTGGTCCCCGACCGGGTGACCGCGACCGCCGACGAGGACGCCGTGGGCACGGCCTTCGCCAAGGCTCAGGCCGACGTCGCGGCCGCGATGGACGAGTTCGCGTTCCATCGCGCGCTGGCGTCGATCTGGGAGTTCGTCGCCGTCGTGAACCGCTATGTCGACACGACCCAGCCGTGGGCGCTCGCCAAGGACGCGGCCAAGAAGGATCGGCTCGCGGCCGCGCTCTCGACCTTGGCCGAGTCGCTGAGGGTCCTCGGGATCCTACTGGCTCCGTTCCTGCCGGACGCCGCCGCGAAGATCCGGGGCGCGCTCGGCCAGCGCGGTGAGCCGAAGCTCGCCGATGCGGTCTGGGGACGAGTCGCCATCGGCGCGCCGGTCCAGAAGCTCTCGGGATTGTTCCCCCGCATCGACGACAAGAAGGCGCCAGCCGCCGCGACGACCACCGCCGCCGCAGACGCGGCGCCGCGTATCAAGATCGACGAGTTCGGCAAGGTCGAGCTGCGCGTCGCCGAGGTGATCGCCGCCGAGCCGTTACCGAAGTCGAAGAAGCTCCTGAAGCTGACGGTGTCCCTCGGGCCGGAGCAGCGCACCGTGGTCGCGGGGATCGCGGAGCACTACGCGCCGGGCGAGATCGTGGGCAAGAGGGTCGTCATCGTGGCGAACCTCGAGCCGGCGAAGCTGATGGGCGTCGAGTCCAACGGCATGGTGCTGGCCGCGTCCGCCGGCGGCAAGCTCGCGGTCCTCACGCTCGACCGCGATCTGCCGCCAGGCGCGAAGGTCACGTGAGCCCGCGCGCGTTCGGCCCGGCGCTGAGCCCGGACGAGTACGTGGACGCCATGGTGCAGGCCGCGGAGCGCGACGCCTCCATCGGCCGCGTGCTGCGGGAGATCCTGAGCCTCGATGGCGCCGTCAGGTCGAGCGCCCTCGACCTGGTCGCCGCGCACCTGCGCGTGCACTCGGCGGCCGGCGACGTCCTCGACTGCATCGACATGCTCAAGCGCGACGCGATCGCCGAGCGCCTCACCGCGCGCCTCGCCGCCGCACGCACGCCCGACCCGGGCGGTCCGACGACCCCGCCACCCGTGTGAGCTCCGCGTTCGCGTGGATCGCCGAGTGGGGCGTCTCGTTCGCCTCGCTCACCGGGGGCGTGTTCACGCTGTTCGTGTTCCGCCGCGGCCTGCCGAACGTCGCCTGGATCGTCGGCTATCTGCTCTTGCTGTGGCTGATCTTCGCGGTGCTCGTCGAGCTGCGCCAGCCGCTCGCCGAATCGGGGCGCCGGACGGGCCGGCTGGTCGTCACCGCGGCCGACTACACGATCCAGACGCTCTATCACGGGCTCCTCTTGTTCGTGCTGCCCGCGTACTACGCGAGCACGACGTTGACCTCCGTCAACGTGGTCTTCCTGGTGGTGCTGATCGCGTTGGCGATCCTGGCGACGTTCGATCCGTGGTACCGCGCGGTCGTGCACCCGCGGCCGTTTCTCGGCTACGTCTTCTTCGTCGTCTCCATCTTCGCGGCACTCAACGTCGCGCTACCCCTGGTCGGGCTGCCGCCGTTCGGCGCGCTCATGGCCAGCGCGTTCGTCGCGTCGCTGGCGATCACGCCGGTCGTCCGCCGCGCCGGCGGCCGTACGTGGCGCGCGGCGCTCCGGGTGACGGTGGCGCTCGGTGTGGTCGCGGCGGCGCTGGCCGCGGTCGGACGCGCGTGGATCCCGCCGGCGCCGCTCTTCATGGCGCGTGCCGCGATCGTCTGGGATCTGCCGGACCTCGACGCCATCGAGGCGCTGCCGACGACCCTCTCGGCCGCCGAGGTGAAGGAGCGCGGGCTCGTGGCGTACACTGCGATCTACGCGCCGGCCGGCTTGCGGCAGTCGGTCAGTCACGTCTGGCGGCATCGGGGCCGCGTCATCGAGGTCGTCTCTCTGGCCCCGGTGCTCGGCGGCCGCCGGGAAGGCTACCGCACCTACTCGCGCAAGACGTCGTTTCCCGATGATGCGGAGGGGCGCTGGTCGGTGGACGTCGTGACGGCCTCGGGTCAGCTGATCGGCCGGCTCAGGTTTCGAATCGTTCGATAACCGTCGACGATCCGACGCGGAGGATGCCATGGCTGAGATGGTGCGAACCGCCGACTACTTCTACCTGATGGTGCCGGACAAGCCGGGCGAGGGCGCCCGGATCCTCGGCGAGCTCAAGCGCGCGGGCGTCAACCTGGTGGCGTACTCGGGCTTCCCGAGCGGGCGCGGCGCGCAGCTGGATCTGGTCCCGGCCGATCCGGCCGCGTTCAAGGCGCTGGCGAAAGAGAAGAAGTGGAAGGTCAAGGGCCCCAAGCGCACGTTCCTGATCGACGGCGACGATCGGCTCGGCGCCTGCGCCGACGTCCTCGGTCGGCTGGCGGCGGCGAAGATCAACGTGACGGCGATGGACGCCGTCGCGCCGCCGGGCGGCGGCCGCTATGCCGCGATCCTCTGGGTGAAGGCGCGTGACGTGAAGAAGGCCGCCGCCGTCCTCGGAGCCACGTGACGGCTCCCGACCTGTTCGACACCCACGCGCACCTGCACTTCCCGGAGTTCGCGGGTGATTTCGACGCCGTGCTCGCGCGCGCCCGCGCCGCGGGCGTGCGGCGCATTCTGACCATCGGGACGGACGTGCCGACCTCGCGCGCCGCGGCGGACATGGCCGCGCGCGAGCCGGACGTCTGGGCCGCCGTCGGCATCCATCCGCACGAGGCCGCCGACGCGGATGACGCGGCACTCGCGGAGATCGAGCGCCTGGCCGGCACGGCCAAGGTCGTCGCGATCGGCGAGACCGGCCTCGACTACTTCCGCAACCTGGCGCCGCGCGACGACCAGGAGCGCGCGTTCCGGAGTCAGCTCGCGCTGGCCCGCCGGACCCGAAAGCCCGTGCTCGTCCATTGTCGCGACGCTCACGAAGACACCTTGCGCCTGATCGGCGAAGCGGACGTACGTGACGCCGGCGGGATCATGCACTGCTT
>CAYVHH010000560.1:0-14387 GCA_964450175.1 uncultured bacterium | reverse complement strand
CGATCGGGGCCTGTGGGAATGGCGCTTCCCGACCGTGGTCGCGCCGCGGTATCTGGGTGCGGACGGGCGTGTCGCCGACGCGGAGCAAGTCTCCGTTGACGTGAGCGCCGGTGAGCTGCCTATCGAGGCGGACGTGACCCTCGTCATCAGGGACGCGCCGGCCGATGGTGCCGCGCCCGAGTCGCCCTCGCACGAAATCACCGTCGTCCCCGGTGTTTCAGGGCTCGAGACCAGGCTTCGTGGAGCCCCGGATCGCGACGTCGTCATTCGCTGGCCCGCGGCTGGGGCGGCGCCCGGCGTGGATCTGGCCACGAGTCGCCCCGCCAGCGGACGGCCGGGTGCCGATGCCGCGTATGGACTGCTGACGATCACGCCCCCGCGCCCGGAGAGCCGCTCGTCCGCGACACCGCGCGATCTGATCCTCCTCATCGACGCGAGCGGATCGATGGCGGGCGAGCCGCTGGCGAAAGCGCGGACCCTGGCCTGCGCGCTGGTAGAAAGCCTCGTGCCAGCGGACCGTCTCGAGCTGATCGCGTTCGCAGGCCAGCCACGGCGCTGGCGACGCCAGGCGGCGCCCGCGACCGACCTGGCGCGACGTGGGGCGATCGATTGGCTTGCGGCCCTGCGGGCCGAGGGATCGACCGAGATGCGCGACGCCGTCGTGGAAGCGCTGCGGCCGCTCCGGACGGACGCTCAGCGACAGGTCGTCCTGATCACCGACGGCCTGATCGGATTCGAGAGCGAGATCATCGCGGCGATCACGCGCGATCTCCCGGCCGGATCGCGGCTCCACGCCGTGGGCGTGGGCTCGTCGGTCAACCGAGCGCTCACGGCGCCGGCCGCGCGTGCCGGCCGCGGCACGGAAGCGGTGATCGGTCTCGACGAGGAGCTCGCCCCGCACGTGGCCCGCGTGCTCGCTCGCATGCTCGAGCCCGTGCTCACCGAAGTGAAGATCTCCGGCTCAGCACTGCTCGACCACGCACCCGGCGCGGTGCCCGACGTCTATGCAGGCGCCCCGCTGCGCGTCGCGCTGAAGCTTCGGCCCGAGGGCGGGGACCTCCACGTGGACGGCCTCGCGCCAACGGGCACCTGGAAGGCCGACCTCAACGTCCAAGCCGTCGCCGCCGGGGAAGGTCACGCGGCGATCACAAGCCTCTATGGACGGGAGGCGGTGGAGGATCTCGAGCTCGCGCGCGCGGCCGGGGTGCCCGTGTCCGACGACGAGGTCGTCCGAATCGGGCTCGATTTTCAGATCGCCACCCGACTGACGTCGTGGGTCGCCGTCAGCGAGGAGCCCACGGTCGACCCGCGACAGCCCACGCGGCGCGAGCGGATTCCACACGCGCTGCCATACGGAATCTCCGTCGAGGGTCTCGGCCTCAGAGCGGCCGCCCCGCGGGGGCTCGAGGCACGGCTTAGACTCGGCGGCCCGTTGGCACTCGGAGGGCGTCTCCTCAAGGGGGCGTTCACAGGAACGAGCTCCCTCGTAACACCAATCGAATTTGCCTCTCCGGATCAAACGCTTCGGTCCTTCGAGGGTCGCACGCGACGGCCACGCCTTCGTGGTCGGCTCGTCAGGCGGCGGGATCGCGAGCTAACGGTCGAGGTCGAGCTGGATTCGGATCTGGACTGGGCTCCCGACGACGCCAAGGTCTTCTGGGCTGGTGGAGTCGTGGTGTCGGCGCAGATCGTCGAAGAGCGCACAACCGTGCGCGGGTTCGTGGCAGCCGGCCTCACCCTGCGCCTCTGCGTGCGTCTGACGGCGGATGGGCCGCCGGACGTGCCCGAGCGGATCGCGATACGAATGGGGAAGCGTCTGCTGACCGTCATGCTCGACCGTGCCTGAGCGCGAAGAAGTCGTCTCGGCCGATCCGATCGTGGCCGCAATCGCCGCCGGTGACGCCAGCGCGTTCGCGCGCTGGCTCGCCGGCGCCGAGCCACGGCTGCGCGAGAGTCTGCGCAGCCTGGCCGCGCGCATCGATGTGGAGGCCGTGCTTCAGGAAACACTCCTGCGCGTCTGGCAGGTCGCGCCGCGCTTCGTTTCGGACGGAGGCCCGGACGCGCTGCTCCGGCTCGCGGTACGCATTGCCCGGAATCTCGCGATCGACACCGTGAGACGTAACCGTCTCGAGCCCCTGGATACGGAGGCGCTCGAGCGCCTGGCCGCGTCCGTCTCGCTCGTGGCTTCTCCACCCGACGTCCAGACCGATCCACTGCTGCGGCGCGCCATCGACGAGTGCCGTCGCAAGCTGCCTGACAAGCCGGCGCAAGCACTCCAGGCTCGGCTCGAAAGCGGAGGCAGCGAGCCGGACGAGCGCCTCGCCGAGCGCCTGCGCATGCGCCGGAACACCTTTCTTCAGAACATCGTGCGGGCTCGTCGCTTCCTGGCGGACTGCCTCAGACGGCACGGCATCGATCTCGCGGTGGAGCTGACATGACTGACCGCGAACGACTCGTCGAGGAGGCGGTATCAGCCTGGCGGCCGTCGGCATCAGGAGAGCTGCGGCCCCATCCCGCGTGGGCTGATCTCGACGCGGCCGGACGCCTCGAGGTTTTCGAGGTTTCGCGCCTTCAGCGCCGCATCGAATCAGCGCTCGATGCCGAGGGCCTGTCCTCCACCGCGCGCGCCGTCCTCGCGCGCATCCGGCGCGCCTGACCAGAACCGGACGTCCCTAGGACGGGAGCGGCAGCGCGCTGTAGTCGGCGTGGCGCAGCCGGCGCTTGCCGAGCCGCGTGATGCGCAGGCGGGCGCCGCAGTGGGGATCGGGGCTCGCGATCTCCGTGTCGGTCGTCATCCAGTCGTTGGGATGGGTCGGCCGCTGCTTGGCCGGGATGAACGGCAGCACCGCGAGCATCGCGTAGAGCGAGAACGACGGCTCGCGGCCCGGCGGAAACTCGATCCGGCCGCCGATCACGTCGAACGTGTCGCCCGGTCGAGCGTGCATGACGAAGGGCTTCCCGGTCTCGATCACTTCGACGCGGAGGTCGTACAGCTCGAACTCGTCGCCGGCGGTCTGGCTCATCGGCTCTCCCTCGTGGCGTCGGGCGGCGCGTCGGCGTAACGGCCGTCGGTCGGCGCACCGCCCGTGTTCTGGTTCTTCCACATGATCACGCTGTGCGGGCCGTCCTCGATCCGCTCGAGGTCATAGCAGTCGCCGCGCGGCCCCGGCGCGTGCACGACCACCTCTGCGATTGCGCGCCGGTCGCCCTCGTCGAGGGTCACGGTCTGCACGAGCTCGTCGAGATGGGCGGCGTCGCGCGCGCCCACGAGCACGGCCGCGACGCCGGGCTTGTCGAGCACGTACCGGATCGCCACGCTGCCGATGCCGACACGATGGCGCCTCGCGACCGTGTCGAGTACCGCCAGAAGCGTCTGCAAGCGCGGCCAGCCGCCGAAGTCGTCGGTGATCAGCCGATACTTGACGAGGGAGCGGTTGGCGAACGGCGGCCGAGGCTCGGGCGCGCCGAGCCAGCGCTCGCCGATGAAGCCGCCCGCGAGCGTTCCGTAGCAGAGGAGCGCGATCCCGTGCGCGGCGCAGAACGCGGCCAGCCCGTGCTCGGGCCGGCGATCCAGCACCGAGTACTGGAGCTGGTTCGTCGCCACCGACACGCCGCTGCCGACGATCTCCGAGAGCCGCGCCGTGTCGAAGTTGGTCGTGCCGACGAGCTCGACCTTGCCGGCCGCGCGCAGATCGTCGAGCCAGTGCATCGCCTCCACGTAGCCCGGCACGTGGTAGTCCCACCAGTGGAACTGCACGAGGTCCAGGCGCTCCTGGCCCAGGCGCGCGAGCGAGGTGTTCACGATGTGCTCGATGTCACGGCGCCTCAGGCGCGGCAGCGACTCGAGATCCGGAACGAGCTTGGTCGAGACGCGTAGCCGGCGCGCGTGGTCGGGGTAGCGGCGGCGGAACTCGCCGATTAGCTGCTCCACGCCGACGTAGTGGTCGGCGCAGTCGAACAAGGTGATCCCCGCCTCGACGAATCGGCGCATGTCCTCGATCGCCGCCTCGCGCGCGTAGGGAGTGCCGTGGCGCTCCGCGAGCTGCCAGTTGCCCTTCGCGATGCGCGAGACGACGAAGCCCGGTGCGAGCGTCACGAGTTCGGGAGCCATGTCTGTCGCCCGATGTTACTCTGTCTCGCACCATGGCCGACCGACCACCTCGCCCGCCGCGTGTCGAGCTCGGGCCCGGGCTCGAGGCGCCGCGGGTGCTCACCGGACTGTGGCAGGTCGCCGACATGGAGCGCGCCGGCGCGCCGATCGATCCGGAAGCCGCCGCTCTCGCCCTCGGCGCGTATGCCGACGCGGGGTTCGACGTGTTCGACATGGCCGACCACTACGGCAGCGCCGAGCTCCTCGTCGGCCGCTATCTCGCGCGCGCCGGTCGCGGCCGCGCCACCGCCTTCACCAAGTGGTGCCCGCCTCCCGGGCCGATGACGTCGGAAGTCGTTCGCGCCGGCGTGCAGGAGCGCCTCGAGCGCCTCGGTGTTCCATGCGTCGACCTTCTGCAGTTTCACTGGTGGCAGTACCGGCATCCCGGATATCTCGACGCGATGCTCGAGCTCGATCGACTGCGCCGCGAAGGACTCATCCGCCATCTCGGCGTGACCAACTTCGACACCGATCACCTCCGCCTGCTCGTCAAGCACGGCATCCCGATCGTGACGAACCAGGTGTCGTTCTCACTGCTCGACCGCCGGCCGGCGGGGCGCATGACCGATGTCTGCCGGGAGAGCGGCGTGAAGCTCCTGGCCTACGGAGTGCTCGGCGGAGGCTTTCTCAGCGATCGCTGGGTCGGTCAGCCCGAGCCGACGACCATCCCCGACTGGAGCAAGTCGAAGTACAAGCGGTTCGTCGACACGGTCGGCGGCTGGGCCGCTCTGCAGCAAGTCCTCGCCGCGGCCAGGACCATCGCGGTCAAGCACGGTGTCTCGGTCGCCAACGTCGCCACGCGCTGGGTGCTGGAGCAGGAGGCCGTCGGCGCCGTGATCATCGGCGCGCGGCTCGGCGAGCGCGAGCATCGCGGTGACAACCTGGGGGTATTCGACTTCGCGCTCGACGACGCGGACACGGCGCGCCTCGCCGAGGCGCAATCCGAGCTACGCGAGATTCCCGGTGATTGTGGCGACGAATACCGACGGCCGCCATTCCTGACCGCCTCCGGCGATCTGAGTCACCACCTGGCGAGCCTTCCGCGCGTCTTCCACGCGACCGCGGGCCTCGCCCGCCCCGGGCGCACGGCGATCGATTCCGGCAGCCGCTGGGAGCCGATCGCCGGCTACGCACGCGCGGTGCGGACGGGTCGCCGGATCCTGGTCAGCGGCACGACGGCGACCCACGGCGAGAGCACCATGGTGTGTCCCGGCGATGCCGAAGGCCAGACCGTCTACGTCCTCGACAAGATCGGCGCCGCCATCGAGGCGCTCGGCGGCGAGCTCGACGACGTGGTACGCACGCGGATCTACGTGCGAGACGCCAAGTGCGCGGAGGCCGTGGCGCGCGTCCACGGCCGCTACTTCGCCGCCGTGCGGCCGGCCAACACGCTGGTGGAGATCGCCGGACTGATCGGCGGCTACGACGTCGAAATCGAAGCCGAGGCGGAGGTCGATCCTTGAGCCCGAGAAAGTTCGTCTCCAGCGGATCACCCTGGGAAGCGCTCGCCGGATACTCCCGCGCGGTGGTCGACGGCCGTTGGGTGTTCGTCTCCGGGACGGTCGGCTACGACCTTCGCACGAACACGTGGCCGCCGACCGCCCAGGCGCAGGCCGAGATGTCGCTCGACATCATCGAGCGGGCGCTGCGCGACGGGGGCGCCGCCCTGCTCGACGTGGTGCGCGTGCGCGCCTTCGTGCCGGATCGAGCCGACGTCGAAGCGGTGTCCGGCGTGCTCAAGAAGCGCCTCGGCGCCGCTCGCGCCGCAAACACGACGGTGTGCTCACCACTCGCCGTCGACAAGGCGAAGGTCGAGATCGAGGTGACGGCGCTCAAGATGGGGGACCGCCGGGCGTCGTCCGCCGCCGGCCGAGCCGCTAGTCGCGCCCCGTCCCGTAGTCGCGCGCGGCGCCGGCCGCGCTGACCAATCCCGCGGCCACATCCGCGTCGAGGCGGCTCTTCGCGCGCTGGGCGGGATCCCCCACGCCGCCGCCGCCGGGCAGCTCGAGCACGATGCGGTCGCCCGGCGGAATCGTGTGCACGGCCTTGGTGGCCAGCTCGGTGCCCGAGGCCAGCCGCGCGGCGCCGTGACGGCCGGGCCGCCCCCCGGACCGTCCGCTCGCTGGATTGCGCAGGCGGTCGAAGGTGCCCGCGGCCACGGTGAACGGCGTCGGGTCGCTGTTGCCGATCTCGATGCGCTGCCCGAGGCCGCCCCGGAACTCGCCCGCGCCGCCCGAGTCCGGCAGGTACTCCTTGACCCAGAACACGAGCGGCGACTCGTTCTCGGTGATCTCGACCGGCACGACGCCCACGCCGCTCGGAAACGCCGTCGTGTTGAGCCCGTCCTTGCCGGGACGCGCCCCGGTGCCGCCGAGCCCGACGTTGAGCACGTTGAACGGCTGGCCCGGCGCGCGCATCCCCGCCATCGGCAGCACCCAGATCGAGCCCGCGCTCTCGGCGGGCACGCGCCCGTCGAGCGCCTGGGCGAGCGCGCCGAACATCACGTCCGGCAGCATCTGTCCGATCACGTGGCGCGCGGTGACCGGCGCGGGCCGGAGCGGCGCGACGCACGTGCCGTCCTCGGCCAGCACATGGAAGGGCTCGAGCGAGCCCGCGTTGTTCGGGATCGCCGGCGCGATGAGGCACTTGAGCCCGAAGACGGAGTAGGCCTCGGTGTAACAGCGCGGCGAGTTGATGCCGCGTCCCGAGACCGGCGAGCTCCCCGCGTAATCGACGGTGATCTCGCCGTCGCCGATGTCGAGGCTCGCATGGAGCTCGATCGGCGATTCGTACCCGTCGAGCGTCATCGACGTCTTGAACCGGCCGCGCGGCAACTTCCGGATCGCCTCGCGCGTGGCCTCGCGAGACGTGTCGAGGATGTGCCGCGCCAGCTCGTCGATCGAGTCGAGCTCGAACTCGCGCATCATGTCGGCCAGGCGCGCCGCACCCACGTCGTTGCAGGCGATCAGCGACAGCAGATCGCCGCGCGCCTCGATCGGATTACGCGAGTTCGCCATGATGATCGCGAAGATCTTCTCGTCGATGGCTCCCTGCTCGCGGAGGCGAAGATGCGGCACGCAGGTGCCTTCTTCGTAGACCGAGCGCGCCTCGGCAGAGAAGCCCACGCCGCCGACGTCGGGGGTATGGCACGTCGATGCGAAGAGCCCCACCGGCCGCTCGCCGCGAAACACCGGCGTCACCATGACGTAGTCGAACAGGTGCCCGGTGCCGAGCCACGGATCGTTGGTGACGAACACGTCGCCGGGGCGCATGGTCGCGATCGGGTAGCGATCGAGGAAGTGGCACACCGCGGCGGCCATCGTGTTGACGTGGCCGGGCGTGCCCGTGACCGCCTGTGCCAGCATGTGCCCGCCGGTGTCGTAGACGCCCGCCGAGAGGTCGCCGGCCTCGCGCGTGATCGCGCCGAACGCGGTGCGCAGCAGGGCCTGCGCCTGCTCCTCGACCACCGCGATCAGCCGGTTCCACATCACCTGCATGTGAATGCGCTTGAGCGCTTCATTCATCGCGACTCTCCATGACCAGATATCCGGCGCCGTCCACGTGGAGCGTAAAGCTCGCGGGCACGACGGTCGTGGTCTGGCCTTCCTCGATCAGCGCCGGCCCGGCCAGCTCGCGTCCCGGCTCGAGATCGCCACGCTGGTAGACGGCGAACGCGGTCATGCGGCCGAGCGCGGGCTCGTAGACGTCGCGCCGCGAGCGCGGCGGCGGCGCGGCGTGCTTCTGCACCGGCTTGGCGGCGACCGGCGTGTCGGACGGCGCGGAGACCGTCACCGACCAGGTGACGAACTCGACGTCCTGGTCCGGCATCGTCACGCCGTAGATCGACCCGTACAGCGTCTCGAACTGCCCGCGCAGGCGACGCGCGTCCTCGGTCTGCAAGGTACCGTCGGGCAGCGCCAGCTGTAGCTCGTGCCCCTGACCGATGTAGCGGAGATCGACCACGCGCCGGATCCCGAGGTCGCCCTCGGGCACCGCCCGGCGGACCACGTCGGTCGCGGCGGCGGCGCACTGTTCGAGCAGTCCGTTGACGGTCTCGACGTCGAACGCGGACAGGGTGGCGCGGTGACTGCGTACGACCTGGAACGACACCGGCGCGCGCAGGAACCCGATCGCCGAGCCGACACTGGCTCCTTCGGGTACGACGACGCGGCGGACCCCGAGCTTTTCCGCGAGCCGCCCGGCGTGCAGCGGCGCGCCGCCGCCGAACGCGATCATCGTGTAGCGGCCGATGACGCGGCCGCGCTCGATCGCGTGCACGCGCGCGGCGTTGGCCATGTTCTCCTCGACGATCTCGGACACGCCCGCCGCGTGCCAGGGCGCCTCGAGCCCGAGGGGCGCGCCGACGTGCGCCGCGAGGGCACCCTGGGCGGCCGCGACGTCGAGGCTGAACGCGCCGTCGGCGAACCGCGTGGGATCGATGCGGCCGAGCGCCAGATCGGCGTCGGTCACCGTGGCATCGGTTCCGCCGCGCCCGTACGAGGCGGGCCCCGGGTCGGCGCCCGCGCTGTCCGGGCCCACGGCGATGCGCTGCATCCGATCGACGCGCGCGATCGAGCCGCCGCCGGCGCCGATCTCGACCATCTCGATCACCGGCACGCGCACCGGCAGCCCGCTGCCCTTTACGTTGCGATAGGCGCGCGCGACCTCGAACGAGCGCGCTCGCTCGGGCTCCCCGCCGTCGATCAGGCAGATCTTCGCGGTGGTGCCGCCCATGTCGAACGACAGCACGCGGTCGAGCGCGCGCTCGCGCGCGATCCAGGACGAGAGCAACGCGCCGCCGGCGGGCCCGGATTCGACGAGCCGCACCGGAAAGCGTGCCGCGATCTCGAGCGTGGTGAGGCCGCCGCCCGACATCATCAGGAGCAGCGGACACGTCATGCCGAGCGCGTCCAGCTCGGCGCGCAGCCTCAGCAGATAGCCCTGCATCATCGGCCGCACGTACGCGTTCGCGCACGTCGTCGAGAAGCGCTCGTACTCGCGGATCTCCGGACAGACTTCGCTCGAGAGACAGACGGTGACGTCGGTCGGCAGCTCGGCGTTCAGGATCTCGGCCGCGCGGCGCTCGTGCTCGGGCCAGGCATAGGCGTGCATGAACCCGATCGCGACGGCGCCGACCCGCTCGGCGCGCAGCTGCTGGCCGACCGCGCGCACCGCGGCCACATCGAGATCGCGCAGGACGCGCCCGCGGCCATCGAGCCGCCCCGGCACTGTGAAGCGCAGCGGTCGGGGGACGAGCGGCAGCGGGCGCTCCATGTACACGTCGTACTGCTCGAACCGCTTCTCGTAGCCCATCTCGAGGATGTCGCGCATCCCCTCGGTAGTGACGAACGCGGTTCTGGCCCCCTTCCGCTCGATCAACGCGTTCGTGGCCAGGGTCGTGCCGTGGACGAAGACCGAGACCTCCGACGGGGGCAGCCCCGCCGCAGTAAGCACGCGACGGATCCCGTCGAGGACGCCGACCTCGGGCGCCGCCGTGGTCAGCACCTTGGCGCTGTCGCGTCCGGCGGGGCTCTCGAGGACCACGTCGGTGAACGTGCCCCCGATGTCGGCCGCTAGCCGCGCCCGCATCAGAGCGGCCCTCGCGTCACACCGATACCTTCTTGAACCGCGGCTCGCGCCAGACTTCGCTCTCGAGCACCTGGCGAAGCCGGGACACCGCGATCCACACGTCCTCGTGGCTGATCGCCACCGGCGAGATGCCAAAGCGGACCACGTCCGGCTTTCGGAACGAGCTCACCACGCCGTGCTCGAGCAGCGCTTCGCAGACCGACCCGGCGCCGGGGTGGCTGAAGCCGACGTGGCCCCCCTGCTCGTCGTACGTGCGCGGCGAGGTGACGACGACGCCGAACTTTCCGCACTCCTGCTCGAGCAGCGCGATCGTCAGCTCGGAGAGCGAGCGGTGCTTCCACGCGAGGTCCTCGCGTTTCACGTCGCGCCAGATATCGACCGCCGCGGCCATCGCCTCGTTGGCGATGATGCCCGGCGTGCCGGTCAGGTGGCGTCGCACGCCGCGCAACGGCTCGTAGGTCGGCGCGAACGCGAACACGTCGGCATGCCCCATCCACCCGGCGATCACGGGCCACGCGCGCTCCTGATGGCGCGGGTGCACGTAGAGCCACGCCGGCGCGCCCGGGCCGCCGCAGAGGTACTTGTATCCACAGCCGACGGCGAAATCGGCGCCGGTGCCCGCCAGATCGACCGGGACCGCGCCGGCCGCGTGCGAGCAATCCCACATGGTGAGCACGCCTCGGGCGCGCGCCAGCTCGTTGACCTCGGCCATGTTCCAGCGCCGGCTCGAGCGGTAGTCGACGTAGCTCAGGTAGAGCACGCCGGCGTCACCGGAGAGCGCGGCGTCGAGCTCTCCCGGCTTGTCGATGCGGCGGACGGATGCGGAGCCGCCCGCGAAGCGGGCGAGGCCTTCGGCGACGTAGGTGTCGGTCGGGAAGTTGTGCGCCTCGGTGACGATCACGGGCCGCGCGCGATCTAGCTGCCAGGCGTAGCCGAGGATCTTGTAGAGATTGATCGTCGTGTTGTCGCAGAACACCACGTCGCCCTTGCCGGCGCCCAGGAGGTGCGCCAGGTTGTCGCCCATCCGCCAGGGCTTCTCCAGCCAGTCGTAGCGGTTCCAGCCGCGCCGGCGCGCGTCTCGCCAGCCGTCCAGCATCACGCGCTGCACGCGGGAGGCTGCGTCGGCCGGCATCGCGCCGATCGAGTTGCCGTCCAGGTACACCGTGTCCTCGGCCGGCCGAGCGAAGCGGTCCCGCATCCCGCGCAGGGGATCACGAAGGTCGAGTGCGCGGCAGTGCGCCAGATCGATCATCGTCGCGAGCGCCTCCTTCCCGCGAGCAGCGCCTGCACCAGCCGGATCTCGACTTCGTGGCAGGCCACCAGGCGTTCCCAGCGCGCCTCGCTCATCGACGCGGCGCGCCAGGCAACGAGCGTCACGAGGCACGAGCGGCGGCTCCGGCCCGTCGCGTCACCCGGAACCACGCGCGCCATCACGCGCGGCGCCAGCGCCCGCGGATTCGTGCCCACATGGTAGTCGACGATCAACCGCGCGGCATCACCGACCGGCCGGTAGAGCACGTCCGCGCCGTCGAAGAGCGACCGGCCCCGGAAGAGATTCAGGCCTACCTGGCGGGCGTCGAACGACCCAAGCGCCCAGCGGCCGACCTCGAGGCCGTCCGCGAGAAAGTCGTACGCGCGGCGCGCCGGCACGGCGCACTCGGCGGTCACACAGTGCGAGAGGGCCGCCGGGCTCACTTCTCGACGCGCTTGAACAGGGCCTGCATGTCCTCGATGGTGATGATGCGGTCGGTCACGATCTGGCCGTCCTTGACCTTCCACACGAGCGCCGGCCCGGTCACGTCACCGTTGGCGTCGAACTCGATGGGGCCGGTCGCCCCGAAGTACTTGATCGGCTTGCCGGCCCTGATGAGCTCGAGGGCCTTCTTGTACTCCGCCGGCCCCGTGCCGACGACCGTCCCGTTCGGCACGTGCACCCGGCGCACCGCGTCCTTGATCGACGGGCCCGTCAGATCCTTGGCGATGTTCATCGCCAGCGCCATCACCATCAGGGCGTCGTACTGCGTGTGCACGCCCGGTCCTTTGGTGTCGGTCTTGAACTTCTCCTCGAACGCCGTGTTGAACGCGTCCACGTTCGGGCCCGCCACCTGCGCGTTGTCCATGCCGAAGACGTCCTCGATGAACTTCGCGCCCACGCCGTTGACGAAGTCCATGGTGCGCATGGAGTTGTTGAGCGCGATCGTCTTCGTGCCCCCGAGCGACAGCCACTCGCGCACGATGGTGACGCCGTCCTTCGGGAATCCGATCAGCAGGAGCGATTCGGGCTTCGCCGCGAGCGCCGTCGTGACCTCGGCCCGGTAGCTCGGTTGATTGTCGTTGTACGGCACTTCGGCGATCACCTCGCCCCCGAGCTTGGCGACCGCGGCCTTGTAGAATCGCAGCATGTCGGTGCCGAAATCGGTGTTGATGTAGATGACGGCGGTCTTCTTCATGCGGCGGCGCGCGGTCTCCGACGCGGTCGCGTACGCCTGGGTCTTGCTGGTGGGAATGGTGCGGAAGAAATACCCGCCGCTCCGTCCGTCGAGGGTGAAGGGGCTCGCGGTCGAGCAGCACGTGATCTGCACGACCTTCGACGGCGCCGTCACGGACGCGATGATCGGACCCGTGATGCCCGAGGAGATCGTCCCGGTGAACGCCGGCACCCGCTCGACCTCGACCAGGTACTTGGCGGCGTCCACGCCGACCGTCGGCTGTCCCTGGTCGTCCCGAAGAATGAATTGCACGGGGCAGCCCTTGATGCCGCCGCCCTGGTTGACGTGCTCGATCGCCAGCTCCGCCGACTGGGCGATCTTCTTGGTGATGGGGGCCATCGAGCCGGTCAGCGGCAGCACGCCGCCGATCTTCACCGGGCAGCTCTGCGCCGCCGCGCTCCCCGCGGACAGCGCACCCGCCATCAAAGCCAGCGCAAACACGACCGCATTCCGTCGCCGTCGTTCCATGGGGTCCTTCCTCTATAGCTGCGCCTCGGTCGGCGGGGCCCCAGCCCCGCGACGACCTGCAGCGCACACTTCCGCGATCGCCGCGTCTCGGTCGGCGGGGGAGAGCTTAATCGTTCACGTGCCGCGAGACAACCGCCGCCTCGCCGATCAGCCCGCGCGGGCGAAAGAGCAGCACGAGCATCAGGAGCAGACCGATCAGGATGACCTGGACCGCGGCTCCCTGCGCGGCGTGGCTCGGCGGCACCATTTTGGTGACGAGCACGCCCGAGCCCGCCCAGATGGCCCAGACGACCAGCGCTCCGAGCAAGGCGCCCCGGTTGTTGCCGCTGCCGCCCACGATGAGCATGGCCCAGACCTGGAAGGTCACGATCGGCAGGAAGTCGTACGGGCTCACGAAGCCGATGAAGCTCACGTAGAGCGCGCCGGCCAGCCCCATGAGCGTCGAGCCCAGCACGAACGCCTCGAGCCGGAAGCGGCGCGCGCTCTTGCCGAGCGCGACGGCCGCGGTCTCGTCCTCGCGAATCGCCTTCAACACCCGGCCCCACGGTGACAGCACGACGCGGTCGAGCGCCCAGTAGATCGTCGCCATGAGCACCATCATCAAGCCGAGAAACCAGAGGTTGAAGCCGAACGGCGTCTCGAACAGCCGCGCCAGGGGTCGGCCGATGCGGGTGAGCCCCTGCGGGCCGCCGGTGAGCGGCTCCCAGTTCAGCGCGACGAGCTGGATGGAGACGGCGACACCGAACGTCGCGATGGCGAGGTAGTCGCCGCGCAGGCGAATCGTGACGAGCCCGATCAGCCAGCTCGCCAGCGCCGTCGCGGCCATGGCGGCCAGGACGCCCACGAGCCAGGGCAGGCCGAAATTGCCGAGGTACTGCGGTTGCGGCGCCGCGGTGAGGATCGCGTGCGTGTAGGCGCCTATCGCGTAGAACCCGACGACACCGGCGTTGAACAACCCGGTGAACCCCCACTGCAGATTCAGGGCGAGCGTGAGGACCCCGAGGATCAGCACGATGCAGGCGAAGAACACGAGGTAGGCGAGCATCTAGCTCCGCTCGCCGAAGATGCCCTGCGGCCTCACGATCAAGATGAGCAGGAGCAGCAGGAACGGCATCGCGCCCTTGTAGCCCGGGCTGATCACGAGGAGCGACAGGTTCTCCGCGAGGCCCACCAGAAACCCGCCCACGACCGCGCCGGGGAGACTGCCCGTGCCGCCCAGGATCGCCGCCGCGAACAGCGAGAGCAATACGTTGAACCCGATCTCGGGATGGATCTGCGGCGTGAGACCGATGAATACGCCGGCGAACGCCGCCAGCGCCCCGGAGATGATCCACGTGAGGCGCACCACCGACTCGACCTCGATACCGCACACCTGCGCGAGGGCCGGGCTTTCCGCCATCGCCCGCATCGCCATGCCGGTGCGGCTCCTCATGAGGAACACCTGCAGCGCGATCATGACCGCCAGGGCCAGGCCGAGGATGAAGATCTGATCCGGCAGCACGCGGACGCCGGGCAGCAGCTCCGTCGCGATCTGCAGCTCGCGCGTGTAGTAGCGCGACTCGTGTCCCCAGATGAGGACGACCAGGTGGCGCATGACGAGCGCGGCCCCGAACGCGGCGAAGACCAGCGTGAGCGGATGAGCGCCGCGGCGTCTCAACCGCCTGAACACGATCGCGTCGACACCCCACGCG
>CAYVHH010000559.1:0-7603 GCA_964450175.1 uncultured bacterium | reverse complement strand
CGCGGAGATCCTGCCCTACGACGACCACCTGGCGCCCGACGGCCGCGTGATGGAGATGCTCTCCGAGCATCAGTGTCAGGGCTGGCTCGAGGGCTATCTGTTGACCGGCCGCCATGGTTTCTTCTCCTGCTACGAAGCCTTCATCCATCTGGTCGACTCGATGGTCAATCAGCACGCGAAATGGCTCAAGGTGTGCCACCACATCCCATGGCGGCGGCCGATCGCGTCGCTGAACTACCTTCTGTCGAGCCACGTGTGGCGGCAGGACCACAACGGCTTCAGCCACCAGGATCCGGGATTCATCGACCACGTCGTCAACAAGAAGGCGGACGTGATCCGCGTCTACCTGCCGCCGGACGCCAACTGCCTCCTGAGCGTCACCGACCATTGCCTGCGAAGCCGCAACTACATCAACGTGGTCGTAGCCGGCAAGCAGCCGGCGCCGCAGTGGCTCACCATGGATCAGGCCATCAAGCACTGCACCGCCGGCCTGGGCATCTGGGACTGGGCCAGCAACGATCAGGGTGGCGAGCCCGATGTGGTCATGGCGTGCTGCGGCGACGTGCCGACCCTGGAGACCCTGGCCGCGGTACAGCTGCTGCGCACGCACGTGCCGGAGCTGAAGGTGCGGGTGATCAACGTCGTCAACTTGATGACGCTCCAGCCGCACGAGGAGCATCCGCACGGGCTGACCAGCTACGAGTTCGACGTTCTGTTCACGACGGACAAGCCGATCATCTTCGCGTTCCACGGCTATCCGTGGTTGATTCATCGGTTGACCTACCGTCGGACCAACCACGGCAACCTGCACGTGCGCGGCTACAAGGAAGAAGGGACGACGACGACGCCCTTCGACATGGTGGTGCTCAACGACATGGACCGTTTCCACCTCGTCAGCGACGTCATCGATCGGGTGCCCCAGCTGCGCGCCAAGGCGGCGTACGCCAAGCAGGCGATCCGCGACAAGCTGATCGAGCACAAACAGTACATCGCGCGGCACGGCGAGGACATGCCGGAGATCCAGCAGTGGCGATGGGACGCCGACTCGAAGGCCGGCGCCGCGCGCCGCGACACGGCCGCGGACTTTTGACGGGCAGCTGGAATCGGCCATGGCGAGCACGGAAAAGGTCTACGTGGTCCGCCACGGTGAGACCGAGTGGAGTCTTAGCGGGCAGCACACCGGCGTGACCGATATCCCGCTCACCGAGAACGGACGGGTGGTGGCCCGCCGTCTCAAGCCGATTCTCGCCGAGCAGTCGTTCACGCTCGTGCTATCGAGCCCGCTCAGCCGGGCGCGCGAGACCTGCGAGCTCGCCGGTCTCGGCGCCCGCGCGGTGCTCGAGCCGGACCTGAAGGAATGGAACTACGGCGAGTACGAGGGGCTCACGCCCAAGCAGATCCACGCGAAGGCGCCGGGCTGGATGATCTTCCGCGACGGCTGCCCGGGCGGCGAGACCCCGGCGCAGGTCGGCGCGCGCGTCGACCGGGTCCTGGCCCGGGTCCGGGCCGCCCTGGGTGACGTCGCGCTGTTCGCTCACGGCCACGTCTTTCGCGTGCTGGTGGCGCGGTGGATCGGTCTGGCGCCCGGCGCGGGCCAGCACTTCTTGCTCGACACCGCGACCTTGAACGTCCTCGGCTACTACCGCGATTCGCCCGCAGTGAAGATCTGGAACGCTCCGCTCCTGTGGTGAAGATGAACAGGAGGTCGACGTGACGAAATGTACGACGAGACGATTCGACAGGTGACCCAGCGCGGTGAGCGGCTGGCCGACGCACTGGCCCACGTCGGAATCATGCCGGGCAAGGTCGTCACGGGCGACGTGCTCGAGCGTGTCTTCCGCGCGCTCTCGAGGCAGCGGGTGGCGCTCGAGAGAACGCTCCTCAAGCCGAAAATGGTCGTGCCCGGCATTGTCTTCCTTTCCGGAGGACAGGACGAGCGCAGCGCGACCGCGCACCTGAACGCGATGAACTCCGGCCCCGAAAGCCGGCCGTGGCGCGTGAGCTTCTCGTATGGACGGGCGTTGCAGGACCCCGCGCTCGAGGCCTGCGGCGGCCGCGCGGCGGGTGCCCAGGCCGGTCAGCAGGCGCTGCATCACCGAGCGCGCTGCAACAGCGCGGCGAGCCTGGGCGAGTATGACGACTCGATGGAGCGGGACACCGCGGACGTCGCGATGGCCTCGCAACGGGCTCACTGGTCGGACGATTGAATCACGGAGTCAACCCATGAGCACAACGAGACGGGCGAGCAGCGCGAAGGACACGTCGGCGCTCCTCAAGCAATACGGATGCGGTCCGATCGAGTTTACCGGGACGGACAACGCGTTCTACGAGCGTCATCTCCTCTTCGACAGCGTCGTCGATCCGGCTGCGGCCGGCGCGCGAGAACGTTACGAGGCCGTCGCTCGCTCGGTCCGCGACGTCCTCTCGCAGCGATGGGTTCGCACCGAGGGCACCTACGAGCGCGCGAACCCCAAGCGCGTCTACTACCTGTCGATGGAATTCCTCATCGGCCGTTCGCTGACCAACAACATCACTAACCTCCTGCTCGACCCGCTCGCGAAGCAAATCGTGAAGCAGAAGGACCTCGACTGGCTCGGCATCGTGGAGGAAGAGCCCGATGCCGGATTGGGCAACGGCGGCCTCGGTCGCTTAGCGGCGTGCTTCCTCGACTCGATGGCGACCCTGCAGCTGCCCGCGATGGGCTACGGGCTCCGCTACGAGTACGGCATCTTCAAGCAGGCGATCCAGGATGGCTGGCAGATCGAGCGGCCGGACAACTGGCTCCGCCAGCCGGACCCATGGGAGGTTGCCCGGCCGCAAGAGAAGGTCGAGGTGAAGCTGAACTGCTCGTTCGAGGTGCGTGGCGGCAGCCTCAGCGCGGTCGTCGGCCAACCGGCGACCTTGATCGGTCTCCCCTTCGATCGTCCCGTCGTCGGCTACGGCGGCCAGACGATCAACACGCTGCGCCTCTGGGCCGCCGCGGCCCCGGATGCGTTCGATTTCCAGGTGTTCAGCCACGGCCAGTTCGTCGGCGCGGTAACCGAGCGACTCGCGGCGGAGTCGCTGACGCGTGTCCTCTACCCCGACGACTCCACGAGCCTGGGACAGGCGCTGCGATTCATCCAGGAGTATTTCCTCGTCGCGTGTTCGCTCGCCGATCTCGTGCGCCGATTCCGGCGGGGCAACGGCGACTGGAGCGCGCTCCCGGAGAAGGTCGCCATCCAGCTCAACGACACGCACCCGTCCCTGGCCGTGCCCGAGCTGATGCGGATCTTGCTCGACGACGCGCACCTGCCCTGGGACCAGGCCTGGGACCTCACGCGACGCGCGCTCGCGTACACGAACCACACGCTCCTGCCGGAGGCTCTCGAAAAATGGCCGGTCGAGTGGTTCGAGCTGCTGCTGCCGCGCCACCTGGAGATCATCTTCGAGATCAATCGGCGCTTCCTCGACGACGTCCGGACGCGCTTCCCAGGTGACGATGAGCGTGTGGTGCGCGTGAGCCTGATCGAGGAGGGCCCGACCCGACACGTCCGCATGGCCAACCTGGCGATCGTCGGCTCGCACAGCACGAACGGCGTCGCCGCCATCCACTCCAATCTGCTGCGCACGCTGACGGTCAAAGACCTGGCCGAGATGTTCCCGGACCGCTTCAACAACAAGACCAACGGCGTCACGCCCCGACGCTGGCTCCTGCTTTCCAATCCCGCGCTCGCCGGCGCGATCAGCGCAGCCATCGGCGATGGGTGGATCACCGATCTCGGCCAGTTCACGAAGCTGGTACCGCTGGCCGACGACAAGGGCTTCCGTGAGACCTTCCGCCGCGCCAAGCGCGAGGCCAAGTCTCAGTTCGCCGAGTGGATCGCCGAAATGTGTGGGCTGGCAGTAGATCCGGACACGATCTTCGACAGCCAGGTCAAGCGCATCCACGAATACAAGCGACAGCTCCTCAACGCGCTGCGGATCGTCGTCCTCTACAACCGGCTTCGTGCGAACCCAAAGCTCGAGATGACGCCGCGCACGTTCTTCTTCGCCGGCAAGGCGGCGCCCGCGTATCAGCTCGCCAAGCTCGTCATCAAGCTCATCAACAACGTGGCGGGGACCATCGACGGCGATCCGGCCGTGCGCAGCCGGCTCAAGGTCGTGTTCTTGCCCGACTACTGCGTGTCGCAGGCCGAGCGGCTCATCCCCGCGGCCGATGTCTCGAACCAGATCTCGACCGCCGGCTTCGAGGCCAGCGGCACCAGCAACATGAAGTTCATGATGAACGGAGCCCTGACCATCGGTACCCGCGACGGCGCGACGATCGAGATGGCGCAGGAAGGCGGCGAGGAGAATTTCTTCCTCTTCGGCCTGACCGCGCAGCAGGTCGCCGACAGCCGCGGCTGGTACAATCCGCACTGGCACTACGACAACGAGCCGGAGACCCGCGCGGCCCTGGACCTGATCTTCTCCGATCACTTCAGCCGGAACGAGCCCGGTGTCTTCGCGCCGCTGCGCGACATGCTGTTGACACGCGGCGACTACTACATGCACCTGGCCGATCTCACCGCTTATCTGGACGCCGACCGGCGGCTCTGCCAGCTGTACGCCGATCCCGAGGCCTGGGCGCGCAAGGCCGTCCTGAACGTGGCCGGCTCCGGGAAGTTCTCGAGCGACCGCACCATCGCCGAGTATGCAGCCGAGATCTGGGAGGCGAAGCCGTGTCCGATGGAGTGATCGAAGCGGCGGCCCGCGCGAAGATCTCGCCGCTCGCGGGCAAACCCGCGCCGAAGACGCTCCTGGTCGATCCGGCCCGACTCGAGCGCCAGTACTACGACCGCACGCCCGACCCGGAAGACCCGCGCCAGCGCGTGAGCTTCGGAACCAGCGGCCACCGGGGCTCGCCGCTCCAGGGTTCGTTCAACGAGGCCCACATCGTGGCCATCACCCAGGCCATCTGCGATTACCGCCGGGGCCAGGGCACCGACGGTCCGCTCATCATGGGCAAGGACACCCACGGCGTCTCGGGGCCTGCTCAGCGCACCGCGCTCGAGGTCCTCGCGGCCAACGGTGTCGAGACGATCATCCAGCGCGACGACGGCGTCACCCCGACGCCCGTCGTCTCGCGAGCCATTCTGGTCCACAACCGCGGCCGCACGACGGGCCTGGCCGATGGCATCATCGTCACCCCGTCTCACAATCCGCCCGAGGACGGCGGCTTCAAGTACAACCCGCCGAGCGGGGGGCCCGCCGATACCGACGCGACCGGCTGGATCCAGGACCGAGCGAACGCGCTCCTGCGCGCCGGCAACGCGGGCGTGAAGCGGCGAGCGTTCGCCGCGGCCATCAAGGCGGCGACGACACACCAGGAGGACCTCGTCCTCCCCTACGTCGAGGATCTGCGCAACGTGGTGGACATGGAGGCGATCCGCGCCGCGGGTCTGAAGCTCGGCGTCGACCCGCTCGGCGGTGCGGCCCGGCCCTACTGGGAGCCCATCAACGCCGTCTACAAGACGGAGATCGCCGTCGTCAATCCGGTGATCGATCCGACCTTCTCGTTCATGACCGTCGACCACGACGGCAAGATCCGCATGGACTGCTCGAGCCCGTACGCGATGGCGCGGCTTGTCGATATCAAAGATAGGTTCCGCGTCGCCTTCGCCAACGACGCCGACGCCGACCGCCACGGCATCGTCACACCGTCCGCGGGGTTGCTGAACCCGAATCACTATCTGGCCGTCGCCATCTACTATCTGCTCGGACACCGCCGCGGCTGGGCGTCCAATCTGGTTGTCGGAAAGACCCTGGTCAGCAGCGGCATGATCGACCGGGTGGTGACCAAGCTCGGCCGCCGGCTCTACGAAGTACCCGTCGGCTTCAAGTGGTTCGTGCCCGGCCTGCTCGACGGTTCCTGCTGCTTCGGCGGAGAGGAGAGCGCCGGGGCGACCTTCTTGCGGCTGAACGGAACGGTGTGGACGACCGACAAGGACGGCCTGATCATGGATCTGCTGGCGGCCGAGATGGTCGCGCGCACGGGCAAGGACCCGGGCGAGCACTACCAGGAGCTGACGACGGAATTGGGCACGGCTTACTACACGCGCATCGACGCCCCCGCCACGCCCGAGCAGCAGACGCGGCTACAGAAGCTGTCGCCCGACGCGGTCAAGGAATCGGACATCGCGGGCGAGCCGATCACCGCCAAGCTCACGCGGGCTCCCGGTAACAACGCCGCCATCGGCGGGCTGAAGGTGACGGCGGCCAGCGGATGGTTCGCGGCGCGACCCTCCGGCACCGAGAGCATCTACAAGCTCTACGCCGAGAGCTTCAAGGGGCCGGCCCACCTCGAAGCCCTGGTCGGCGAGGCTCAAAAGATCGTGGACAGGGCGCTGGGCGCTCCATGACCGCCGGCGACCCGCTCACGGCGCTTCCCGCCTGGAAGGCCCTCGCGGTCCACTACGAGCACGTGCGCAATCTCCACCTCCGGGAGCTCTTCGCGTCCGATCCCAGACGCGGTGAACGGCTGACCGCGGCGGCGGCGGGCCTCTACCTCGACTACTCGAAGAATCGAGTCACCGACGAGACGATCACGCTCCTCGTCCGTCTGGCGGAAGCGTGCGGCCTGCGGGCGCGCATCGAGGCCATGTTCCGCGGCGAGAAGATCAACGTCACGGAAGACCGGGCCGTCCTGCACGTGGCCCTGCGCGCGCCGCGAGCGGCCTCGATCGTCGTGGACGGTGAGAACGTGGTGCCGCACGTGCACGCGGTGCTCGACAAGATGGCCGACTTCGCCGATCGCGTCCGGAGCGGCGACTGGAAGGGGCACACCGGGCGGTGCATCAAGAACGTCGTCAACATCGGCATCGGCGGCTCGGACCTGGGGCCGGTCATGGCCTACGAGGCGCTCCGGTACTACAGTGACCGCGCGCTGACCTTCCGGTTCGTGTCCAACGTCGACGCCACCGACTTCGTGGAGGCCACGCGGGACCTCGATCCGACCGAAACCCTCTTCATCGTCTCGTCGAAGACCTTCACCACCCTGGAGACGATGACGAACGCGCAGAGCGCGCGCGAGTGGCTGCTGACGGGCCTCGGTGGCGACGTCAAGGCCGTGGCCAAGCACTTCGTCGCCGTCTCCACCAACGCATCGAAAGTGTCCGAGTTCGGCATCGACACCGCCAACATGTTCGGGTTCTGGGACTGGGTCGGCGGCCGTTACTCCATGGACTCGGCGATCGGACTCTCGACCATGCTCGCCATCGGGCCGGACCGCTTCCGGGCCATGCTCGACGGCTTCCATCAGATGGACCAGCACTTCCGCACCGCCCCGTTTGAGCGCAATCTGCCGGTGCTGATGGGCCTTCTGGCCGTCTGGTACAGCGACTTCTTCGGCGCCGAGACCGTGGCGGTCCTGCCGTACGAGCAGTATCTGAAGCGATTCCCCGCCTATCTTCAGCAACTGACGATGGAGAGCAACGGCAAGCGCGTGCGCCTCGACGGTACCCCGGTCGACTATCCGACGGCGGCGATCTACTGGGGCGAGCCCGGCACCAACGGCCAGCATTCCTTCTATCAGCTGATCCACCAGGGCACTCGATTGATCCCCTGCGACTTCATCGTGTTC
>CAYVHH010000558.1:0-4295 GCA_964450175.1 uncultured bacterium | reverse complement strand
CCGGCGAGTGGGGTTCCGAAGCCGGCGGGCCCTCCCGCCACGCCGCCCCCTCCCCCCGGCGGCAACCCGTCGCGGACTTAGGAACGCGGGGGCTGGCGCCCGCTGCTTCGACCGCTGCTCCCTTCGATCGTGGTGCTGAGTGGCGCGTGGCGGCCACGGCGACGGCGGCGGCGCCTTCGATGGGGCCGGTCGCGGCGACGCCGGCGACGCGGCGGCTGGCGCGGGAGCTCGGGGTCGATCTGCGCGTGGTGCGAGGGACCGGGCCGGGCGGGCGCGTGACCGACGACGACGTACGCGGGTCGGGTGGCGCGAGGCCGCGAGGAGCCCCAGCCGCGGCCGCGGGCGGCGACGCAGCCGACCGCGCGGCGGTGGCCAAGCCGCTGGCGTCGGTCGGAGTCGAGCCGCCGGTGCTGCCGCGGTTCGAGCAGTGGGGGCCGGTGGAGCGCCAGCCGCTGTCGCATCTGCGACGCACGATCGCCGAGCGAATGACGCTCTCGGTCGCGCTCATTCCTCACGTGACGCACTTCGATCGCGCCGACATCAGCGAGCTGGACGCGATCATCCGCCGCAACGTCGAGCCGGCGCGGGAGCGCGGCCTCACGCTCACCCTGACGAGCTTTCTCCTGAAAGCCGCCGCGCTCGCCCTGCGGGAGCACCCGCAGTTCAACGCAAGCCTCGATCCGGCCTCGGGCGAGCTCATCATCAAGCGCTACCATCATCTCGGTGTGGCGGTGGCGGCCCCGCGTGGCTTGATCGTGCCGGTCATCCGCGACGTCGATCAGAAGCCGATCGTCGAGCTCCAGCGCGAGCTGGCCGCGCTCGCACAGCGAGTGCGCGAAGGCAAGGCGACGCTCGACGATCTGCGCGGCGGCACGTTCACGATCACGAATATCGGCGCGCTCGGCGGCACCGGCGCGATCCCGATCATCAATTATCCCGAAGTGGCCATTCTCGGCGTCTCCCGCGGGCGGGAAGAGCCGGTCGTGCACGAGGGCAAGATCGTGCCTCGCATGCTCCTGCCGATCTCGCTCACGTTCGACCACCGCGTCGCCGACGGCGCCGACGGCGCCCGCTTCGCCGCGGCGATCGTCCGGCGACTCGAGCGGCCCGAGCAGCTTTTGTTGGAGTGGTAATTGGCAAGGTATTGCGCGCGGCAGGCCGTCGGGGCTCCCCCGCCGGCCGCGGCGCGCCGCTGAAAGGAGGCTCTGATGCCCGACCACCGAGACACCTGGTCGAGCGGCGATGCGTATGAACCGTATGTGGGTCGCTGGAGCAGTCTGGTGGCGCGCGAGTTCCTGCGCTGGCTGGACGCGCCCGAGAACCTACGCTGGCTCGACGTCGGGTGCGGAACCGGCGCGCTGAGCGATGCCATCGTCGCGCGCGGCTTCCCCGACGCCGTCGTGGGGGTCGACCGTTCCGAGGAGTACCTCGGCTATGCGCGTTCGCGCGTGACCGACCCACGGGTCAGCTTCCGGCCCGGCGACGCGCAGGCGCTTCCCGTCAAGGACGCCGAGCACGACATCGTGGTCTCCGGCCTGATGCTGAACTTCGTGCCGGACCAGGCGCGCGCCGTCGCCGAGATGAAGCGCGCGCTGTCGCCGGGCGGCACCGTGGCCGCGTACGTCTGGGACTACGCCGGCGAGATGCAGCTGATGCGCCGCTTCTGGGACGCCGCGGTCGCGCTTGATCCGCCGGCGCTCGAGCTCGACGAGGGGCGTCGATTCCCGATCGCGCGGCCGGGACCGCTGGTCGAGCTCTTCGAGTCGGCCGGCCTGACACAGGTGCGCGTCCTCGCGATCGACGTGCCCACGGTCTTCAAGGATTTCGACGACTACTGGAAGCCCTTCCTGGGCGGCCAGGCGCCCGCGCCCGGCTACTGCATGTCGCTCACCGAGGAGCGGCGGACCGCGCTCCGCGAGCGTATCCGATCGACGATGCCGGTCCAGCCGGACGGCAGCATTCATCTGATCGCCCGCGCCTGGGCGGTGCGCGGCCAGGCCGAGTAGCGAGAGAATCCAACCGTGGTGATGGGTGACCTCCTCGTCGAGGTGGACGTGGCCGTCGTGGGCGGCGGGCCCGGCGGCTACTCGGCGGCGTTCCGGTGCGCCGAGCTGGGGCTGGAGACCGTCGTCGTCGATGCCGGCAAGCGGCTCGGCGGCGCCTGTCTCTTCGAGGGTTGCATCCCCTCGAAGGCGCTGCTGCACGTCGCCGCGCTGATCGAGGACGCCGAGCGGGCGCGCGAGCTCGGCGTCGATTTCGGCGAGCCGCGCGTGTCGCTCGATCCGTTGCGCAAATGGAAGAGTGAGCGCGTCGTCGGCCGGCTCGCGCGCGGCCTCGCCTCGGTCGCGAAGGCCAAGAGCGTCGAGGTGATCGGCGGACGCGCGGTGTTCGAGAGCTCGCGCGAGCTGCGGGTCGAGGGCGACGAGCCGCAGAAGGTCCGCTTCAAGCACGCGATCGTCGCGACGGGCTCGGCGCCGGCACGGCTCCCCGGCCTCTCCGTCGCCGGCGACCGGGTCATCGACTCGACGGCGGCGCTCGAGCTCGGGGAGATCCCCGAACGGCTCCTCGTGATCGGCGGCGGCTACATCGGCCTCGAGCTCGGCCAGGTCTACGCGGCGCTCGGGAGCCGCGTGACCCTGGTCGAGATGACCGACGGGCTCCTGCCCGGGGTGGACCGCGCGCTCGTCCAACCGCTCGCCCGGCGCTGCGAGAAGCTGTTCACGAGGATCCGGCTCGGCACGAAGGTGACGGCGCTCGCGGAGAAGGGATCGGCCGTCGAGGCGCGTTTCGGCGCGGACGATGTCGAAACCTTCGATCGCGTGCTGGTCGCGGTCGGCCGCCGCCCGGCGAGCGCCGGGCTCGGCCTCGAGCACACTCGCGCCGGCGTCGACGCGCGCGGCTTTGTCACGGTGGACGACCGCTGCCGTACCGCCGACCCCGCGATCTACGCGGTCGGCGACGTCACCGGCGAGCCGATGCTGGCCCACCGCGCCATGCGCCAGGGCAAGGTCGCCGCGGAGGTGATCGCCGGGCGCCCGGCGGCCTTCGACAACGTCGTCGTCCCGGCGGTCGTCTTCACCGATCCCGAGGTCGCGTGGTGCGGGCTCACAGAGGCCGAGGCGGCGCGCGACGGTCGCGCCGTGAAGATCGCAAAACGGGAGTGGGCGGCCTCGGGCCGGGCCCTGACGCTCGGTCGCAGCGATGGCCTGACGAAGATCATCGCGAATGCGGACACCGGCCGCGTGCTCGGCGTCGGGATCGTCGGCCCGGGCGCGGGCGAGGTCATCGCCGAGGGCGCGCTGGCCGTCGAGACGGCGATGACGGTCGAAGATCTCGCGGTGACCATCCACACGCATCCGACCCTGTCGGAGACGCTGATGGAGGCTGCCGAGTCCCTGCTCCGCGAGCCCCGCTGAGCCTCGCTCCTACCCCGCGCGCTTCGCGCCGCTGGCGACCAGGTACGGCCCGTCGAATTCGCCGATGTAGCTCGTGTGCGTGACGAGACCCGTCGGCGGGCTCCACGCGTGGAGCTGGCAGGCCGGCGGCTCCATGGTGAACGCGAGCGGCTCGTCCTCGAGGTCGAGCGCGACTTGATGCGCCGTGCTCGGCGCGGTCGTGGCGAGCGTCCCGCCCACGAGGGCCTGGATCGGACGGTGCACGTGGCCGCACACGATACGCTGGATCTGCCGATGCCGGCCGACGACGTCGGCGAACTCGGCCGCGTTCGCGAGGCCGTGGGCGTCCATCCGCGCGATCCCCGTGGCGAACGGCGGATGGTGCATGAAGATCATGGTCGGTCGCTCCGGCGCCTCTTCGAGGCGTGCCGAGAGCCAGCCCAACCGCTCGGCGCAGAGCAGGCCGCCGACCCGGCCGGGCACGAGCGTGTCGAGCGCGATGAGCCGAACCGGGTAGCCCTCGACGACGTACTGCATGAACCGGCCGCCGCGCGGCAGGTACGCGTGGTCGGTGAACACGGCGGCGAGCGCGCCGCGGTCGTCGTGGTTGCCCGGAATGAGGTAGACCGGCATGGACAGCGGCGCGAGCAGGTCGCGCAGCCGGCGGTATTCCTCCAGCCGGCCGCCGTCGACGAGGTCACCGGTCGCCAGCACAAGATCGGGACGCGGTCTCAACGCCAGCAGATGGTTCACCGCGCGCGCCAGATAAGGCGCCGTGTCGACGCGCCCGTAGGCGAGGACGCCCTCGGGCTGGATGTGGGTGTCGGTGATCTGCGCGATCAGCATGGTCGAGAGTATCGCCCACCTTCCGGCCGAGAGCCACGGCACGCCGAGCGACAG
>CAYVHH010000557.1:0-11236 GCA_964450175.1 uncultured bacterium | reverse complement strand
CGCGGAAGTACGTCGGGGTTCCGCCCGTCTTCGTGGGCTTCGAGAACTACGTGCGCCTCGCCTACGACGGGTTCTTCCGGCGCGCCGTCTGGAATTCGTTCGTCTTCACGTTCGCCTCGGTCGGCGTCAAGCTGGTCCTGGGCATGGTGATGGCGCTCGTGCTGACGTCGCGCATCCGTTACCGCAATCTCTTCACCGGCTTGCTGCTGATCCCGTGGGTCGCGCCGACCGTCGTGTCGGCGCTGAACTTCCTGTGGATCTTCGATGCGAGCCTCGGCGTCCTGAACTATCTCCTGGTCAAGGTCTTCCGCATCCTGCCGCAGGGCGTGGGCTGGCTCAGCGAGGCCGGCACGGCGATGGCGTCGGTGATCTTCGTCAACGTGTGGCGCGGATTCCCGTTCTTCGGGATCTCGTTCCTGGCCGGGTTGAAGGCGATTCCGGGGGAGCAGTACGAGGCGGCGTCGGTGGACGGCGCCAACATCGTCCAGCGCTTCCGCCACGTGACGTTGCCGGCGCTCCGCAACATCATCATCATCGTCATGCTGCTGTCGACGATCTGGACCTTCAACGACTTCGCGATCGTCTACATCCTCACGAAGGGCGGTCCAGGCGGCGCGACGCAGGTGATCCCGGTCTTCACCTACGAGATGGCCTTCGGGGCCCAGCGACTCGGCGAGGCGATCGCCGCCGCGCTCTACATGCTGCCGGCGCTCGCGATGGTGATCATCGTGCTCTCGCGGTACATGCGCCGGAGTCACGCGAAGTGAGGCGGGACGCGATCGAGCGGCTCCAGACCGCGGTCGCCTACACGTGCCTCGGGCTTCTGCTGCTGCTGGTCCTGTTTCCCTTCTACTGGATGACGGTCACGTCGTTCAAGACCGAGGACCAGATGCGCAGCCTGGTGTCGATGTTCTGGCCCTCGCCGTTCGCCCTCGAGAACTACACCCAGCTCCTGACCAAGACCGACTTCGCGGTCTGGTTCCGCAACAGCGCCCTCGTCGCCGTGTCGAGCACGCTCGTCGCGACGGCCATCGGCACCATCGGCGCCTATGCGCTGGCGCGGCTGCGCTTCCTGGGGCGTGCCTTCCTGTCGAGCGCGACCTTGATCACGTACCTGGTGCCGCCGTCGATCCTGTTCATCCCACTCTACGCGCAGATTCGCACCATGGGGCTGGCCGACAGCCTGGCCGGGCTCATCGCCGCCTACCCGTCTTTCACGGTGCCGTTCGTGACCTGGCTGCTCATGGGGTACTTCGGCTCGATCCCGGAGGAGCTGGAAGAGGCGGCGATGATCGACGGCGCCACGCGCTTCGGCGCGTTCCGGCGCATCATCCTGCCGCTCGCGGCGCCCGGCGTGCTGGCGGCGAGCCTCTTCGCGTTCACGCAGGCCTGGAACGAGTTCCTGTACGCCCTCGTGTTCATCAGCGACGTCAAGCAGCGGACGTTGCCGGTCGGCCTTTCCACGTTCATCACGGGCGACGTCTACGGCTGGGGTTACCTGATGGCCGGCGCCGTCCTCACCACACTCCCGGTCATCCTCGTCTACACCTACCTCCAGCGCTACATGGTGGAAGGGCTCACGGCCGGGAGCGTGAAAGGATGAAGTGTCCGGCCTGCCAGCAGGACAATCCCGACAGCGCACGATTCTGTAACGGCTGCGGCACCGGGCTCACGGCGGCGACCCCCGCCGCGGCCCCCAAGCTCTACACGCCGCCGCATCTCGCCGACAAGATCCTGACCTCGCGCGCCGCGATGATCGGCGAGCGCAAGCAGGTCACCGTGCTCTTCGCCGACCTCAAGGGCTCGATGGAGCTCCTCGCCGACCGCGACCCCGAGGAGGCGCGCCGGCTGCTCGACCCCGTGCTCGACCGCATGATGGAAGCGGTCCACCGCTACGAGGGCACGGTCAACCAGGTGATGGGCGACGGCATCATGGCGCTCTTCGGCGCGCCGGTCGCTCACGAGGACCACGCGGTGCGCGCCTGCTACGCCGCGCTCCGGATGCAGGAGTCCGTTGGGCGCTACGCCGAGCTGATCCAGAAGACCGAAGGCATCTCGGTCCGGATCCGCGTCGGTCTGAACTCCGGTGAGGTCGTGGTGCGCTCGATCGGGAGCGACCTCAAGCTGGACTACACGGCGGTGGGCCAAACCACTCACCTGGCAGCCCGCATGGAGCAGATGGCGGACCCCGGCACCATCCTCGTCGCGCCGAGCACGGTCCGGCTCGCGGAGGGCGCCGTGCAGGTCACCTCGCTCGGCGCCCGGCCGATCAAAGGCCTCGACGCGGCCGTCGAGGTCTCCGAGCTCGTCGGCGGGGCGCCGGCTCGCTCGAGGCTGCGCTCCGCCGACACCCAGCAGCTCTCGCGATTCATCGGGCGCGTGGCGGAGCTCGACCGGCTGCACGCGCTGCTCGAGCTCGCGCGCGCCGGCCACGGCCAGATCGCGGCGGTCAGCGCGGAGGCGGGAGTCGGCAAGACCCGCCTCATCCACGAGTTCCTTCGCTCGGCGAAGACGCAGACATGGCGCATTCTCGAAGGCCGCTCGCACTCGTACGAGCGCACGGCCTCGTACCGGCCGATCATCGAGCTGCTCCGGTCGTATTTCGAGCTCGACGCGCTCGACCCGGCCTCACGGGTGGCCGAGAAGATCGCCGCGATCATCCGAGAGCTCGATCCCGGGCTGGGGGATGCGGTGGCGCCGATCGTATCGCTGCTCGACGCGTTGCCCTCGGACGACCCGTTTCGGCAGCTCGACGCGCGCGAGCGGCACGATCGGGTGGTCGACGCGCTCACGCACGTGCTCTTGAAAGAGACCGAGCGCCAGCCGCTGGTGCTCGTCCTCGAGAACCTCCAGTGGGTCGACGCCGAGACGCAGGCCTTTCTCGATAGCCTGCTCGACCGGATTCCGACGGCGCGCCTGCTGCTGCTGGTCGACTACCGGCCCGGCTACGAGCACGACTGGGCCGGGCACCCCGGGTTCAACCATCTGGAGATCGACCCGCTCTCGCCGGCGGCGACCGACGAGCTGCTCCACGAGCTGCTCGGCGACCATCGCTCGCTGCGAGCGTTGCGCGACCTTCTGATCCAGCGGAGCAACGGCAACCCGTTCTTCGTCGAGGAGATCGTTCGCACCCTCGTCGAGACCAAGGTGCTCGTCGGCGAGCGCGGCGCGTACCGAATGGGCGCCGAGCTCAAGACGCTCCAGGTGCCGTTGACGGTGCAGGCCGTCCTCGCCGCCCGCATCGACCGGCTCCCGAACGAAGAAAAGCTCCTGCTTCAATCCTCCGCGGTGGTCGGCTCGGACGTGCCGCAGGCGCTGCTCGAGGCGATCGTGGACGTTCCGGCCGAGAGTGTCGGGCGCGCGCTGGCGAGCCTGCAAGCCGCCGGGTTTCTCTACGAGGCGAGCCTGTTCCCCGACGTCGTCTACCGCTTCAAGAGCGCGCTCACCCGCGACGTCGCCTATACGAGCTTGCTGCGCGAGCAGCGGCGGGTCCTGCACGCACGGATCGTGGGAGCGATCGAGCGCCTCTACCACGACCGGCGCACGAGCCACGTCGACCAGCTCGCGTTCCACGCGTCGCGGGGGGAGGTCTGGGTGAAAGCGCTCGTCTACAACCGGCAGGTCGGCGCGCGCGCGGTCTTGCACGCGGCGAACACCGAGGCGGTCCAGGCCTTTCAAGACGCCCTCGCCGCGCTCAAGCGGCTGCCGGAAACGCGCGAGACTCTCGAGCAGGCGATCGACCTTCGCCTGGACCTGCGTCCGCCGCTGCTGCAGCTCGGCCGGCTCGACGACGTCCTGACCGTCTCGCGCGAGGCCGAGCGGCTGGCCGGCGATCTCGGCGACGAGGCGCGGCTGGCCCGCGTCTACACCTATCTGATCAACTACCACTATCTCAAGGGCGAGACGAAGCAGGCGATCGAGTACGGACAGCGCTGTCTCGACGTGGGCCGGGCCATCGGCGATCCTGCGCTCCAGGGGCTGGCGCGCCAGTACATGGGCCAGAGCTACCACGCGCAGGGCGACTACGCGCGGGCCGAACGCGCGCTCCGCGAGAACATCGATGCGACCGCGGGCGATCAGGCGACGATCTCGTACGTCGCATCGTGCGGATGGCTCGCCTTCAGCCTCGCCGACCGCGGCGCGTTCGACGCGGCCAACTCGTATCTGGCCGAGGCACAACGCGCCGCTGAGACGACGCAGCACGCCTACAGCCGCCTGATCGCCTGGACCCTGATCGGGCTCGTCTGGATCCGCCGCGGACGGCTGGCCCGCGCCGTGTTACCGCTCGAGCGCGGGCTGGAAGCGTGCCGCAAGAAGCACCTCACCGTGTGGCTGCCGATTCCGCTCTCGCTGCTCGGCCTCGCGTTCGTCCGCATGGGCCACGTGCACGAGGGCCTCCGCCTGCTCGAGGACGGCGTGGCCCTGAGCCGCGAGCTGGGAATCCGCGCGTATCTCGCCGCCTGGCTCGTCAATCTCGCGGAAGGCTTCCTGGCCGACGGCCAGCATCAGCGGGCGCTCGAGACGGCGCGCCAGGCCCTGGACATGGCGCGGGAGCACGGCGAGCGCGGGCACGAAGCGCAGGCGCTCCAGGTGCTCGGCGACATCGCCGCCCGCGGTGTCCCCGCGGACCCGAGCGAGGCCCGCGCACGGTATGAAGAGGCGCTACGCCTCGCGGGCGAGCTCGGGCTGCGCCCGCTCGTCGCGTCCTGCCTGCTGCGCCTCGGCGCGCTCGAGTCGCGGCTGGGCGACCTCGAGGCGGCCGCGCAGCGCCGGGCACAGGCGCAGCGGGCTTTCGACGAGCTCGACATGCGCTCCGGCCGAGAGCAGGCCGAAAAGGAAGTGACCGAGCTCGGGCACCTCTTCATCGTGGCGCGCTCGCAGCCCGACCTCTACGACTTCCTGGCTCAGGAGCTCTCCGGTGCCGAGAGGATCAGGGTGCTCCTCGATCGGCGCCGGGGTGAGCAGCGCCAGCGGTTCGAGGAGCTGACCGAGGAGCGGCGGCGCGCCGAGCGACGGCGCCAGCAGCTCGATCAGGACCTCCGGGACTGGGGCTTCGGGGTGGCCCCACGACGGCTCGGATGACGGACCATTTCCTCGTCGAGCGCGACGGTCCCACCGCGCTGCTCATCTTCAATCGTCCCGACGCGCGCAACTCGATGACGTTCGAGATGTACGAGGCGCTGCACGACGCGTGCGCCACCCTCGACGCCGATCCGGCCGTGCGCGCCGTCGTGTTGCGGGGCGCCGGCGACAGGGCGTTCGCGAGCGGCACCGACATCCGCCAGTTCCTCGACTTCGGGACCCGCCAGGACGCGCTCGACTACGAGGCTCGCCTGACCCGGGTGCTCTCGAAGCTCGCCGGCATGAGCAAGCCCACCATCGCCATGCTGCAGGGCGACGCGATCGGCGGTGGGCTCTTCATCGCGCTGGCTTGCGATCTGAGGCTGGCCGCACCGCATGCGCGCTTCGGCATCCCGGTGGCCCGCACGCTCGGGAACTTCCTGGCGCCGGTGAGCCTCACCCTGCTCGTGTCGGTGCTCGGTCCCAACCGCGCCCGCGAGATCGTGCTGACCGCGCGGCTGCTCGACGCCCGGGAGGCCACAACGATCGGGTTGGTCGATCGTGTCCATCCGGCGCCGGAGCTCGAGTCGCGGACCCGGGAGCTCGCCGCGAGTCTCGCCGAGCTGGCCCCGCTCACGATCGCCGCGACGAAAGAGGCCACGCGCCGGATGCTCTCGGTGCTGGCACCGCGGGACCTCGACGACCTCATCCTGTCCTGCTATCTGAGCCGAGACTTCCACGAGGGCGTGCGCTCGTTCCTCGAAAAACGAAAACCTGACTGGCAGGGACGCTGAGTGCTGCTCGGAGCTGAGCGCTGCTCGGAAGTGAATATCGTCCAGACTAGCTGGGGGTCGGTCCGAAGGGACGCGCGTCGAGACCTAGGCTAGCGATCCAGCAGCCGGCTGGTTGACGGGGGCTCCAGAACGCTCTGTTCTCCGAGCCGTCGAAGCGGTGGCTCGATGATCGAGCGAGCTCCACCCAGCACGCCGAACCAGCAGCTAGTTGTTGCTCGTCATATTGAGGATGCGGCCCTCGAGCTGATGAAGAAGCGGGACGTACTCGTCGCTGCCGCAGGACGGGCAGGTCGGATCGCCCAGCTCGAAGCACTCCTCGCAAGCCACGCAGACGGCGAGGCTGCGGAGCGAGATCGGAACCCGCGAGAGCGTGCGAACCATCGTGCTGATCATCGCCTTTTCCTCCTGCAGGGGTACTAACGCAAAGGCGATACCATCCCAGGGCATGTCAGTAAGCCTTTGTATTTACTTGCAATTTTCGAATTTCCGGCCGCAGAATCGCGGCAAGTGGCGCGATTCTTACCGCCCCGGAACCACCAGGCGTGCTCAGCCATGGACCACCCGTCGAGACCACCGCGGTGGCGCAGCGCGCCGGGCGCGTCGAGAGTGCTCCGAATGAGCGTGATCCTGGAGCAGCGATGGGCACAAATCGCCGGAGTTGCGCTCATCGGTCATCGCCCGCACAGGCCTGCTCGCCGGTCTCATCGCGACGATGGCCGGTGATCTGGGGCGTCTCGCTCTCGATGGGATCCTGACCGCTTCTGACGGTATCAGGATTCCTGGCGCTGACGCCGATCGGCCCACCGCTGGTCTACGTACCCGCGAGCCTCTGGCTCATCTTGCAGGGACGGATCGTGGGCGGTCTCTTGTTCTTGGGATGGGACATCTTCCTGGTCGGCATGGTCGATAACGTCATCAAGTGTGGTTCTTGAGCGGAGGAGCGCGGATTCGGTTCCTGCTCGGCTTTTTCGGGGTCCTCGGCGGCCTGGTGGCGTTCGGACCGATCGGGCTCTTCGTCGGACCGGTGGCCATCGCCCTGCTTCTCACGCTGTGGCGAGATTGGACGGCCGCTCGATGATCGCGGCGCCGGCCCCGTCGCGAGGCTTCGCGCCCGCCGGCGGACGCCACGGCGCGTGCCGAGCGGCACGTGCTAGAATTTCGCCGATGAGATCACACGCGAGCGTTCGGTGAGTCGCGGGGGGCATTACGGCTTCGAGCGTCGACGCCGGGCCGACATCCAGAAGGCCAAGCAGGAAGCCAAGCGACAGCGCAAGACCGAGCGCGCGGAATCCGGCGCCGTCGGGCCTGAAGTCGGCGAGGCTCAGGACGCAGGCGCCCCCACCGGCATGTGGGAGTGGTTCTCGCCGAGCCGCGGCCGCACCGTCACCTCGGCGCCGAAAACCCGACCTGCTCCCGACCCTCCTGACGACTGGGTGCTACTGACCGACGTCGAGCCCGACGGCCAGCCCGAGTAGCTGGGCTACTTCTTCGCGGCCTCCGAAGCCTGGAAGCCGACCTTGTTGTGTGTGCCGTCGCACATCGGCTTGTTGGTCGACGCCCCGCACCGGCACAACGCAATCCTCGCCTGGCCCGCCGTATTGATCGGCGCCCCGGTCGGATCGTAAAGCTCGCACTCACCCTCGATCAGGTACGGGCCGTTCGGCCGGGTCGTGATCTTGACGGCCATTGCGTGAGTCCTCCTTGGGAGTTGAGCAGCGCCAACCACGATACCACCACAATCCACGATCGCGCCTCGCATGCGGCCCTCGGCCGTCGGCCCCGACCCCGCGACGGCCTGCCCGGGGTACACTCGTGCCATGAAGGAACGCGGCGCGATCTTGCTGGTCGCCTGCTACGAGCTCGGCCATCAGCCGCTGGCCGTCGCCTGGCCGGCAGCGTTTCTCGAGCGCGCAGGCTACGCGCCGGCGGTGATGGACGTCTCGGTCGAGCCCTTCGATGCCGAGCGCGTCACGCGCGCGAGGCTCGTCGCGATCTCGGTGCCGATGCACACGGCCCTCCGGCTCGGCGTCACCGTCGCTCGCCGCGTGCGGGCCTTGAACCCCGCGTGCCACATCGCATTCTATGGGCTCTACGCGACGCTCAACGCCAAGCACCTGCTGGCCGGCATCGCCGATTCGGTCATGAGCGGCGAGGTCGAAGCGGCGCTGATCGAGCTGGTCCACACGCTGGAGCTGGAGCGCCAACCGGCGGCGCCCGCCCAGCCCCTGCGCATCCTCGCGAAGCTCGACTTTCCCACGCCGAGCCGAGCCAGTCTTCCCTCATTGAAAAAGTACGCGCACCTGGAGCGGAACGACGGGCTCGAGCTGGTTGGCTACGTCGAAGCGAGCCGCGGGTGCAAGCACCTGTGCCGGCACTGCCCGATCCCTCCCGTCTACGGCGGTCGTTTTTTCGTGGTGCCGGTGGAGGTGGTGCTCGCGGATATCCGCCAGCAGGTCGACTCCGGTGCGACCCACATCACGTTCGGCGATCCCGACTTCCTGAACGGTCCCGGCCAGGCGCTGGCCGTCGCGAGGGCGCTTCACGAGGCATTTCCGACGCTCACCTTCGACTTCACCGCAAAAATCGAGCACCTGCTGCGCCATCGCGAGCGGCTGCCGGAGCTCGCGCGGCTCGGGTGCGTGTTCATCGTGTCGGCCGCCGAGTCGCTGAGCGACACGGTCCTGGCGAACCTGGACAAGGGTCACACGCGCGCCGACATCGAGACCGCGGCGCGGCTCACTGCCGAGTCCGGGATCACGCTCCGCCCCACGTGGGTCGCCTTCACGCCGTGGACGACGCTCGAGGATTACCGAGAGCTGCTGGAGTTCGTCGACGCGCATGGGCTCGTCGACGCCGTCGATCCCGTGCAGTTCTCGATTCGGCTCCTGATCCCACCCGGGTCGCTTCTGCTCGAGAGCGCTGCCATGCGGCCGTTCCAGGGGGAGCTGGTCGAAAGCCAGTTCTACCATCGCTGGACCCACCCCGACCCGCGCATGGAAACCCTGCACGCGGAGGTGGCGTCCGTCGTGGCCGGCGCAGCTGACCGGCGCGAAGACGCCGCGGTGACCTTCGAGCGCGTCCGGGAGCTGGCAGACCGGACCGCCGGCCTGCCCGCGCGGCCAATTCCGACGCCCGACGCCAAGCGGAAGCGGCCGCCGCGGCTCACCGAGCCGTGGTTTTGCTGATCGGAGCCCACCGAGGGCCAGTTGGCCCTGAGCACGAACTCGGGTACAGTATCGATTTGAGAGGTGCCGCATGAGCGAGGATCTCAAGACCAAGGTTCAGGAGTTGATCGACTCGATGATCAACCCTGCGGTCGCCGGCCACGGCGGTTTCGTCGAGCTCGTCGACGTGCAGGATAACCGCGTGTATCTCCAGATGGGTGGTGGCTGCCAGGGCTGTGGTGCCGCGGACGTCACGCTGAAGCAAGGAATCGAGCGGCTGATCAAGGAAGAGATCCCCGAGGTCGCCGAAGTCCTCGACGCGACCGACCACTCCGCCGGGAGCAACCCCTACTACACGCCCGGCAAAGCGTAGCCCCGCGCTTCGGCGTGGGGGGTTGACGCCGGTGTCGTCGGCAAGCCGTTTACTGCTGCTGCTGCCGACGACGACCTATCGCACCGAAGCCTTCGTCGAGGCCGCAACCAGGCTGGGCGTCGAGCTCGTGTGCGCCTCCGAGCGCCCGAGCACCTTCGAGCCCTTCGCCCCCGACTCCCTGATCACGCTCGACTTCGCCGACCCGCGCGCGAGCGCCGAGACGATCGCGCGCTTCGCCCGGCGCCGACCGCTCGACGCCGTCGTGGCCGTGGACGATCTGACCACGGTCGTCGCCGCCACCATCAGCCAGCGGCTTGGTCTCAAGGCCAATTCGCTCCCGGCCGTCAGCACGGCGCGCGACAAGCACGCGATGCGCCGCTGCCTCACCGAGGCCGGCGTGCCCGTGCCGCGCTTTCGCCTCGTCAGCCTGGCCGACGACCCCGCCGTCCGCGCCGCCGAGATCGAGTATCCGTGCGTCCTGAAACCGCTTTCGCTCTCGGCCAGCCGCGGCGTCATCCGCGCCAACGACGCGCGAGAATTCGTGGCGGCTTTCCAGCGGATCTCGGCGATCCTCGAAATGACCGATGTGTCGGTGCCGGACGAGGCGCGCCGGGCGCTGCTCGTCGAGGAGTTCATTCCGGGTGTCGAGGTGGCGCTCGAGGGGTTGCTGGTCGGCGGCACGCTCCACGTGCTGGCGATCTTCGACAAGCCGGATCCGCTCGACGGCCCGTTCTTCGAGGAGACGATCTACGTGACGCCGTCGCGCCTGCCCGAAGCCACGCAAACCCGCATCGCCGCGGTATCGCGCGACGCCTGCTCCGCGCTCGGACTCACCGAGGGGCCGATCCACGCCGAGCTCCGCCTGAACGCGCGCGGTCCGTTCGTGCTCGAGGTCGCCGCGCGCTCGATCGGTGGATTGTGCTCGCGCACACTGACCTTCGGGACGGGCCTGAGTCTCGAGGAGCTCATCCTCTGCCATGCGCTCGGGCGTCCCCTCGAATCGCTCGAGCGCGAGCGGCGTGCCGCCGGCGTCATGATGATTCCGATCCCACGCGCGGGCCGGCTCGCAGCGGTCCACGGCACCGACGAGGCCGCTGCGGTCGACGGCATCGAGGACGTCGCCATCACGATGCACCCGGGACAGGACGTGGTGCCGCTCCCCGAAGGCTGGCAGTATCTCGGGTTCATCTTCGCCCGCGCCGAAACGCCGGACACGGTCGAGCACGCGCTCCGAAAGGCCCACGCGCGCTTGCGCTTCGTCATTGAATAAGCGGCAGCGGCCCAAACCCGCGAAGCGGGCCCGGCCGGCCTCCGATCCCCACCGCCGCACCTTGCGTCAGGCGGACGAGCGCGCCGAGCGCCTGACCACGCTCAGCCGCCTCACGCGACTCATGACGTCGGCGACCGACAGCGCCGCGGCGTTCCGCGGCATCGCCGAGGCGGCCGCCCGTCTGCTGAAGGCGAAGATGGCCTACGTCTGGATCGATTACGGCGGCGAGACTCTGCACGAAGGTGGCAGCTATTGGACCGGATCCGAGCTCGTGGGACGGGTCGTGCGCACCGGGCCAGTGCCCCGCGACGACCACAGCATCGCCGGGGCTGTCCTTCGCTCGCGCCGGCCCGAGTACCTCGCCGACGTGCAGCACGATCCGCGCTGGCGACACCGCGCGCTCGCCGAGACGCGCGAGCTCCACGCCTGCATCGCGCTGCCGTTGATCCACCACGATCGTGCGGTCGGCGCGCTGATCGTCGCGTTCGGCCACCGCGGCGAGTTCACCTCGGAGGAGAAGAATCTCGCCGGGCTCCTGGCCGATCAGGCCGCCATCGCCATCGAGAACGTTCGG
>CAYVHH010000556.1:0-2917 GCA_964450175.1 uncultured bacterium | reverse complement strand
CGCGGAGATCGAGTTCGAGCACGCCGGCGCGGGCTTCGACGAGGACGACAAGCTGCACGGCACCGCGGAGATCGAGCAGCTCTACATCGACTTCAAGGCCTCCCCCTACTTCAACGTCCGCTCGCCCGGGATCGACCTGGTGCCGGTCGGTTACATCAACCAGCACCACGAGCCGACCCTGTTCTACAGCGTCAACCGCCCCGAGCTGGCGGACCGGCTGATCCCCACCACCTGGGCGGTGCCCGCCGCCGGGATCTACGGCAAGATCGTCGACGGCCTAAGCTACCAGTTCCAGGTCAGCAGCAGTCTCGAGGACTTCGGCAGCGGCTTCGACGCGCGGACCGACGGCAACAGCCCCGCCCCGTTCGCGACCGGTTACGCCCCCGGCATCAGCGGCAAGGACGGGATCGTGTTCGCCCGGCCGCCGCGGGGGGACTTCCATCAGCTCAGCAACGACCTCGCGTACACCCTGCACCTGGACTACCAGCCCCCGTTCGTTCCCGGCCTCGCGGGCAGCACGAGCGTGTACTTCACGCCGAACACCACCCCGCGTGACGCCTACTCCGACACGGGCCTTCCGCTCCATCATTCGAGCCTCACTCTGCTCGACAGTGAGCTCCGCTACCGCTTGCCGGGGACCGGGTTCGAGGCGCGCGGGGAGTACGTCCAGGTCTTCTTCGGCCATCCCAAGAACTTGCGGGCCAACAACGACAGTGACCCGACCGACAACGTGGGGAGCACCATGTACGGGCTGTCCGCCGAGGTGGCCTACCACTTCCCGATCGGCACGTACCTCGGCAGCGCGTGGCAGGCCGTACCGTTCTATCGCTACACGTACGAAGATCTGCAGACCTCGGGTTTCAAGGGATCCGATGTGAACGGGCCGACCGGTGCCGGCAAGCTCCAGCTCCACACCATCGGCGTCGCCGTCTATCCGACACCGCAGCTCGTTCTCAAGCTGACCTACGAGAAGGTGCTCGACCACGAGCACGGCGGAGCCAAGTCCGACTCCGTGCTCGGCGGCCTCGGGTTCTACTTCTACTAGGAGCGCGCGACCGACCATGAGCTGGGTGAGATGGGTCGCGCCTCCAGCGATCGTCGTCTCGATCGCGGCGCCGGCCCACGCCGTTCGATACCTGAGCGTCGAGGACGCCCAGAAGCTCGCCTTTCCCGACGCCACTCGCTTCGTCGAGGCCCACGTGATCTTCACGCCCTCGGACGTGGCCACGATCGAGCGCCGGTCCGGCCAGAAAGTGCGGGCCCGCGGCCAGCAGGTGTGGCGGGCGCTCGTGGAAGACCGCCTCGTCGGCTTCTTCATCGTCGACTATGTGATCGGCAAGCATCTGGTGATCGACTACGCGGTCGCTCTCGACCCGGGCGGGCGCGTCGGGCGCGTAGAGATCCTGGAATATCGCGAATCCTATGGCGGCGAGATCTCCAATCAGAGCTGGCTCGCTCAATTCGTCGGCAAGACGAGCCGGGATCCCCTCGAGCTCGACCAGGACATTCGCAACATATCCGGCGCCACGCTGTCGTCGCGGCACGTGACGGAAGGCGTCAAACGGATCCTCGCCCTGTATGAGACCTGTCTCCGATAGCGTGCGCCGTGCCCAGCCGCTGCTCGGCACGTTCGTCGAGATCACGGCGAGCGGGGCCCCGCGTGACGATCTCCATGCGGCCATCAGCCGTGCGTTCGAGAGCGTGGCTGTCGTCCACCGTTTGATGAGCTTCCACGAGCGCGAGAGCGACGTGAGCCGCCTCAACCGCGAGGCTTGGACCCGGCCGGTCCGCGTTCATCCGTGGACTTACCGGGTCCTGCGCTTGTCGTCCGAGCTGTACGCGGCGTCGGCCGGCCTGTTCGACGTCTCGATCGCCGATGAATTGCAGCGCCACGGTCTCCTCCCGCGGTTCGGCGACTTCGCCCCATCGCGAATCGGCGGGGCGAGGCCGGCGAGCGAACCCGTCGAATTGTTACCCCGGCAGCGGGTGCGATTCACTCGCCCCGACGTCGCCATCGACCTGGGTGGGATCGCCAAGGGCTTCGCCGTCGATCGCGCCGTCGCGACCTTGCGCGCGTGCGGCGTGCGGCGCGGCCTGGTGAATGCAGGCGGAGACGTGGCCGTGTTCGGGCCCGAGGCCTTTCCCGTGCACATCCGCGACCCGCGTCATCTCCGCCGGACGCTTCTGCATGTCGAGATCCGTGACGAGGCCATCGCGTCGAGCCGCAACGCGTTCGATCGAACGTCGGACACGTCGGGCATGGCGATGATCATCGATCCACGCACGCGGCGCCCGGCGACGACGATCCTCGGCGCGAGCGTTCGAGCTCCGGCCTGCGTCCTGGCGGATGCGCTGACCAAGCTCGTCGTGCTCGCCGGGCAATCCGTCGAATCACTGCTGGCGAGATACGGTGCGAGTGCGGTGCTCGTAACACACACGAGCGACATCCTCGTCACCCACAGCTGGGCACAGGAGATGCGCTCTGCGTCTTGATCGCTGGCTCCGGGGCGCGCTCTACACCGTGGTATCCGTCCTCTTTGTCAGTGGCGCGCTCTGGTTGCTGGCGAATCGCCTGAAGGATATGACCGCGGGCGAGATGTGGTCCCGAATGGGCGCGTCCCTGCTCATGCTGCACGGCGCTGCCGCCATGCTGATGCTCGTCCTGTTTGGCAGTCTCATGCCGTTTCACGTCCGCGTCGGGTGGCGCCGGAAACGCAATCGGGCGACCGGGACCGCCATGCTCGCCGTGAATGCCGCACTCATCGTGACCGCCTTCGGGCTCTACTACGCGGGGGCCGACAGAGCTCGGGACTGGGCCAGCGACCTGCACATCGGCGTTGGGTTCGCCTTGCCCGCGTTGCTGGCGCTGCATGTCCTGCGAGGACGGCGACGCCGTCACGCCGTCGAGCTCGAGCGC
>CAYVHH010000555.1:0-7673 GCA_964450175.1 uncultured bacterium | reverse complement strand
CCATGTACCCGCCTGCGTCCCTTCGATCATTGCTCATGGTGATCTCCTTGGTGCCTGAGGCGATGAGCGAACACTTCGATGCCCCTCTTGAGGCCAGCCGCCACACCGACGATCTGGCCGACACGGGTCAGACTGCCGAGCGTGGCGACGATCCGGCCGAGCCCGGCCGCGATGTCCTCGACCCGGTCGGTGACGGCGCCGACGCGCTCGAGCTCGTGGCCCGCCTCGCGCGTGAGCCCCCGTACGTCCTCGGTCAGCGCCAGCGCCTGCCCGATGAGCGGCCGAAGCTCCTGCTCGACGATCGTCAGCACCGCCTCGGCGCGCTGCGCCACCCCCCTCAGCGCCCAGACCGCGGCGACCAGCGCCAGCAACAACGCAAACGCCGCCAGCGAGAGGAGCATCTGGACCCAGAAGGGCATGGGGTTGAATTATTGGTGGATAATCGACCGGAAGTCAATGAAACTAGGGCCTTGATGTCGCACCAGGATCGCTTCGACGAGCTGCATCGCCGACATGCCGAGGCCGAGCTGGCCGGCGGCGAGGAACGGGTACGTCGCCAGCACAAGGCGGGAAAGAAGACCGCCCGCGAGCGGCTCGAGATTCTGCTCGACGCCGGGTCCTTCACGGAGATCGACAAGCTCGTGGTTCACCAGAGCCATGACTTCGAAATGCAGAACCAGAGAACTCCTGGAGACGGGGTCGTGACCGGATCGGGCCGGATCCACGGCCGACCGGCTTTTGTATTCGCTCAGGACTTCACCGTGTTCGGTGGCTCACTGTCCGAGGCGCATGCCCGCAAGATCTGCAAGATCATGGATCTCGCGGTGAAGACGGGCGCGCCGATCGTGGGGCTCAACGACTCCGGCGGCGCGCGGATCCAGGAGGGCGTGGTCTCGCTCGCCGGGTACGCCGACGTCTTCTTGCGCAACACTCTGGCGTCCGGCGTGGTCCCCCAGATCTCGGCGATCATGGGGCCGTGCGCGGGCGGCGCGGTGTACTCGCCGGCGCTCACCGACTTCATCCTCATGGTGAAGAACACCTCGTACATGTTCGTCACCGGTCCGGACGTGATCCGCGCGGTCACTCACGAGGAAGTCTCGGCCGAGGAGCTCGGCGGCGCTCGGACGCACAGCACGACCTCCGGCGTCGCCCACTTCGCCGCCGATAGCGAGGAAGAGTGCCTTGCGCTGATCCGCGAGCTGATGTCGTTCCTGCCGCAGAACAACCTCGAGGAGCCGCCGCGCCGGCCCACGCGCGATCCGATCGACCGGCGGGACGAAAGTCTCCAGTCCGTCGTGCCCGACCAGCCGAACAAGCCCTACGACATGCTGGACATCATCCGCCCGGTGCTCGACGAGCGCTATTTCTTCGAGGTGCACGGCGGCTTCGCGCCCAATCTCATCGTGGGCTTCGGACGGCTCGGCGGCAGACCGGTGGGGATCGTCGCGAATCAGCCGTCGCATCTGGCCGGATGCCTCGATATCAACGCCTCCCTGAAGGGCGCCCGCTTCGTCCGGTTCTGCGACTGCTTCAACATCCCGCTGGTGACGTTCGAGGACGTGCCGGGATTCTTGCCGGGGACGACGCAGGAGTTCGGCGGCATCATCAAGCACGGCGCCAAGCTGCTCTACGCCTTCTGCGAGGCGACCGTGCCGAAGCTCACGGTGATCACGCGCAAGGCCTACGGCGGCGCATACTGCGTCATGTCCTCCAAGCACATCCGGGGCGACGCGAACTTCGCGTACCCGACCGCCGAGATCGCCGTCATGGGTCCCGAGGGCGCCGTGAACATCCTCTACCGGCGCGAGGCGGAGCAGGCGGGCGACCCGGCGGGCTTCAAGGCCGAGAAGGCACGCGAGTACCGTGAGATGCTCGCGACCCCGTACGTCGCCGCCGAGCACGGCTACATCGACGAGGTGATCGAGCCCAGGGACACGCGCGCGCGGCTCTGCGAGATGCTGGAGCTCGTGCGGACCAAGCGCGACAGCAATCCGCCCAAGAAGCACGGGAATCTCCCGCTGTGACGGACCACCCGAAAGAGTTCAAGACGTCCTGGGGCGAGCCGCTGAAGCCCGTGTACGGGCGAGAGGACCTCCCGGCCGAGGAGCTCGGCGCACCGGGCGAGTTTCCGTTCACCCGCGGCGTGCACCCGGAGATGCACCGAAAGCGCCTCTGGACCATGCGGCAGTACGCCGGCTTCGGGTCCGCCGTCGAGACGAACAAGCGTTATCGCTTCCTCCTCGAGCAGGGTCAGACCGGATTGTCGGTCGCGTTCGACCTCCCGACCCAGATGGGCTACGACCCCGACGCGCCGATGGCGCGGGGCGAGACCGGTAAGGTCGGCGTGTCGATCGCCTCGCTCGAGGACACGCAGGATCTCTTCGAGGGCATCCCGCTCGATCGGGTCTCGACCTCGATGACGATCAACGCGACCGCGTCGATCTTGCTGGCGCTCTACGTCGCGACCGCGCGCCGCCAGGGCGTCACCGCCGACAAGCTCAGCGGGACGGTGCAGAACGACATCCTCAAGGAATACATCGCGCGCGGGACCTACATCTTTCCGCCCGGCCCCTCGATGCGGCTGATCACCGACACGTTCGCCTACTGCAAGGATCGCGTCCCACGCTGGAACACGATCTCGATCTCCGGCTATCACATGCGCGAGGCCGGGTGCACCGCCGTGCAGGAGGTCGCCTTCACCCTGGCCAACGGCATCGCCTACGTGCAGGCGGCCGTGGAGGCGGGGCTCGGCGTCGACGTCTTCGCCCCGCAGCTCTCCTTTTTCTTCAACGCGCACAACAATCTGCTGGAGGAGGTCGCGAAGTTCCGAGCCGCGCGTCGCCTGTGGGCGCTGATCATGCGCGAGCGGTTCTCGGCGCGCGACCCGCGGTCGCTGGCGCTGAGATTTCACGCGCAGACGGCCGGCAGCATGCTGACCGCTCAGCAGCCCGAGAACAACATCGTCCGGGTGACGGTCCAGGCGCTCGCGGCCGTGCTCGGCGGATGCCAGTCTCTGCACACGAACTCGATGGACGAGGCGCTCGCGCTGCCCACCGAGCGTGCGGTGCGCATCGCGCTCCGGACCCAGCAGATCCTCGCCCAGGAGTCCGGGGTCGCCGACGTGGCCGACTCGCTCGGCGGCGCCTTCGCGATCGAGCGCCTGACCGCCGACATCGAGGAGGCGGCGCGGGTCTACGTCCGGAAGATCGACGACCTCGGCGGGGCGGTCGCCGCGATTCCGTTCATGCAGCGCGAGATCCAGGACGCGGCGTACCGCTACCAGCGCGAGGTCGAAGACCACGCCCGGATCGTCGTCGGGGTCAACGAGTACGTGACCGACGACCAGCCGCCGGGCAACCTCTTCCAGGTCGACGCGGCCGTGGGCGCCGCGCTCGCGGAGCGGGTGGCCCGCGCGCGGACGGCGCGGGATCGTGACGCCGCTCAGCGGGCGCTGGACGGACTCGAAGCCGCGGCGCGCGGCCGCGACAACCTCCTGCCGCTTCTGGTCACGGCCGTCGAGGTCGGTGTCACTCTCGGCGAGATCTGTGACAGACTGCGAGGGGTGTTCGGCATCCACAGACCGTCGGTGACCTTTTGAGCATGCGAGCCCGGACCGTCGTTGGCCTCGCCGTGCTGGCCACGCTCGGCATCGCGTCGAGCGCGACCGCCGGGATGGCCGACCGCGTCGGGGCGACCTTCGCGCTCCTGGTCGACGACGTCAGCAAGGCGTTCAGCCCCCTCGAAGGCCTGGTCATCAACATCGAGGGAAGCACCGTCTACCTCGACATCGGCGAGAGTGGGGGAGCCCAGGTCGGTCAGGAGTTCACCATCTTCCGCAAGGGCGAGGAGTTCTTCCACCCGATCACGCGCAAGGTGCTCGGCCGGTACGAGGACGTTCTCGGCTACGCCCAGATCCGCGCGGTGCAGCCCCGGTTCTCAGAGGCGCTCTACGTCCCGATCGAGGGCAAACCGTTGCCGCAGCCCGACGACGGGGTCAGGATCACACGAGGACGAATCAAGGTCGCGATCACGCCGGTGCTCGATCTCACGGAATCGAAGGACAAGCCCGACCTGCGCCGTGTTCCGTATCTCATGGCGATCGCGCTCGAGGGCTCGAAGCGCTTCCAGGTGGTCGATCCCCTCACGGTAAGCGACCTCTTCGCGAACGGCGGCGCCCACGTCCAGGAGATCCTGGCGCTCCAAGATAGGGCGGTTCGGCTGTCGAAGAAGCTCGAGGTGTCAGGTTGGGTCGTGCCGGTCCTGATCCAGCGACGGGACGTCGTGTACCTCGACGTGACCTGGATCTCCGCCGTCACGGGTACGGCCCTGTTCTCCCGCCGGGCGCCGCTGCTGCCTCCAGCCGCCGCGGAGGAGCAGCGCTTCCCGTGGGAACCCGCCAGCGAAGACTGATGTCTTGCCCGCTTCACCCTGCTATGGTATGGGCGGCATCATGACCGTGCGACGCTTCGCGCTGCTCGCCGTTGTCGTCGCCGTGACGGCGTTCGGCTGCTCGACGGCAAAGAACGTCATGGGTGTCCCCAACACCGGTGATCCGTCCGTCGCGATCAAGTCGGCCGAGACCAAGTGGCTCTTGATCAAGAATCCGAGATTTGGCGACGTGCCGAGCGAGCCCGAGTACGTCTGGGTCGAAGAGGACAAGACGCCGGTCACCTTCGGCACCGTGGTGTTCGGCAAGGGCTCGATCATCGCGCCGCCGGAAATCGTCGCCCGGTACGGCTCGCCCCCGGGCGGCGGAAAGATCAGCGCGCGCCAGAACATGCCGACGCAGACCGCGACCGCAACCCCGGCGCCCGCCAAGCCGGCGCCCGGTCCCGCCGCGAGCGGTCCAGCCTCGGCGTCGGCCGGGCCCGCCGCCGGCGCTCCCGCGAACGGCAAGGCGCCCGAAGGCCCGAAAAGGGGATTCGTCGTCTATGTGGATACGACCCGCATCGTGATCGATCTGACCGCCGCCGACGGAATCCGGGCCGGCACGCTCGTGAGCTTGCGGCGCGACGCGATCCCGCTCGTCCATCCCGTCACGGGCGAGGTGCTCGGTGAGCTCGACGAGGAAGTGGGCACGGCGCGCGTCACCGAGATGCGCGAGCGCTTCTCGGTCGCAGATGTTCAAACGGTGGCCCCAGGCGCGCGGATCCAGATCAAGGATCGCGTCGTCCCGAAGTAGTCGCTCGTGGCCACGCCCACTCTCGAGCGCGTCCTGAAGGAGCGTGTCGCCGGGCTTATCGGCGCCGATCTCGAGCGCGTCGAGGCCGAGATCCGCCGCGAGCTCGACTCTCCCGTCGCGTTGATCCAGGAGATGGGCGGGTACATCGCGGGGGCCGGCGGCAAACGCCTTCGCCCGATGCTCCTCTTGCTGGCGGCGCGCCTGGCCGGCTACGTCGGGCCGCGTGGCGTACGGCTGGCCTGCGTGGTCGAGCTGCTGCACACGGCGACGCTCATCCATGACGACGTCGTCGACCAGGCGCCGCTCCGGCGCGGCCGGCCGTCGGCAAATGCGCAGTGGGGTGACGACGCGTCCGTTCTGGTGGGCGACCATCTGTACTCGAAATCGTTTGCAATGCTCGTGCGGGACAACGATCGCGCGGTGATGGAGACCTTGGCGCGCTCGACGGTCTCGATGACCGAGGCCGAGGTGTTCCAGCTCGAGCTCAAGCGGGCCGGGGTCACCACCGAGGTCGACTATCTCCGAATCATCACGCAAAAGACCGCGTCGTTCATGTCGGCGTGCTGTCGGATCGGCGCGCTCCTGGGCGGGATTCCGGCCGGGCAGGTCGATGCCCTCACACAATACGGCCTGGACATCGGCGTCGCGTTCCAGATCTCGGACGACTCCCTCGACTTCGTCGCGAATCAGGATCGCCTCGGCAAGGCGATCGGCGCCGATCTGCGCGAGGGCAAGCGGACCCTGCCGCTCATCGCGATGCTCGCCCGCGCGACACCCGCGGAGTCCGAGCGCGTGAAGAGCTTGCTCAAGCGTCACGATCTCGATGCGGAGGAGATCGGCGAGATCCGGCGTTACGTCGTCGATCACGAGGGTGTGGAGTACGCCCTGGCCCAGGCCCACGAGTACGCGCGGTCGGCGAAGGCCGCGCTGGCGGCGTTCACCCCGTCCGAGGAGCGCGAAACTCTGGCTCTGATCGCGGACTTCGTGGTCGATCGCGATCGCTGACGTGGCCGTCATCACGCTGACGACCGACTTCGGCATGCGTGATCCCTACGTGGCCGAGATGAAGGGCGTGATCCTCTCGATTACCCGCGACGTGCACGTCGTCGACATCACGCACGAGGTCGCGCCTCACGACGTTCTGGAAGGGGCCCTGGCGCTCGAAGCCGCCGCGCCGCGGTTTCCGGCCGCCACGATCCACGTGGCGGTGGTTGATCCCGGCGTCGGCACCGCGCGCCGGGCGCTGGCGGTCGCCGCGCGCAACCAGATGTTCGTCGGACCGGACAACGGGCTGTTCACACCCTTCCTCGGCGATCCGCGCTCGCGCGCGTTCGAGCTCAGCGCTACCGAGTTTCGCGGCACCGCCGTCAGTCGCACGTTTCACGGGCGCGACATCTTCGCGCCGGCGGCTGCCCACCTCGCTCGGGGTATCGAGCCGGCGCGGCTCGGATCGCCCGTGACCGACCCGATCCGTCTGGCGTGGCCCGAGGTTCGCGTGAGTGAGGGCCGGGTCGGTGGCGCGGTGGTTCATGTCGACCGCTTTGGCAATCTCGTGACGTCGATCCATGCCGACGAGATCGCCCCACTCGGGTCGGGCGTGGCAGTCCGCGTCGCCGGCAAGTCGCTGCCCCTGGTGCAGACCTACGGCGATCTGGGGCGCGGGGATCCGGGCGCGCTCGTGGGCTCGGGCAATCGCCTGGAGATCGCGGTCAACTCGGGAAGCGCCGCCCGGACTCTCAGGGCAGGGCGGGGAACCCACGTCGTGGACAGTCGGACTACGTCGGCGGAGCGGCGGGCGCGGAGGCGGACGTAGTGCCGTCGGTTCCCTTTGACGCCGGCTTGTCGGCGGGCTTGTCGCTCGACTTCTCCGGTGACTTCTCCGACGACTTCTCTGAGGATTTCTCGGATTTCAGGGCCTGTTTGCGAGACTCCGAAGGATAGTCGGTGACGTACCACCCTTCACCCTTCAGGATGAACGGGGCGGCCGAGAGGAGGCGGCGCACTTCACCTCCGCATACGTCGCACACGGTCAGCGCCGGCTCGGAGATCCGCTGGCGTATTTCGAAGACGCGCCTGCACTTGAGGCATTCATATTCGTAGGTGGGCATCAGGTTGAGGCTACATGGGGAGGATTGATCGTGTCAAGAAGACACGGACTTTGGCTGATTCTATGTGTCCTCGGATTTTTGGTCGGCTGCACCAGCACCAAGGAAGCGGAGAAACGGGCTGAGGTCCAGAAACTCCAGGCGCGGGCCGCCTATGACCGTGCGCTCAGCTATTTGAACGACAAGCAGCCGGCGGGCGCGCTCGCGTCCCTGCAAGAGGCGATCAACGTCAACCCGGAGTCCGCGCTCTATCGTGACACCCTGGGCGTGGTCTTGCTCGAGCTCGGACGCCCGGACATGGCGCTCGAGCATTTCAAGAAGGCTGTCGAGCTCAACCCCCTCTACGCCGACGCTCACTTCCACATGGGGACGGCGCTCGCGGAGTC
>CAYVHH010000554.1:0-3758 GCA_964450175.1 uncultured bacterium | reverse complement strand
GGCTGTGGACCTGGGCGACCATCCGCCCGCCCGCGGCCGCGGTCTCGTCGAGAAGGCCCAGATACTTTCGCCACACGTCGGGTACGCCGCGGCGGCTGAAGACGCCGAACGTGATCGGACGCCCGGTCTCGACCGCGAGGTCGTGAAGCCGATCGCGCCGGCGCGGATCGCGTCCCGGACCTGACGCTCCATCGCCCTGAGATCGTCCTCGGTGGCCGCCTGCTCGAATGCGCGCTCGCCCATCACGAACGTGCGCACGGCCGAGTGGCCGACGTAGCCGCCGTAGTTGATCCCCTTGGGCAAGGCCTCCAGCGTGTCGAGGAACTCGGGGAACGTCGTCCAGCGCCACGTGATGCCCGCTTCCATCGCCGCCGGTGGAATGTCCTCGGCGCGCTGGAGGTTGCGGACGACGAGGTGCTTGTTCTCCTCGGCGCACGGGGCCAGGGTGAATCCGCAGTTGCCCATGACGACGCTGGTGATGCCGTGGTAACAGGACGAGGTCCCGAGCGGATCCCAGAAGATCTGTGCGTCCATGTGCGTGTGGCCGTCCACGAAGCCCGGCGTGACCACATGGCCTTCGGCGTCGATGACTTCGCGCGCGCGCTCGCGGATACGCCCGATCGTGGTGATGCGGCCGTGCCGTACGCCCACGTCGGCCCGATACCGCGGAAGCCCGGATCCATCGATGACCGTGCCGTTCTTGATCACCAGGTCGTACGACATTCTCAGTTCTCCTCGGGACAGGTCGGGATCAGCGGCGCACTCCGATTTCGAATTGATAGACTCGCCTCAGCGGAGGCACCGCTTCGGCTCGTACTACCGGCTGATAGACTCGCCTCAGCGGAGGCACCGCTTCGGCTCGTACTACCGTTGGCCCTGGGCGCGATCGGCGATCTGAACGGACTTCTTGTCGGGGTCGAAGCGCAGCGTCTTCTTCGTCTCGACGTCGCCGCCGGTGACGCGGATGAAGAACGTGTCGTCGCCGTACTCGATCGAGTGGATGTCGCCGACCGCGAACACCGCGGCGTGGCCGGCCTCGTTCATGAAGTCGCGCGAGACCTCGACCTCGGCGTAGCCGGGCTTGTTGCCGTCGTCCAGGCGGCGCCAGCGGCGCATGCGTGTCGGGTTCTTGTAGTTGCCGTAGATCACCCAGCACGGACCGTGGTCGTGCGGCACGGACTTGCCGCCCTTTTCACGCCCGTGAACGAGCACGTGCACGTCGGTCTCGGGATCGTGGCCGATCGTCGTGCGCTCGCGATACGGCACCGGATCGCCCAGGTGCTTCTTCAGGAGCTCGGGATTGCGCAGGAGCTTCTCGAGGTGATCGCGAATCTCGGCGAGCCCCGACGGGACTCCCTTGGTCTTAATGGTGGTCCGGGTGTCGGCGAGGAACTGGTCCAGGGTGTATCCGGTATCGGTGCCCATGGCGACCTCCTTGTCAGGATAATATCAGGTCGGAGTCGAGCGGAGGGCTCGGGCTTGTAGCATACTTGGCGGCCATGAAGGTCTTCGTCTTCGATCTCTTGCCGTACGCCGAGCACCTGGACCACTTGAAGGACGGCACGGAGCTTCCGTGGCCGCTGCCGAAGCGGCACTTCAAGCCCGAGGTTGCCGCGCGGACCTATGCCGAGCACCTCGACGCCTGGGAGGCCATGGACCGCCTGGGCTACGACGGGGTGGGATTCAACGAACACCACACCTCGCCGTACGGCCTGATGAACTCGCCCAACCTCCTGGCCGCGGCGGCCGCCCAGCGAACCCAGCGGCTCAAGCTCCTGGTATACGGCAACCTGCTGCCGCTCCACGATCCGCTCCGGCTCGCCGAGGAGCTGGCGATGCTCGACTGCATGTCGAACGGGCGCATCGTTTCCGGATTCGCCCGCGGCATTCCGCGCGAGCACAACGTCTACAACGTCTCGCTGGCCGACTCGCGCGCCCGCTTCGAGGAGGCCTGGGAGATCATCCGGCGCGCGTGGACGGAAGAGGTCTTCTCGTACGAGGGCCGCTTCTGGTCGTATCGCGACGTCGCCATCTGGCCGCGGCCCGTGCAGACGCCACATCCGCCCGTGTGGGTGCCGGTCACCGGCAGCAAGGAGACGATCGAGTGGGCGGGACGCCACGACATTCCGATCACGCCGGGCCTGGCGCCGATCCGCGGCTTGCGCGAGGACATCATCCGCTACTACGAGCGCTGTCTGGCCCAGCACGGTCATCGGCTCACGCCGGATCACCTGATCATCCAGGCGACCGCGTACGTGGCCGACAGCAAGGCCCAGGCGGTCCGCGAAGCCGGACCCTACGTCCTCTACTTCAACCAGACGCTCTTCAGCCACGGCAACATCACGGAGGCCTCGCTTCAGCGCGACGCCGGCTATCTGAGCTCGGGATCGTTCGACTACGTGCGACCCGAGAACATGCACGCCGTGTCCGGCTCGCGTGAGCGCTATCGCGACATGACGATGGCCGACGTCGAGCGCGAGGCCGAGCAGTGGCCCTGGGGCACTCCCGACGAGGTCATCGAGAAGATCATCGCGGCCGCCGACCACGCCGGTGCGGCCACCGTGCTGGTCAACATGAACCGCGGCGCCATGCCGCAGGAGATGTTCCTCGAGCAGGTGCACCGGTTCGGCAGCAAGGTGCTCCCCGCGCTCAGGGCCCATACCGTCGCCGCGCGATGATCGATCGCCGCGTCGCGGTGATCCTGGCGACACTCGCGATGATCGTCTGGCCCGGAGCTGTCCGGGCCGCCGAGCCGAATCCCGATCTCGTCGCCAGAGGGAAGTACGTGTTCGGCACCGCCGGCGGCTGCGCGTGCCACACGACGCCTGAGGGAGCCGGCCTGAACGCCGGCGGTACGAAGTTCGACCTGTCCTTCTTCGGCGTCGTCTACACGCCGAACATCACGCCGGACACCGAGACCGGGATCGGGAAGTGGACCGACACGCAGGTGATCAATGCGATTCGTCGCGGCGAGCGCCCCGACGGGTCGAAGCTGTTTCCGATCCACCCGTACAAGTACCTCAGCAACATCGCCGACGACGAGATCGAGGCGCTGGTGGCCTATCTGCGGTCCGTGAAGCCGGTCAAATCAGCGGTGCCCGCGCGCTCCCTGAAGATTCCCGTCCCCGCCCGGACCCTCACCACCGCGGTGAAGATCGCGCCGCGTGAGGGGCTGGCGCGTGGAGCATATCTCGCCGGCGGCGCCGGACATTGCGCCGAGTGCCACACCCCCAGGCGATTCGACGCCTCGACGGACGACACCAAGTTCCTGGCGGGCGGGCCGGGACCGGAGCGAAGCCTCGCGGCCAACATCACGCCGCACGACGAGACCGGGATCGGCCGCTGGACGGAGGCTCAGATCGCGCGGTTCCTGCGCACCGGCGTGAAGCCGTCGGGCCAGGAGGCATACTCGCTCATGCGGACAGTCATCGTCGGCACCTCGGCTGGGTTCAAGGACCTCACGGAAGCCGACGCGCTGGCGATCGCCCGGTATCTCAAGACCGTGCCGCCGATCGACAACAAGGTCCGCTAGCCGCTGTGACGACTGCGCGGCGCCTGACCCGACCGCCGGCTACTCGTCGCGGGCGCCCGACGTTCTTTGCTTGAACTCCGCGGGGACTTCACGTCCCGCATCGGTGAACGCGCGGCGGATCGCCTCGACGTTCGGGCTGAAGATGGTCTTGCGGTTGTCGCGCGCCCACTCGTTCGAGCCGCGCGTGGTCTCGAGCGAGCCCTGGAAGCGCGGCATCACGTAGCGG